>JACRPR010000044.1:0-12360 GCA_016223105.1 Chloroflexota bacterium | reverse complement strand
CGCGCGCGGCTTGCTGACGCCGGCGATCGTCCCCGAACCGCGCTTTATTTTGTATTTCATCGCCGCCGTCGGCACGACGATCACGCCGTGGATGCAATTTTATTTGCAGGGTTCGATTGTGGACAAGGGGTTGGGCGAGGATGAACTGGCGTTTGCGCGCGCCGATGCGTGGGTCGGCGCGTTCGTGATGAACGTCTTTACTTTTTTCATGATCGTCGCGACCGGCGCGACATTGCATCTCACCGGCATTTTCGAGATCGAATCTGCCGCGCAAGCCGCCGAAGCGCTCGTGCCGATCGCGGGCGAACTCGCCGGCGAATTATTCGCGATTGGTTTGCTCGGCGCGTCGCTCCTCGCCGCGAGCATTTTGCCGCTTTCGACCGCGTACGCGATTTGCGAAGCGTTCGGCTGGGAACGCGGCGTCAATCAAACGCCGGAAGACGCGCCGATTTTTTACGGACTGTACACCGGCTTGATCGTGATCGGCGCGGCGGTTGCGTTCATTCCTGGTTTGCCGATCATCAGCGTTTTGCTCGCGTCGCAAACCGTGAACGGAATTTTACTGCCGGTGATTTTGATTTTGATGTTGCGACTCGCGAACAATCCGCGCTTGATGGGCAAGCACGTCAACTCGCGCGTCGCGAACATCGCGGGCTGGGCGACCGCGCTGGTGTTGATCGTCGCCACCGCGATTTTGTTGGTGAGCACGTTTGTCAGTTCCCCAAAATAGTTACGCGCGCTTGAGCCATTCAATTGAAACTTGATCGGAGACAGTTTTGAATTCGGGGTCGCCGGTAACAATGGTTGCGTGTTTCTCTTGGGCAAGCGCGACGGCAAAGGCATCCGCGAACGCGATCGGATGGTGCGCTTTGATGTGCGCCGCCGCAAGCGCGAGGGCGCGGTGAACATCAACAAATCGAATCGGCAGAGTGTCCACTGCGGCGATGGTGTCTTTGGTTTTCTCCAAACCGCGCTCGCGCTCGGTGATGTACATCGCTTCCGCGAAATTGATAATGCACATCCAGAGGTGAACGCGTTGAGCTTTGGCATTTTCTAACAATCGCGCAACCTGGGCGGCGCCAGGTTCGTCCTGTAGATGCGCCAACAATGCGAATGAATCTAGGACGTAGCTAGGAGTTTTATCTTCCACGCGCGCGCTCCTTTTGGCGCTCGACAAGCAAGGCGCGTGTCAGTGAAGTCTTGCCTTTCAACATTCCGCGCGTCGCGCGAATCGGATCGTCTGGCACTGGGACGAGTGTCAGCGTGCCGCCGTAATCTACAAAGCGCAAGCGCGTGCCAGGTTTGAACCCATATTTGGCGCGATAGTGCGCCGGGATAACGACCCAGCCCTTTGCCGAAACTGTTCCGTATTCCATTGTGCTCCTTTCATTATACTTTTCTTTGAAAAAGTATAACATGACCATTTCACGCCGTCAAGAGGTGTCCCATTCTTCCTTATCTCCAATCCTTCACCGTGCCGACTCCGTTCGCGGTCGGTCCGATCAATCTGTTTTTGTTCGAGGGCGACGAACTTACGCTGGTTGATACCGGCGCGATTGATCCGAAAACGTACGATGCACTGACGATTGAATTGTCCGCGCGCGGGTTCACGTTCAAAGATATTCGGCGCGTGATCATTACGCACGCGCACGTTGATCATTTCGGTTACGCCGCGCAAATCATCAAAGAGTCCGGCGGCATAGTGATTTCACATTCGCGCAATCGTTGGTGGCTCACCGATTTCGAACACGAGTGGGTGCGGCGGCACGATTTTTATCACGATGTTTTTTTGCGCGGCGGCGCGCCGCGCGAACTCGCCGATCGCGTGATCGCGGGAATGCGAAAATTTACGCAGTACGCCGGTTCCGTGCCCGCCGATCAATTCGGTGCGGTCGAGGATGGCGACACGCTCAAACTCGGCGCGGACGCGTGGCGCGTGGTGTTCGCGCCGGGACACGCGAGCGGATTGATCTGTTTGTACGAACCGAACTCGCGCACGCTCATTTCATCCGATCATTTACTGCGCGACATTACCTCGAATCCGGTGCTCGAGCCGCCGACGCGCGGCGAAATCGAACGCCCGCGTGCGTTGTTGGATTATCTCGCTTCGATGGAAAAAACTGCGCGGCTCGACATTCGCATCGCGTTGCCCGCGCACGGCGATCCGATCTATGACGTGCGCGCGCTCGTGGATGCGCGCGTCGCGTTTCATCGTTCGCGCTTGGATCACATCGAACAACAACTCGAATGTTGCGCGGAAACGCCGTGGGAAATTTGCAACTTGATTTTTCCCGAACTCAAAGCGGTGGATGTGTTTCTCGGAATGTCCGAAGTGATCGGGCATCTCGACATTCTCGAAGCCGAAGGTCGCGTGCGCCGCGATGAAAGTGAAAATTTAATTCGCTACATTCCCACGCGAAAAAATTAGCCCCGGCATTTCTCGCTTCTGTTCAGAAAATTGTGAACCGTAGTTGACGGACGCCGTTCCGTCCTGGTCACGCATCAGGACGCTACGGCGAGCGTCCGCTACACGATTTTGTTTTTACGCGCGGCGCGATATTCTTGAAATGCCAAACAAAAAACAAACGCGGTCGGAATTTTTTCCGACCGCGTTTTGTTTTTGATTGGATACGCGTTAGCGGCACAGTGTAAATTCGTAATACATCGCTCTGCCAGCAGTGGTCATAAACGGCGTCAAATTGCCGGTAACTGGATCGGTGTAATGCGGCACCGCGATGTACTTGCACAAGCCCTTGCCGCCTTTCCAACTCGCTGGCGCAACCAACACCGAACGCCCATCTACAATATCGCCTTTGACGTTTTTGGTCTCACCCATTGATTTGCGAAGATCGTCAATCGTGCACGCGCCTTGATCGGGACAACCATAAATCTTGACGCGCCATTCGTATTGGTGGAATTGTCCGCTATTGTTAAACATGGTTACTTTGAATCCAATCGTATCGTCAAAAGTGGGCGCGGCGGGATCGGTTTCGACTTTGGTCACGTAAACGCCGGGTGGGGGCGGCGGCGTCGCGCTTGGTCCGGGTTTGGTTGGCACGGTCGTCGGTTTGGTAACGACTGTCGCCGGGCGTCGCGTTGGCGTTGGCGCGCCCGCGACGACGGTTGGTGTGATCGTTGTCGTAACGATCGCAATCGGCGGAATGACCGGCGTTGGCACATCGGTCGGACGCGCGATCGTGATCGTCGCGGCGGTCTGAGGTGATGGTTGAACTGCGAGTCGCGTTGGCGTGCGCGTCGCGCTCGTCATCGAGCCGCTCAAAACAAAATACCCGCCGACGAGAATCGCGATGCCGACAATCGCGACGACGGCAATGATCCCGATCAATACCGGCATGGGCAAGCCGCCTTCGCGCCCCGCGGGCTTGGCGGAAAACAAGCGCGTCGGCGCGACCGTCGCGCGTTGCGATTTGTTCGCGTTCGCGGCGGGCGCGGCGTCGAGCGAAGCCGTGGGTTCGCTCACTGCCGGCGCGGGCGGCGGCGGCGCGGCAATTTCGGCGGGCGGTTTGGATTTGCTCCATTTTTGTCCATCGTGAACATACCACTCGCCGGTCTGCACGCCGATTTGCCACCACTTGCCTTGCGAATCCTGCATCTTGAGTTTGCCAACCTGGGATTCAAATTCTTGATCGTTCAATTTGCTGTTGGCATGTTGCGCCTTTAAATCTTTGTACGCTTTTTCGGCTTCCTGAAAATTCATGATTTCATAACCTCCGGATTATTCGGCAACAACCATGGCGATGGCATGTTCCCGTGTGTGTGATAAACTGATCGAAAAATGGGCGATGCCCAGTTCCGCCGCGCGCGCGGCGGCGCGTCCGAATAATTGAATCGCGGGCTGACCGCGCGCGTTCGCAACGATCTCGATCTCGCGCCATCCGACGCCGTCGCGATGTTGGATGCCGACGCCGAGCGCTTTGCTCACCGCTTCTTTCGCGGCAAAGCGCGCCGCGAGTTGAGGCGCGCGTGTGCCACAGTACGCGCGTTCGCCGAGGGTAAAGACACGCGCGAGAAAACGTTCGCCGTATTGCGTAAGCGCTTCTTCAATCCGACGAACTTGAACCAGGTCAATGCCGGTGGCTAACATTTTGGATTCATCAATCAGGAATCGGCACTCGGCAGTATAAAACAAACTGCGTTGTACGTCAATCAGCCGCGCGCGCTCAACGTAGGGGCAAGCATTTTTCATCCGGCACACCGGACGAAAAATGCTTCGCTCGGACACGGCGCGAAATTTTTCCGCGGGCTAGTGTTGCGCGCTCATCCGCAAGTGCGCGATGTGATCGCGCCACGCGCGCACCAACTCGTCGTTCTCCACATCGCCGCCTTCTTCTTCGACGCGCCATTTGCGATACGCGAGTTCGTCCTGCGCGTCCAAAATTTCGGTTGCGATTTTTTTGGTATAGCCCGGCACCGCGCGACCTTTGAATGGCGCGTCCTGTTCGATCAACACGTACTCGTCCGGCGTTACCGATACGCCGACCTCGCTGAATAAATGCCGGCGAATCGTTTCGACTTCCCAGCGTTCGCTCCAATGCACCGCGATTGCCAGGAGAATGTACGCCCAGAATTGCGCGGCGAGCGTACTGATCGCGGTGGCGAGCCACACAATCAACGCGGGCGTCGTCGCGAGAAGCAGGCGTTCGCCGGTCCACGCGCGCACCAGGTCGTTGAGAATTTTTGTGCCGACCGAGTTGGCGAGAATGTTCGCGAGCAGTGCCAGCGCAAGCCCGGCGAGCGGCGCGAATTTTTTTAGCCGCGCATCCTGCACTTGCCGCGCGAGCCCAAAGCCCGCGCCGAGCATCGCGCTGTAAATGAAATGACCGTTGATGCCGAAGAAAACAAATTGCAACGCGCCGAGCGAAAGATAGGGCGGCGCGCCGGTCGCCGCGAATCCTTCCAACAGAAAGACCGCGTACTGCGCGGCATTAAAGCCCAGCCCGACCATCGCGCCGTAAATGATCCCATCGCGCAGATCGTCGAAATCGCCGCGCAGTAACCAGAACAATAAAAGGATCGCGATGCCTTTGATGATTTCTTCGACGACCGGAATCGCGAACACCGAGGTGGCGGTTTCGGCGGACAAGCCAAAAAATGTGCCGCCCATTTGTTTGGCAAGCCGCAAAAAATATCCATAGACCGCCGTGCCGAGCAGGGTCGAAAGACTCGCGCTGACGACCGCGCCCCACAACGCCGCGCTGATCAACAAAAAGGGCCACTCGTGTTCGCGGCGATCCAAAAACCAGACGAGCGCAATCGCGGGAAGCGACGCGACGATCGCGATCAGCGCGCCGAACGCGAAGGTTTGAATCATCCGCGGCGCGCCGCCATAGAGGGGCCACAACAAATTGTACATCCCCATCGCGAGTAACATGAAAAGGAAAATGGCAAAGACCGCGGCGTGCGCCGGTTTGCGGAGCGGCGATCCGCTCAATGCTTGTTTGATATGCAATGCGTTGTCTGCCACGCGAACTCCTTTAAGGTTTTGCGTCATTCTACACAATTTGGGATGATTTGCAAATAGAGACCCGAAGGGTTTTGCTAAACCCTTCGGGTCTCGGTGTTACTTGAGCGCGAACCCTTGCTCCTCCAACACCGCGCGCAAAAACGCGCGCGTCGTTTGCGCGACGCGCCGCGCGGTGTGTTCGAGCCAGCCGTACTCTTCCATCACGTCCGATTTTCCCGGTACGGCGACTTGGCGATTTTCGTAAATCCCGGTCGCGATCATCGCGCGATCATAATCGTGTAACGCCGCGTCCTGATCGCGATTGTATTTGTCGCGATGCAAGATCGCGGACAAGGGCAAACGCGGGCGCGGGTTTGCCGCGCGTGCGGGATAGCCGACCGCCATGCCGACAATCGGAAAAACCAAGCGCGGCAGATCGAGCAGTTGGATCATTTCGCGCGGATGATTACGAATCGCGCCGACATAGCAAATGCCGAGTCCGAGCGATTCGGCGGACAGCGCGGCGTTCTGCGCGACGAGCGCGGTGTCAATCGTCGCGATCAAAAAATTTTCGGTGTATTCGGTTACTTGAGCATAACCGCGCATCGCGCAAACCTGGTCGAGCCGCGCGAGATCAACACACCACGCGAAAAAAACCGGCGCGTGCCGAATGAAATCCTGGTTGCCGCACAACTGCGCGATCTGATCGCGGCGCGCCGCGTCCGTTACCGCGATCACCGAGTACGTTTGCAAATTCGATGAGGTGGACGCGCGTTGTCCCGCGCCGACAATCGTTTCGATCAGTTCATCCGGCAACGGGTCGGATTTGAAATGGCGCATCGAGCCGTGCGCGTGAATCAGATCGAGGGTTGAGTTGGTCACGAGTACTCCTTTGAAATTGTTTGGCGATTTTCCAAATTGCCGCAAATTGGAAATTTGCGTTACGCGGTGGTTTGACGCAGATAAAATTGCAACCCCGCGCGATCCACCCACGAAAATTGTTCGGGATCGCGCGCGAGCCACTGCGCGATCTCGCGCGCGGCGACCCAACGAATCGCTTCCGTGTCGTCGCCGACGCGCAACAACTCGCCGCGCGCGCGACAACGAAAATAAATTCCGAGCGAATCCACCGTACCTTTTAGGGTTTGATACACCGCGAACGGCGCGAGACATTCGACGTTTGCCGTCGCGCCCTGCGTTTCGATGCGCGTCATGATGCCTTCGATGTGCGTGAGTTCCAAGCCGGTTTCTTCGCGCACTTCGCGTGTGAGTGCGACAACTAACGATTCAAATTCTTCGATGCGCCCGCCGGGTAGTTCGAGCCTCTTGCCGCCTTCCGCCGGTTTGTTGCGAATTTGAATCACGATTTCTGTGCCATCGGGTGTGGCGCGTTCGATGAGCGCGCGCGCGTTGATGTGAATCATCGTTTTGTGCTCCCCATTCAATCGCGCGCATTGTAACGCGTTGCGCGGCGAAACGCAAACCGGTTTGTCTCGTCGCGATTTCGCAGTATAATGTCGCGCAATGAAACAAAATTTTGTGAAACTCGTCGAACAGGGGTACGATCAAATCGCGCGCGATTATCTCGCGTGGCGCGCGGAGGAACCATTGTTATTTCGCGCGGAGTTGGAAGACCTGATCGCGCGTTTGCCGGCGGAGGCGAATGTGCTGGATGCCGGGTGTGGCGCGGGGGTGCCGGTCGCGGAATTTCTCGCGGAACGATTTGCGGTAACGGGCGTGGACATTTCCGCCGAACAGCTCGCGCGCGCGCGTGAACGCGTGCCGCGCGCGACGTTTCTTCAGCAAGATCTGATCGCGCTGAATGTGCCGCCCGGCGCGTTCGACGCGATCGCTTGTTTCTACGCGCTGATCCACGTTCCGCGCGATCAGCACGCGCGTGTGCTCGCGCATTTCGCGCGCGCGCTCAAGCCCGGTGGTTATCTTTTGCTCATCACCGGCAATCAAGACCTGGATGACGACGTGGACGATTTTTTCGGCGCGCCGATGTACTGGAGCCATTTCAATCGCGCGACGAGTGTGCAAATGATTCGCGACGCGGGATTTGAAATTGTGTGGGACAAGGTGGTATCGGATCGTCCATCGGGATCGCACACGCTCGCGCTCGCGCGCAAACGCGGCGAATCTGGGCGCGCGGGGTAACTAGGAAAACCGCTCCTCTGCCCACGGCTCACCGCCCTCTGCGTATGGAGTGGTTCTGACCCATTAGAATTCATTACATCGCTCGCATCGTATCTTTCTCTTGCATCTGGGTCATCCCCCATCCTCGAGCATCTATCGCACGGGACACTTCACTACCGTACACTTTTTGATCGAGACTATCCGGCGGGTTGAAACGATACCGGGATGCGCTTGCCTTCATTGTGCAAATGGTCAAGCAGACGCAATCCCAACTGAAACAAGCTCAGATCACACCGCGTGGTGCGATGGATCACGCTACGCCATTTGTCTTGCAATGCTCGTACGCCCAGATCGATGATCCAGATGTATGCTAAACAGGCGGCGATCATCAGGCGCGTCAGTCGCTGTGGATCGGCAAGATGGCTCTGATGGAGCTTAAATCCCCGACTCTTCTGATCCGAAAAGAACGTCTCAATCCGTGCACGTTGGCGATACCAGGCACACGCTTCGTCCACGTCTGCCAGGTTGGTGAGAAGATAGATCGGCTCGTCGTAGTCTTCGCCTTGACTCGCTAGCAATTCATATCATCATTTAACGCGCCGATCAAATTTTTTCGATATAATACTTGCGGTACGCGACGCGTAAAAAAACGTTGCCCGCTCACGATCAGCGCGCGCAAACGCAATGCGGCGAACCAACTCACCGCGTCAGTCAGGCAAACGCTTCCGCCCGGTTTGGCACAACCCGCTCTGCGCGCGCTCGCATCCGCCGGGCACACGCATCCCAATCAGTTCACCCAAATCAATGCGGAAGACCTCGCGCGTTTGCATGGGATGGGGCCGAAGGGAATCGAAATTATTCGCGCGGCGTTGCAGGAACGCGGGCAATCATTTTTGGCGTGAGATGTACGCGCGTAGGGGCGAAGCATCCTTCGAGTACGCTCAGGATGCTTCGCCCCTACCAACCATATCCAGAATGAAGGAGAAAAACGCTATGCAAAAAATAATGTCCTGCTTGTGGTTTGATGATCAAGCCGAAGCCGCCGTCAATTTTTACGTCGCGCTATTCAAAAATTCAAAGATCACGAACGTTGCGCGTTACGATGAAGCGGGCGCAAAAGCATCGGGCAGACCAGTGGGGACGGTGATGACAATGACGTTCCAACTCGACGGTCAAGAATTTATGGCGTTGAACGGCGGACCGATTTTCAAATTCACCGAAGCGATTTCGTTCGTCGTGAATTGCGAAACGCAGGAGGAAGTAGATCGTCTGTGGAACGCGCTCACCGCGCACGGCGGACAAGAAGTGCAATGCGGCTGGCTGAAAGATAAATTCGGTCTGTCCTGGCAAATCGTGCCGACCGCGTTGGGTGAACTGATGAGCGATCCGGATCCGGCGAAAGCGCAACGCGTGATGCAAGCGATGTTGCAAATGAAAAAAATTGACATTGCCAAACTTCGGCAAGCGTACGCGCAACAATAAAAATATCGCGATCAAAAAAACGCGCGGGGCAAGTCGGTTGACTTGTCCCGCGTGTTTTTATTTGGCTCGCGCGATTTTGATTGCCGCGTCCATTCGTCGCAAAAGATGACAACGGACACAGTCGGATTAAACGGACCGGTTGTGGCTGAATCGCGATTGATGGAGTCGAGCGTTTACGCGGTAGTTCGCCCGGACAAACAACCCGCCAAAGCCAATTGCCCTGAGCGAAGCCGAAAGGGTCGAATCCGGTCGTGCGCGAGACCTGTCAGGTTTTCGAAAACCTGGCAGGTCTTGATCGCCGGCTTGTCCGTTAAGCTAGCCCGTTGTTATCTTCCTTCCACGATTTTGATTTTCTCTTCCGTCAGTCGGTGCGGTAGCGCGCCCGCCGTTCCCGCACGCGAAATCCAATTGGACGTTTAGCAGTTTGAGGCTGATCCATTAATGCGCGAATGGCGTCAAAAACAATTTTGAATTGCTCGTCATATTGCGTTTCGAGTTCATCAAGCCGCCGCGACAGATCGGAATGAGTTGCCGATAACTGCCGCAGTTGTACGAACGCGCGCATAATCGCGATATTCACCTGAATTGCGCGTTGGCTGTTTAGCACACTCGAAAGCATCGCGACGCCTTGTTCGGTAAACGCGTAAGGCGTCGCTCGCCGTAGCCCACCCCAACTTGAAATCACAATTTGTGATTTCAAGTTGTTGAATTCTGTGCGGGTTAATTGGAACATGAAATCATGAGGAAAGCGCGCGATTGCGTTTGACCGATTGGACCAGCGCGCGTGGTTCTACGGCGTACAACTTTGCCAAATCGGTACTCAAGATGACATTTTGTCCGCGGATCGAAAAGATAAACTGGCTAATCTTTTCAAGTGGAATAATTGATGATTTGCTATTCATTTGTTCTCCACAATTTTAATTTCTGCGTCCGTCAGTCCGTACAGTTCATACACCAACGCGTCAATCGCCCGGTCGGTTGCGTCAATTTGCCGCTGATAAATTTCACGATCGGTTTCGGTTTGCGCGGACGCGCGCGATTTGTGGAGCGCGAGCATTTGCTCGACGAGCGCGACGATGCGATCGTGGTGCGCGCGATCGGTCAAGTCTGGGAATGGCAATCCCAAAACATCTTTGATGGTGACCTGCGGAAAATCATCTTTGGTTGCTTGCGTAATTTGGTTGATGTACAAGTACGAAATCAATCGGCTGTTCAACACTCCCAGGATTGCCAAAAGATTAGGCGCGTTGTCTTTTGGCAAAATACTATAGAGATTTTTATTTGTGATGAATGTTTCTGTTGCGAGAGTTGCCATCAATCGTTGACGACGATTTACAAGCCGCCGTAACAAAAGCCGTGTTCCCTCGAACCAAATAAACTCTCTGGGACGTTCTTTGATTCTGTCATCGAACTCAATCCAATTATCCACGACAAGGTTCAACTCGTAGCGGTAGACATCTCCTTCAAAGTAGCGATGGCTTTTCGATGATGTCCGTTTTGTGGTTAGCAAATCTTTATTGAAAAGGACTCCGCGTTTGATTTGGACAACATCATTGAAAGTTGTTTTACATCGCGTTCGGATTTTGTCGAGAAGTTGAACCGTTCCCGGATTAAGCACAAATCGTTGGCTTTCCGCTTTGTGCCATCCACCCTGTTCAACAAATTTGTAATCTGTGTCTGCAAGCGAAATACCGGACAGTTTTTCTTTTTTCCCAAAAATATGTGTTCGGATTTGATGATCTTCTGGCGCATCACTCTTTGAAACGACAAGGATAGCAGTATCAACGTAGGCGTCAGCGAAGACATCAAACGGAAGCAGGATGACTGTATCTATTTGATATCTGAGCAGAAACATTCGCAGACTTGGGTATTCGGGACCACCAAGCCAAGCGGAAGGAATGATAAAAGAAAATCTACCGCCATCGTCAAGGCGTCGAATACTTGATTCTATGAAACAAGTGTAAACATCTTTGACGCCCCGAAACACTTCGTACTTTTCGCGGAAATATCTTGCTTCGGATTCGCCAAAAGATGCTCCATACGGCGGATTCCCGATCACCGCGTCAAAGCCGCGCGCGTTTGCGTCCGAGACCCGAAGGGTTTCTAAAAACCCTTCGGGTCTGGTGTCCGCGTCAAACCCTTGCGATTTCTCCGCGCCCTCTGCGCCTCTGCGGTAAAAAATTCCCGGAAACGCGCGCGCCCAATCGAACGGTTTCACGCGCCGCAACTCTTCATCGCTTGTCACCAAATAATCCGCGCCGATCAAACTGTTGCCGCATTGAATGTTCGCGGACAAATCGGGCAGAAGCGTTTGATTGAACAACGTGCGCTCGTGATGCGCCTCATCCGCGCGCGTGTCCTCCAACGCCTTGAGCGATAACGACAAGCGCGTAACCTCGACCGCTTGCGGATCAATGTCCACGCCGAAAAGATTGTTCAACAAAATTTGCCGTTTCAATTTCGCGGTCAAGCGCACGCGCCCGTCCTCATCGCGATAGTACGCGTCGCGGTGATTTGTCATTGCGAGCGATCTTTGCGAAGCAATCCCCGCGACACTTTGGGGATTGCTTCGCTCCGCTCGCAATGACAGATAGTATGCTTTGTGCCACTCGATCAACGCATCGTACGCGCCGAGCAAAAACGAACCGGAGCCGCACGCGGGATCGAGAATTTTTAATTTCGCAACATCGGCGGGCGTTTTGCAATCCGCGAGCAATTTGCCGACGGTTTGCGCGACGATGTAATTGACAATGTACTGCGGCGTATAGTACACGCCGCCGGCTTTCCGCACTTCCGGCTTGTCCTCGATTTTTACGCGCGCCTCGGTCGCGTGCACGACGCGTCCCAGGAACCGTTCGTAAATCGTGCCGAGAATTTCGACCGGCAGAACCGCGAAATTGTACGGCGAATTTTCCGGTTGCAAATCGCTAATGATCGCGCGCACAACCGGATTGCTCACCGCGACCGCTTCCAATTCCGGGCGCGGCGCGAAAATACTGCCGTTGTACATTGCGTTCAATTCCGCGAACAAATTTTTGCACGCGGCGAACCAACCATGATCATTTTCCGCCAAGCCCGCGCACTCGACCAGGTCGGCGAGCGTCGCCAAATAATCCTGCTCGATTTCGCGATCGGACAAAACCTGTTAGCACTCAATAGAAATGTCCCCTTTCTGCTCAATAGAAATGTCACCCTTCTCTGTGATATAAGTTGGTGTTCGGATATCACAGGGAGGTATCTAGCAGAAAGTGAGCGACATTTTACGGATGAACGCA
>JACRPR010000029.1 GCA_016223105.1 Chloroflexota bacterium | reverse complement strand
TTGCGCGGCGCAAAATTTTTTCCGGCGTGGGTTTTCCCGGAAGATCATCCGCTTGTGCAAAACGCGTTGCGCGGCTTGCGCGATGCCGGGTTGAATCCCAGGATCGGCGCGTATTGTTTTTGCACGAACGCGGCGCACAGCGCGGGCATCGCGCGCGTGCCAACGATCGGTTTCGGTCCGGCGAGTGAAGGCGACGCGCACATCGTTGACGAACGAATCGCGATGGATGATCTGATCGCGGCGGCGCGCGGGTATCGCGGCATCATCGAGGCAACATTGTAGGGGCGAAGCATTTTTCTGAACTAGGAAAAATGCTTCGCCCCGACCAATCAGCAATCGTATTTGACACTCGCAACCAAATTAGATATACTCTCGCACGATGGCGCCGTGGCCAAGTGGTTAAGGCAAGGGTCTGCAAAACCCTGACCGGCGGTCCAAATCCGCCCGGCGCCTCAACGAAAAAAAACTGCCAGGTTCGCTTTGCGAAACCTGGCAGTTTTTTTATTTGCGCGATTGGCGCATCAACAGCGCGAATCCTATCGCGAAAAATCCAACACTCGCGACCGCAGTCGCCGATCCGCCGACGACTGCCGCCGCGCCGAAATTGATCGGCGGCGGCGATTCGGGCGACGCGGTTGGCTCAAGCCGCGCGCGTTGTGTAGGTGATGCTGTCGCGCGCGGTGTGATGCTGATCGCGGGCGCGGGTGATCGCGTGCGCGTTGGCGTGCGCGTTGGAAATGGCGTCGCGGTGAAAGGTGAACGCGTCAATGCTGGCGTCGCGCCGAAATCGAGATCGGAAACAAAGCGCGGCAGGATCGCCGGCTCGCGATGCGCGCGACTCACGACGCCGATCACGCGCGCGGGTTGTCCGCGCGTGAGACGCGGCAATCGAATGTTCGTCGTGTAATCAATGAATACCAACGCGTCGCCGCTCGAATCGCGCAAAACAAATTCGGATGTACGCGTGTCAGAAATCGTCCCGCGCACTTCAACCAACAATCCTTCGACCTGGCGTGTAATGTCGCCGAGCGGCACGCGCACCGGCGCGATCGGCGCGCACATTCCGAGCGATTGAATCGCGCGTAGTTCCGTCAATTCGACGTAACGTTCCGCGGTATCGCCCTGGGCATAGCCGCGCAAGCCGACGCGCTCGTGCAATTGAAACGGTGGAAAGTAGCCGAGCTTGCCCGGCAAGTACACGCGAATTCCGCCGGTATCATCTTGAATGTAAATGTAGCGTTCACTAAAAATATTTGGCGGCGCGGTAACGCACGCGTCCAACTCGGCGTACGAATCTATTTCTGCCGCGTGCACTTGAGCAATCGTCGCGCGACTCAGGTCGTTCTTTTTTGGATTTGGTGTCGCGAGCATTTCCGCGAGCGTTCGCATCGGCGTATAGTCTGACCAGATCGGCGCGGTGGACGCGGTGTTGCCATCGCGCTGAACTGCGCGCGCGAAATAATTGTGCCCGCGATCACCGGGGATCGTGATCGTACACGTTCCATTTGAATTGGCAAATGTTTGTGATTGAACGACTCCGCCGTTATCGAGCAAGAACAGTTGAACCGGTTCGGGATCGGGATCGCTGATCGTGATTGTGAACGTGAGGAAGGTTTGCGCGCGAATCGTCGCGCCCATCCACGCGCCGTCACTTTGCAATGTCAGCGCGAGGTTCGCGTCTTCGGTCGCGAACACGCGGCGCGCGCTCAACGCGTCGAGCAAATGCGCGTGCGTGAGCGCGGGCGCGACGATGCCGACGCGATGCGGCGAATCACTGCCCCAATTCAAATCATGATGATCGGAATTGTTTGTCGGCGCGGCGCGCCAACGCTGATTCAGCGCGCGGATGTACTCGGCTTCAAACGTCGCGTAATTGCCGTGCGCGTTGTTGCCGATTTCGATCAGCGCGATTTTATCCGCGACGTTCGCATCGAATTTTAGATCGTAAAAGTCGCCGCCGTATTTCCAATGCGGGTGATTGAATTGCGCGATGGCATCGGTTTGCCGCGCGAGCCACGCGTAAAATTCCGCGAGCGTATCGTACGCCGGATCATCGCGCGCGACGCGCGTCGCGCTGTTCAAAACGTTGATGTGCCCCTGTGCGCCCGAGTACTCGAACGCGCGCAGGGCGATGAACGCGCCGTCACTCGTCGCGTCGCGCGCGGCACTGCCCATTTCGTTCCACTCGTCATCGGTGATCCAACTATCGTGATCGGTCAGCGCGAAAAAATGCAAACCGCGCTGGCGCGCGGTCGCGAACGCCATGCGCGGCGGACCGGTTCCATCGGAGACGGTCGAGTGCGAATGAAGATCGCCCCAGTACGCGAACATTCCGTTCGATAGCGCGCGACCAGGATTCGTCGCGGGCGCGATGGGCGGAACGATGCGCCTGCTAGGATTCGGCGCGCCGCGCAAAAAATCGAACGTCATTTGATTCGTGTCTTGCGCGCCGTAACGTTGCAGTGATTTCGGTTCGTTCGCGGACGCGTCGCCGGTGAGACCGACCGCGACAAAATTTCCATTTGCCCACGCGACCGCATCCACCAGTTGATCGCCGGGACCGAGCAATAAAATTTCGTCGCCGGAGTTGGCAAGCGTAAGTGAGCCGGTGCCCCACGCGGTATATTTCGCGAGATTCGGAATCGCGAGCGTGTCGGTTAGCGCGCCGGTCGTAACGAGTTCGAACGCGGGATCGAAACCAAAGCGCGCGCGAAATTGCGCGGCGTTGCGCGCGATCACGATCACCGCGTCGGGCGCGAGCAGTGTGCCATCCGGGAAATGATACATTCCCTCGCTGTTGCCGCGCGTTTCTTCATCGCCGATTTTGTAACCGCCGAGATCAATCGTTGTCGCGTTTGGATTGAAAATTTCGATGAACTCGTCGCCGTCGTCGGTCATCGCGCCGTCGTACAAAACTTCGGTGATGAGCAAACGCGCGGCGACGCGCGTCGCGGTGGGGGTCGCGGTTCGTGAAGGAGTCAAGGTCAGCGTGGGCGTGTTCGATGGCGTTGGCGTTCGCGTTAATGTCGGTGTGAAGGTGGGGGTTGGCGTAAGCGTCGCGGTTAAAATGCGCGTCGCGGAATTGATTTGTTTCGGCGTGCCGTTGATCGGAGAATTATTCGCGTCTTTGCCGTTGCGAATGATGCCGTTGTTGGAAAGCCAGTTCGTCGCAATGTCCGCATTCGCCGGGTCGCGCCGTTCCATCGAAAAATAATTTGGACTCGCGCTTCCGCCGAACCAGGTCGCGCTACCACTGTTCGCCGTGTCCACAATCGTGTTCGATGGATCGCGCAAGGTGAGTGTTTCGCTGGGATCGTTTCTCAATCCACCGGTGTAAATCAAATCCGCCCGAATATCGCTGATCGTTGTATCGCTCGTGCGCTCGAGCAAAAAATATCCGAATGCAGGAATCGTTGCCGTAACCGGGAAAGTAACATTGATGTCGCCGCCGTCACTCAACGTCCACGCGTTCAGTGTGATCGACGCGGCGGTTGGATTAAACAATTCGATCCATTCGTCAGTGCTACTTGCCGCGGTGCCGCCCCACGCGATTTCGTTGATCACAATCGCGCGCGCGGGAAACGGCGTGGATGCGCGCGTGGGCGAGGATGTGTTGGTGGCGGTGGAGGTTGGTGTGCGCGATTGAGTCGCGGTCGCAGTTGGCGTAAGTGTGCTTGTTGAAGTTGATGTGGTGGTCGGAGTCGAGACGGATTGCGAGTAATGCACGCGCACCGGAATCCAATCGAGCGCGAGCGCACAACCGGAACTCAATCCTTGCGATTGAATCGCGATGCGAAATGCTGAATTGATTTCGGTTGGCGTCCACGCGCGCCCCCAGGTGTCGGTCGCGCTTCCCAGGATTAACGCGCCTTCAGGATCAATCGTGCCGAGCGCGCCGGAATTTTTTGCGGTCGTGTGCGTCGCGCCATTGTCCCAACTCAAAGAAATGTTCAAAGAGGTCGCGCACGTTCCGGCAGATCGCCACGCGTCCGCACGCACTTCGATCCCGGTGATTGTTGCATCGGTCGGAAGATTGAATACGAATCCGCCATACCGTTGCGTGGTGTTTGTGCCGGATCGCGTCGCGACCAACGTATCGTTTGCAAACGCGTTGGTCGCGCTCGCAAACGCGGTGTTGATCGCGGATGAGGGAGACACCCAGCCCGTGTCCGTTCTGGGAATCGTCGCGGGCGCAGGAATTTGCGGAGGCGTGAATGCAACGATCAGCATCCACAACATTACTGAAACGAGGAAAGCGAACCACCCAAGTTGACGACGCTTTGGCATAATCGCGCGCTCCCGACGAGAGATGACGTGCTGGTCGCTCAATCGCGCGCGATTATAACACGAGTTGTTGCGCCGCGTGCCAACGAAAATGGGCGATTTGGGTTAAAGTTTCTTAACCTGGGATTTCACCTCGCCCAGCGGTGCAGATAACACCCAACCGTTACAGCAATTCGAGTTGCGCGTGCGCGTGCGCGTCCGGTGGAATCAGTCCCACCATGACCGCGAGATCGCTCGGTTCGATTTTTTCCGCGTTCAGTAATTTCTCCGCGAATGGCACGCGCACAAAATCCCAGCCCGCTTCGTGAAACGCGTCGGCAAGATGCGGTAGGCATTGCGTTTTCGCGCGCATCAACGCGACCTGGTTTTCCGGCACGATCACATACCCGCGCGCGGGCGCGATGTGAATCTGCGCGAGATCGGCAAACCGCGCGCGTTCGCGCCACACGAACGCGTGCGCGATTTCACCTTCCGCCTGCCACACGAGATCGAATTTTTCGATTGCGGCTGGATCGTTTACAGAATCCGAAATCCGAAATCTGAAATCTGCAATCACGGTGTAGCCCAACCGTTCGCCCAGCCGCGTCAACACCGCGCGCGCGTGATCAAACCCGAAGGGTCGCGCAGATCCTTCGGATTTGGCGGCTTGGACGCACAATTCGATCAACCCGGCGGGCGGCGTGAGGTCGCCAGGAAATTCGCGGTAAACCAGGTCTTGAAGTTCGTCGCGCGATAATGATCGCGCTAACGCGCGCGCGACAAACTCTTCGACGCGATCCAGTAACGGCGCGGCGAGATCGCGCGTGCGGCGCATCCAGAGAAACTGTTCGCGCGTTTCATAGTGATCGAGATCGCGCGCGTATCCCTCGCTCAACCCGGCAACGACTACGGCGTGAACGAATTTGCCGGGCGGCGTTTTGAATTTCGCGCGCATCGCTTGCGTGAGGAATCCCTCGCGCGCGAGTCGCGCGTATGCGGCGTGATGAATGTACGAAAACGCGAGCGGCTCGCCGCGCCGCGCGAGAATTTCTTCCGCCGCCGCGAGCGCAGTTGCGCGAATGTGCGCTTCCAAATTTCCTTCTTCGGTTGCGCGGGCAAGCGCGGGAACAAACGCGATCCGATACTGTCCGCGCACATCGTCAAACTCGCGCCGCGGAAAATCGCCGAGACGCGGTTGAAAGAGAAACGATTCGAGATCGAGATGCGCGCCTGCCCCGGCGAGCAACAATGCTTCAATCGGTTCGCGCCAGGTTTCGGTGAACGCGAAAATCGCGCGCCCGTTCGCGTTCAACAATTTCGCCAGTGCGTTTAGCGAACCGACGAGCGAATTGAAATACCACCGCCGTTCCCACGTCGCGTCTTTTTTCGTGTCGAGAAATGGCGTGAGCGATTCGACGGCGGCGCGACCCAGGAGCCACGCGCCCCAAAAATAACTCAACGCCCACACCGCGAGCCGGCGCGTCGGCGGCGCGGCAAGCACCAGGGCAGACGATCCCGGCGCGAGTTCGCGCGCCAGCGCGCGCGCGTTGCCCGCGCCGATAAACACGCCCGGCATTTCCGCGTGCATCACCTCGTCGGGTGTCGTCGCGAGATCGAGCGCGGGCGCGGCAGAACCCAATTCGCGCGCGGCAGTTTCGATTTCGCGCCACAAATTGATCTCGATGAATTGTTTATGCGCGGTCAACTGCGCGGGCGCGTCGGGCGCGGCGTAAAAGGACGAACCGCGATCCAACAAATGTAAAAGCAATAAACGCAAAATCTCGCGTTCGCGCGTCGCGTGAAAGAGTGAATCAATTTTTTGCGTCAGCGTAACGAGCGCGTACAAATTGCGCGGCGTGTACACGTCCAGCATTTTGCGGATGCGTTCCGCGTGCGCGCCATCGGCGGGCGCGACGCGCGTGAACGCGAGATGGTAGTGCAAGCCGCGCGCATCGAACGCGTTCGCGCGGCGCAGATCGTCCTCGGTCGCGGGATCGTCGCGCGTTGCGCCGCAGTGCGCGCAGGTGTAATGCCGCGCGATTACATCGCCGCCGCGCGCGCGCGTGAAATAATCGGCGGGCGTAATTTTTTGGCACGCCGCGCACGTCGTCGCGTACAGTTGCGTGATGTGCGCGCGGAGCGGCGTATCGTCCTTGCGCGCATCGCCGAGTTGCGCGAGCGCGGCGTCAATCGCGCCGATGGGCGGCACGGTCGCCAGCGCGTGCGCGAGCCAACTCCACAACGGATTCGCTTCAATCGCGATCACGCGGCGTTGCATCGTAATCGCGACGCGCGCGATGGTCGGCAAACACGCGAACGGCGCGATCACCACATCGCCGGGCGCGGTCAGCGCGTCAATATATTTTTCCGCGACGCTCGCCGCCACGCTCGGCAAATAATTGCGGAGCGGATAAAATGCCGGCGCGTCGCGGTCGGGGATAAAATAATCGGGTGCGTTCATCCTTCGACTCCGCTCATCCTTCGACTCCGCTCATCCTTCGACTCCGCTCATCCTTCGACTCCGCTCATCCTTCGACTCCGCTCAGGATGGAAAAAGTATAGCACAGGACACGCGCGCGAGCAATTGCCCCTACCCAAACGCGCCGGGTTATGATAGAATCAGACCCGAAGGGTTTTCCGAAGCAAAGCGAAGGACCCTTCGGGTCTACACTTTAAGGAGGGTCACGATGGTCGCTCCCCTGACCAAAGCCGACGAACACGGTTTGCGCGGCGTTTCACTCGACAGTCGTTTGCGCCAATTATTTTTCGGAATGCCGCCGGAAAAATTAACCGCGCTCGCGCAACAAGTGCGCGAGGAAGCGACGCGGCGCGAGCTGGTGTACTTTCGCGACGGCGTGCAAGAAACGATCAATGTGATGTTGCGCCCTGCCGGAATTTTTTCCGAGCAGATGAATTATTTTCATTACGTCGCGCTCACGCTCGTTGGCGCGCTCAAGCGGATGCCGGAACTCTACCTCAAAGATTTCAACATTCGCGAAGCCGTGCCGCTCGAAGACCTCGAAGCGAAATGGTTGTGGGACACCTGGGGCGCGAGCCACAATCAGTATCACACCGTGTTTGGTCGGCTCGACGCGATTGTTGATCTCACCAGTCCATTTTGGAAAGACACGCTCGCGTTCATCGAGCCGAACCTGGTTGGCGTCGGCGGCATTCATCTGATTCCAACTGCCGAAGGCGTCATCCGCGATGTGGTCGTCCCCGCGTTGCAAGAAATCGCGCCCGATCTCGATCTCGAACCGTCCCAGGATTTGCGCGATTTATTTATTCTCGAAGTGAACGATCACGCGGAAGCCATTGGGCGCAAAGGGCGCACGATTTGTTTGGTGGACCCGAAATACGCGGGCGATGGGCCCAACGAACTCGAAACGCTGACGAATTATTATCGCGAACGCGGCTATGAAATTTATCACGCCGATCCGACCGAACTCGTGTTTCGCAATAACGAAGTGTACTATGAAGGGCATCTGATTGATGTCGCGTATCGCGATTACGATACGCGCGATCTCGCGCAACAAGAAAAAGACGGCGAGAATATGCGCGCGATCAAACATCTCTTCAAGCAAAATCAGATCATTTCTTCGATGGCGGGCGATTTCGATCACAAGAGTTGTTTTGAAATTTTCACCGATTCGCGTTTCTCGCAATACTTTTCGGTGGACGAGCGCAACATTTTCCGGCATCACGTTTTGTGGACGCGCTTGTTGACCGAACGGCGTTCGACCGATCCGCACAATGAAATGATTGACCTGGTCGAGTACGTTCGCAAGAATCGCGAGATTCTCGTGATCAAACCGAATCGTTCGTACGGCGGCGAAGATATTTTGATCGGACCGTCGGTAACGGACGGCGAATGGGAAGACGCGATTGAACGCGCGGTGCGCGCGCCGGGCGCGTGGGTCGTGCAACGGCTCGCGAAAATCAGCGTGTACGAATTTCCGGTGATCGCGGATGATGGCACGGTGCAAGCCGCGCCGTTCTACGTCGTCGTCGGACTTGCGCCGACCAAGTACGGCGTCGCGATCCTGGGGCGCGCCTCGCAAAAGCAAGTCGTGAATGTCGCGCAACGCGGCGGAATGTTAGCCGTGCTCGTTGGTCGGCACGCGCCGCGCGTTCTGCCGCCCAAGTACGGAACGTGATGCACACGCGCGTTCGACCGTCATTCTGAGCGTAGCGAAGAATCTCAGATCGTTGCGCGCGAGACCCTTCGCCGCGCTCAGGGTGACGCCCGAATCTGACATCGCCAAAAGAGATCAATCGGTCAACAGGTAAACAGGGCAAACTTGTTTACCTGTTTACTTGTTTACCTTCGATTTCATTTTTGCCAACGCGCCGCAATGTGCTAAAATGAAACCAGTCCTACGATGAGGTTAGACCATTGAATATCGCCATGTTAAGTGTGCATACCTGTCCGCTCGCCGCGCTCGGCGGCAAAGAGACCGGCGGAATGAACGTGTATGTGCGCGAGTTGTCGCGCGAGCTCGCCGCGCGCGGGCATTGCATTGACATTTACACGCGCTCGCAAGACCCGCATATCGCGCACGAGATTCCCGGTTTGGAAATCGGCGCGCGCGTCTTTCACGTTCCCGCCGGACCCGAAGCGCCGTACAACAAACATCGCTTGTTCGATTACCTGCCCCAGTTTACGCACGGCGTTCAACACATTGCCGAGACCGAAGGCATTTACTACGACGTGTACCACTCGCACTATTGGCTTTCGGGCTGGGTCGCGCGCGAGTTGCAGGAATGTCAACGCGCGCCGGTCGTGCAAATGTACCACACGCTCGGCGCGCTGAAAAACCAGGTCGCGCGGCGCGTGTATGATCGCGAGACCGATCATCGCATTCACATCGAACGCGAGTTGATGCAATTCGCGAATTGTCTCATCGCCGCGACGCCGCTCGACCGGGAACATATGATCGAATTGTACGATGCGCCGCCGCAAAACATTTGCGTCGTTCCGCCCGGCGTTGATCTCAATCTATTCCGACCGATTCCATTCGCGGAGGCGAAAGCATTTGTCGGTTCGCCGAACGATCATCACATGATTTTGTTCGTCGGACGCATTGATCCGATCAAGGGCATTGACATTTGGTTTCGCGCGATGGCGCGCGTCATTCAAGAACATCCGGCATTGCGCGGCAAAATGTGCGTGTGTCTCGTCGGCGGCGATGTGGACGAGGACACGCCCGACGCGGAGCTCGCGCGTTTGCAATCGCTCAAAGATGAATTGGGCATCGGCGACATTGTGATGTTTCGCGGCAAACAATCGCAAGAAGATTTGCCGTACTATTATTCGGCGGCGGATATTGTCGTGATGCCGTCGCTGTACGAATCGTTCGGCATGGTCGCGCTCGAAGCGATGGCGTGCGGCACGCCGGTCGTCGCGTCCGCTGTCGGCGGCTTGTCGTTCGTCGTGCGCGATGGCGAAACCGGGTTTCTCGTGCCCGAAGGCGATCCGCGCGCGCTCGCGGATATCCTGGGCCATTTGATCTGCGAACCGGATTTGCGCGAACGCTTGGGCCGGCGCGGGGTCGCGATTGCGCGCGAGTACGCGTGGACGCGCGTCGCGGATCAGATTGAAGAAATTTACCAGGAATTAGGAAATGGACGTCGAAAAAAACCGGGACGACCTGCACCGCCCGCAAGGGCAGGTGTGAATTCGCGGCAACTCACGGCAAAGCCGACCGTCGTCGGCTTAAATTGAAGCGACGCAGGTCGCTTTCGCAATGGGTTGAAGCGATTTCAATCGCCCAGCCAACTCTATTGACAAACCGATCTGATTTTGATATAGTCTAAATGTATCAAGTTGTCTTATGACATCTTGCCAGCGTGGAAACTATGCTAAAACTCAAACGCAACCTAGCCACTCCGCTCTACGAACAAATTGCCGACCGTCTGCGCCAGCAGATTGCTAACGGCAAACTCAAAGCGGGCGCGGCGATTCCGCCGGAAAGCGCGCTAACCACGCGGTTTCAAGTCAGTCGGGTCACCACGCGTCAAGCGCTCGATGTGCTCGTGCGCGAAGGGTTGATCGTGCGCCGCCAAGGCAAAGGCACCTTTGTCGCGCCGCCCAAGATTCAACAAGACTTGCACGCGCTCCGCGGTTTTGCCGAAGTGATGGCACAGCAAGGACGCGAGCAAGTGATGCAGGTCATCGAGTTCGGTATCGTGCACGCGGACGCGCCCATCGCGCGGGCATTGCGCTTGGCGAAAGGCGAACGCGTCCTGCGGGTCAAACGCCGCCACCTCTTTCGCGGCGATCCGATCGCATTCGCGCTGATTTATATTCCCCAACCGTTTGCGCGCATGCTCACGCTCGACCAGGTCGCGACGACGCCGATCTATACACTCCTGGCGCGCCACGCGCAAGTCGAAATCAAACGCGCGACGCAAATCGTTCGCACGCTTGCCGCGGATGCCGCGACCGCCAAACTCCTCGCGCTCCCCAAAGCCGCGCCGGTGATGATGATTGAACGCACCACGTACTCACAACAAGAAAAACCGGTCGAGTACATTGTGTTTTATCACCGCGGCGATCGCTATGAACTCGCCGTCGAGTTGTATCGCGATCCCAAAGCCAATGTGTTTCGTCCGATGGATAATGTCGCGGGCGTGTTGCCCGAATCGTAGGGCAAGTTTCCAACTTGCCGATACGCTGAAGGACAAGTTAGAAACTTGTCCAACGGAGGAATTGTATGCAAGGGGTTTTACTTTCGCACTTGACCTGGTTCGAAGCCCAAGCCGCCGTGAAAACGCATCCGATTGCCGTCATCCCGATTGGCGCGGGCACCAAAGAGCACGGTCCGCATTTGCCGTGCGGCACCGATCAAATGGTCGTCGAAGAACTCGCGCGGCGCGTGGTCGAAGCGTGTCCGGTGATCTTGATGCCGACGTTGCCGTACGGATATTTTCCCGCGTTTATTGATTTTCCCGGCAGTGTCTCGATTCGCCCCGAATATTTTATGGGCGTGGTCGGCGACATTATTCGCTCGCTCGCGCGGCACGGCACGCACAAGTTTTTGATTCTCGACGGCGGGGTTTCGACGTTTCCGCCGATGCGGACCCTCGCGATGCAATTGCACAACGAACTCGGGATCCAGGTCGCGCTCACCAACATCCTGGGATTGGGCGCGGAAGTCGAGAAAGAAATTTCCGAACAAGCGTCCGGCGGACATGCGGATGAAATGGAAACTTCGAATATGCTGTTCATTCGCCCCGACCTGGTCAAGATGGAGCGTGCGGTGGATGAAGTTCTGCCCGCTATTCCCGGCACGCGCGGACCGAGCGGCGCGCAGAAAATTTACGTCGCCGGGCGAATGACGACGCCAAGCGGCATCAACGGAAGCGCGACGCTTGCCAAACGCGACAAGGGCGAAAGACTTTTGGCGGCAATGGCGCAAGACATCATTGACTTTTTGATCGAGTTTGCAAAATCGCCGTGAGGTTGCCCATGCCGAACGAATTTTGGGAATGGTCGAAACAGTACGACGCGGATTTCATTCCGTCGTCTCTGCCAATTGTGATCGAGCGCGGACAAGGCGCGGAACTGATTGACACCGCCGGGCATCGCACGCTCGACCTGGGTGACATTATCGCGAACGTGGGGCATTGCCATCCGCGCCACGTCGCCGCGTTGCAGAACGCCGCCGCGCAAATGATCGTCGGCAAAGGCAGTTGGACGAATCCCGAACGCGCGCGCTTGATGAAACGCCTGGTCGAACTGACGCCGGCAAATCTCGACAAGGTTTTTTTTGCGACGAGCGGAAGCGAGATTGTCGAGTGGGCGATTCGCATCGCGCGCCGCTTCACCGGCAAGCACGAGATTTTGTCATTCTGGGGCGGTGTCTATGGGCGGACGATGGGCGCGATCAGCATGAACGGTTTGCAACGCCGCCGAAAATTCGGACCGCTGTTGCCCGGCGCGATCCACGCGCCGTACGCGTACTGCTATCGTTGCCCCTTCGACAAAAAAATCGAGACCTGTAATTTTTATTGCGTGGATTTTCTTGATCGGATTCTCGATTCCGAAAGTACCGGCGATCTCGCGTGTGTGATCGTCGAGCCGTATCAAGGCGTGGGCGGTTTGATTTTTCCGCCCGCCGGTTATCTCACGCGTTTGCAACAGTGGGCAACGGAACGCGGCGTGATTTTCATCCTCGACGAAATCCAATCTTCGTTCGGACGCACCGGCAAATTGTTCGCGCTCGAATGGGAAAACCTCACGCCGAATTTGTTGTGCATTGGCAAGGGCATGGGCAACGGCATTTCGATTGCCGCGCTCGTCGCCGAAGCGCGCTTGACCGCATCGCTCACGCCCGGCGAAATGAGCGGCGGCAACGGCGGCAATCCGTTCGCGTGCGCGTCCGCACTGTCCGTGCTCGATATTTTGCAAGACGAAAATTTGATCGAGCACGCGCGGGAGATTGGCGAATACTGGTTGACGCGCGCGCACGCTTGGCAAACCCGGTTTGAAATCGTCGGCGATGTGCGCGGACGCGGCGCGTGTATCGCGATCGAGTTTGTCAAGGATCGCGCCACGAAAGAACCACTGCGCGGTTTTGCCAACACGCTCGGCGCGCGCTGTTATCCCAAAGGATGCGCGGTGCACGGGATGGATCACATTCTCGCGTTGCGTCCGCCGCTCGTGATCACGCGCGACCAAGCCGCGCGCGCGGCGGATACGATCGAAGCAACGATCAAGGAACTGACGGAATGATCATTGACGCGCACACGCACATTGGTTTGAAAGCGTTCATTGTCAAACCGATTTCGGCAGAGAAACTCAAACGCCCGGCATTTCGCGATCCGATGGAAAATTCGATTGAGCATTTGATCGCGCGGATGGATGCGAACGGCGTGGATCGCGCGGTGACGTTCGCGTATCCGCTCGAAGAGGTGGACGCGGTGATGGCGAACGAATATGTCTTGTCCGCGCACCGCGCGTATCCCGCACGCATCATTCCGTTCGCGCTGATCGGCGACGATGTGGAACGCTGGGCAAACGCGGGCGCGTGCGGATTCAAAGAGCAGGACATTCTCCAAGCGCCGGAACGATTCGATCTCAAACGCGCGTACGCGCAAGTTGCCGAAACCGGCAAGCCGTTGTTACTGCACGCGCGTTCGCGCACGCCGAACGAGGTGTCCGACAAAATCAAAGGAATGTTGCGCGATGCGCCGCGCCTCAAAGTGATCGTCGCGCACCTGGGACGCCACACGCCGAACACCGCGCAACACGTCGAAGAAAATTTGCGCGCGTTGCGCGATGAGCCGAACGTGTACTTTGAAACGTCCACCGTGCGCGACCCAGGAATGATCGCGCGCGCGGTTGAAATCGTTGGCGAGGAGCGTGTGATATTTGGATCCGATTTTCCGTTCAACTCACACCAAGACCCCGACCCGCTCGCGGTCGAACTTGATGTGATTCGCCGCGCGCATCTCACGCCGCGCGGCGCCCAGAAAATTCTCGGACACAATATCTTGCGCGTGTTGGAATTGTAGCGCAAGTTTCCAACTTGCGACGCGGAATGGCAAATTTCAAATTTGTCCAACGGGAGGTGATGCGAAAGGACAGCGAACGATGACCGCATTCGATTATTTGGATTTGTTTCACTCGTGGAGGAGAAAATGAAAAGGAATGTTCTGCTCGCTATCGCGCTGGTCGCGATGTTGATCGGTGTGGTCGCGTGCGCCGCGCCGACGCCGGCGCCGACTGCCGCGCCGCCAACTGCCGCGCCAAAACCAACCGACGCGCCCAAGCCAACGGACGCGCCGAAACCGACCGCGGTGCCGGCAACCGCCGTACCAAAACCGACAGATGTGCCCAAGCCCGCCGCGCCCACCGTCTTGCGTTTTCGTTTGACGCGCGATCCGCGCACGCTCGAACCGGGTTTATTCCTCGAATTGATCACCGGGTACATCGCGAAAGATTTGCACGCGGGTTTGTTGCGCTACAATGAGAAAATGGAAATCGTGCCGTTCATCGCGAAAGAATGGACGGTCTCGGCGGATGGTTTGACGTACACGTTCAAACTGCGCGACGATGTAAAATTCCACAACGGACGCAAAGTGGTCGCGGATGATTTTGTGTACACATTCACGCGCATCTTGAATCCGAAAGTCAAAGCCGCCGCGGGTCCGGCGAACCTTGCCAAAGTGAAAGGCGTCAAAGATTTCATTGACGGCAAAGTAACGGTGGTCGAAGGTTTGCAAGCGACTGACGCGACGACATTCAAAATCGTGATGGCGCAACCGGATCCCGCGTTGATTCTCCGGCTTGCGACGAACTTTATGGCGGTTGTGCCGAAGGAAGCCGTGATTGACGGCGAGGCGAAATGGAAAGACAAACCGGTTGGCGCGGGTGCGTTCAAGTATGTGGATTGGCAACCGAACGTCAAGGTCGTGCTCGAAGCGAACCCGGATTATTTTCTGGGCAAGCCCAAAGTGGACCGCATCGAATATCTCACCGTGCCGGATGCCGCGACCGCGCTCGCGCAATATCAAAAGGGCGAGATTGACATCCTGGGTGTGACCGGCGCGCAACTCGCGCAGATCGAACGCGACGCGACGATGAGCAAGGAACTCGCGCAATGGTCGCGCGGGCAACTCACCTTTTTTGTGTTGAACGAAAAACGCGTGCCCGCGTTCAAAGACAAGAATGTGCGCCAGGCATTCAATTATGCGATCAATCGCAAAGACCTGATCGAAAAAGTGCTACGCAACGATCGCAACCTCGCGACCGGGTATGTGCCGGTCGGCATTTCCGAAGCGATCCCGAACGAAGTTGGGTACGCGTACGATCCGGCGAAAGCAAAAGACTTGATGGCAAAAGCCGGGTTCGCGGACGGCAAGGGTTTCCCCAAGATCGAATTTGTTACGACCGCGGATGAGCAAACCGTCGCCGAAGCGATCACCGCGCAGTTGAAAGCGAACCTGGGCATTGATGTCGCGGTTCGCATCGGCGAAAGCGGCGACGTGTTGAACGGCTTGTGGGCAAAGGACAAGTGGGACATTGTGTCCTGGGGTTGGTCGGCGGATCGCCCCGCGTCCGAAGTGTGGCTCTTTGAATTGTTGTACAGCAAAGCGGAGAGCAACTTTGCGAGTTACGCGAATCCCGAATATGATAAACTCGTGGACAAGGCGCTCGCCGAAACAGATCCGGCGAAACGGCTTGCCGCGTGGCGCGACGTTGCCAAGATGGCGAGCGACGAAGCACCGCTGATTCCATTCGGTTTTGCCAAGCACTTGTTCTTGGTCAAGCCGTCGGTCAAGGGTTTTGCCGCGGACTTGCTCGGACCACGCCGGTTCGAGACGGTCGAGATCGTAAAATAACGTGCGTTTGTTGTAGGGGCGACGCATGCGTCGCCCCTACAATCCCATTTTCAATGTCCCGCTTTCTCGTTCAACGAATTTTTGCGACGCTCTTTAGTTTGTTTGCCGCGACGCTGATCGCGTTTCTCGCGTCGCGCCTTGCGCCGGGCGATCCGATTCGTTTGATGATCGGCGATCAAAATGTCGCGCCCGAGGTCGTGCGCCAATTGCAAGCGCAGTACGGTCTCGATCAACCGATCGCCGTGCAGTATTTTTATTTTCTCCGCAACGCGCTCGTCGGCGATTTCGGCACGTCGTACTATTACATCGGCAAGCCGGTGATGGAAGTGATCACGCCGGGCGTCGTCGTCTCGTTGCAGTGGGAGAGCATCGCGCTGTTGATCGCGGTGATTAGCGCGCTGGTGCTGGGCACCCTGTCCGCGCTCAAGCACAATACCTGGCTCGACAACGCGATTATGTTCGTCGCGCTCTCCGGCATTTCGCTTCCCAGTTTTGCGCTCGCTACTTTTTTGATCGTGATCTTTTCGCTCCATTTTAATTTACTGCCGGTCGCCGGGTTGACGACCCCGGCGCACTATATTTTGCCGTGTCTCACAATGGCGGCGCAACCTTCCGCCTTGCTCGCGCGCATGTTGCGCGCGTCAATGCTCGAAGTGATCAATCAAGAGTACGTCATCACCGCGCGCGCGAAAGGTTTGCGCGAGTCGGCGGTGATCGTGCGGCACGCGCTCAAGAACGCACTGCTCCCCACGCTTACGGTGCTGGGCATTATGGTCGGGCGAGTTCTCGCGGGCGCGTTTTTGATCGAAACGGTTTTTAGCATTCCCGGCGTCGGGCGCATCGGCGTGCAAGCCGTTGTGCATCGCGATTATCCGGTGATCCTGGGGGTAACGATTTTGCTCTCGGTCGCGTTTCTGTTTGTAACGTTCATCGTAGATTTGTTGTACGGATTTTTGGATCCGCGTATTCGGTACACGTAAGATGAGCCAAGATATTTTGCGCCGCAAACCGGTCGCCTCGAATTTATGGTGGGACGCGTGGTATCGCCTGCAAAAAAATCGCGCGGCAGTCGCCTCGTTCTTTTTTCTCGTCGCGCTGATTTTGTTCATCGTGTTCGCGCCATGGCTGGGCTTGGCTTCGCCGCTCGATCAAGACCTGGGACGCATCAGCGAAGAGCCGAGCGCGGCGCACTGGTTCGGCACGGATGAACTGGGACGCGATTTGTTGAGCCGCGTCGTGCACGGCGGACAGGTTTCGTTAATGGTCGGTCTCGTCGTGCAAATCGCGACGGCGAGCATCGGTATGATGCTCGGATTGATCGCGGGATATTACGGCGGCACGGTGGACACGATCATTATGCGCGTCGTGGATACGATGTATGCGTTTCCGCCGTTTTTGTTCGCCGTGTTTATGGCGGCAATTTTACCGTCCTCGGTGTGGAGCATTGTGCTTGTCCTGGTGCTCGTCGGTTGGCCCTGGGAGGCGCGCGTGACGCGCGGCTTGGTCTTGGCGCTCAAAGAGCGCGAGTACATCACCGCCGCGCGCGTCGTCGGCGCATCGAATTGGCGGATTATGCTCAAACACATTTTGCCCAATTCGCTCAGCCCGATCATCGTGGGATTTTCCATCGGCATCGCGGGAACGATTATGGCGGAATCGGGTTTGTCATTTCTGGGGATCGGCATTCGTCCACCCCCCGTAAACAACTGGGGCGACCGTGAAGGTCGCCCCAGTTTTTTATTCCGCGCGCTCGCCCCTTCGCACACCCAACATACAGATCAACGCGACGATCATTCCAATCGGCGCGATTGTAAAGATCACCGTGTAATCGCGTCCCATCACATCCGTCAACGCGCCGCCGAGCCAGGGTCCCAAAATCGCGGCGAAGGTCGCAAAGAAATAATACAACCCGGTGTACGTGCCGATGCGATCCTGGGGCGCAATGTCCACGACCATGGGCAGTGAGTTGATATTTATCAGGTGTGCATAATTGGCATATAGACCCGACCAACCTCACGGCATTGTTTCAAAAGTTAATGTTGTCGGGGGATATACCGAATGCTAGAACACTTTGAACAGCGGGGCAAGCCCATACTGCTTGCCCTTTTTATTTTGTTGGTGTTGTGGCGATTGCTTGATCTGCCCGCTCTCCGCGGCGCACGGAAAACATGAACAAGAAAGCAAATACGAGCGTGATCGGTGCAATTACAAAGATCATTCCATAGTCACCGCCCATCGCTTCAATCACATACCCAGCCAAGATGGGCCCGATCACTGCCGCGGCAGTCGAGAAGAAGTAATACAACCCGGTGTACGTGCCCAGTTCCGTTTGTGGCGCGACATCCACGACCATCGCTAACGAATTTACATTTATCAGACTCCAACTGATTCCGATCAGCGCGAGCAAAATTGGCAACACCACACCCGATGTTTGTAATTCGACTGGGAGGATACGAACAACCGCAAGCAAAATCGCAAGCGACGCAATGCCCGTAAGAATCGTTTTGCGCCGTCCGACTCGACCAGCGATGTAACCGCTCGGCACAGCAAAGATAACGAACATCAACGCGAGAAAAGAGAGTAGGAAAGCGGCGTTGTTTGGTTGCAACTTGAGCATCTTGACACCATAGAGTGTAAAGAACGTCTCGACGCCATTGTAGCCTACGAACCACGAAAAGATTGCGAGGAAAAGTAATAGCGCGCTCTTTTCGCGTTCTGCCAGGACAACGCGCAAACTCTGAATCAAGCCAGGTCTAGCTTCGACGGCTTTTGTATCGCTGTCTTTTGGCTCTTTGATCTTCCAGACGACAATTGCACACGCCAAAACCAGGGCAACCGCTGATGCGAAAAACGGAAGTGCGCGATTCAGACCGTACAAATACGCGCCTGCCGCAAAAGCGAGAATGCCGCCGATTCCACCCATCAAATTGATCAATCCATTTGCCTGGCTACGGAATTGGGATGGGGTAATATCTGGCATCAATGCGATGACTGGAGTGCGAAACAGTGCAAGCGCAACGGTCATAAACAGTAGGACTGCGACGAAGCCCCACAACAGTCCGGGTTGAACGAGTAAGGGGAGGAGCGCAAAACCGATTGCGGCGAGGGGGGCAAAGATGATGATGAAAGGAATGCGTCGCCCAAAGCGAGTACGCGTATTGTCGCTAACAGAACCGATCAATGGTTGAATCAGGAAAGTAATGATTGTCCCCAGCGTGACGATCAAACTCACCTCGTTTGCTTTCAATCCAAAATCAGTGCCCAGGAACGGCGCGACGTACGATTTGTTAATACCAGTGATGATACTGATGCCGAAGAACCCGAATCCCAGCAACAGTGTCCTACCGACGTTCAACTTCATTGTTGCACCTCGTCTTTTGGAGGGACCGCTCAAAAATAACTTTTGATTTTCAAAACCGCGATTTGCTTGGTAAATCAGTGATTCGTCTGGGAGCACTGATAAGGATTGAACGTTGCGAGCACATCCGTGGAATCAGGCGTATAATCGTCCTCATCCACAAACGTTTGCACCAGGTGCTGTATGGAAAAACGCCCGATCCACAAGTGCCACTGTTCCGCGTGTCGTTCACGCAAGGATTCGCCGACCAAACAGTTACACGCACATATCAATTTCTTGGTCAGCACTCTCGATGAAGATCAACGCCGCGTGTATGTCGGTCTCGAATCGCAACGTCTTGGGTATGGTGGTGACCGCATGCTCGCGCAAATCACGGGCTTGAGTGCGGCGACCATTGCGGCAGGCCGTCGTGAACTGCAAGCGTCCCAAGCCACTGAGCGTATTCGTATGCCCGGTGGCGGTCGCCCACGCGTTGAAAAAAAGATGCGACGCTCCTGACCGACTTGGCACAACTACTGCGAAATCAAACCGCCGGCGATCCGCAGACGGCACGGAAATGGAAACGCCAAAGCCTGTATCAACTCAGTGAGCAATTGAAACCGGCTCACACCATTTCGCCCAACACCGTGGGACGTTTGTTGCGCGAGCAAGATTATTCGCGGCACGTCAATGCCAAACAATGGGATGGTCGCGCCAGTCCGCACCGCAACGAACAATTCGAATACATTCAAGCGCAAATTCAGGCATTTTTAGAGCAGGGCTGGCCGATCATCAGCGTCGACACCAAGAAACGTGAGTTGATTGGTGCCTTTCGGAATCCGGGGCGGGTCTGGAGTCGCAAAGCGACCCAGGTCAACATCTATGATTTTCGCTCGTTAGCCAAAGGCATTGCGATTCCTTATGGCGTTTATGATCTCACGCGCAATACCGGTTACATTTGTGTTGGTACAACCGCCGACACAGCCGAATTTGCGGTCGATGCAATTGCGTGGTGGTGGATGACCTATGGTCGGTTTGATTATCCGCATGCACCTGCCTTGTTAATTCTAGCGGATGGAGGCGGAAGCAACGGCTATCGGACCCGTTTGTGGAAATACACCTCCAACATGGTTTCGTGAATCCACATGGCTTGGAAGTGACCGTGGCGCATTATCCAACAGGCGCATCGAAATGGAATCCCGTCGATCACCGTCTCTTCAGTTTCATCAGCGGCAACTGGGCGGGTCAACCCTTGACCAGTTACGCCAAGATGATCGGTCTGATTGAGGCAACCACCACAGAACCCGGATTAGTTGTGAAAGCTACACTGACTCGAAAAGTTTATCTGACCAAAATCAAAATCTCGAAAGAACACATGGCGGCTTTGAATCTGCACAAACACACAACACTGCCACAATGGAATTACACTATCAAGCCGCAGTTCAAAAATCGATAGTTATTTTTGAGCGGTCCCTTAGTCCTTGCAAAAATGACTGTTTGAATGAGAAAATGCGACGCGCAAGAGTGGGCAACATAGAGTATCGTGTAGCAGAATGCTCACGCACTCAGCCAACAAATTGACGCATTTGAAGAACTGTTCAAGTTATTTTCGGTCAAACCCTTAGTGTGCCATTTAGTCGTCAGCAGGGTTGGGGCAAGTGCAAGCCGATGAGTTGTACGCCAACATGCAATGCGGCTGTGTAACCGAGCGAGAGGGTTATCCAATGTTCGTCTGGGGTGCGATAAATATTTTTGAAATTCGCTCAACGCCTTCGCCGTCTTTTTCGAATGCAAAGAGCGTACCGGGGCGATTCAAAAATTCCCAAAACTCGCCAGCTTGATCATAGGCAAGATCATAACCCCAAAGCCGCTTCAATTCACTCATCGGCATACCAATAGCAATCCCATCCACGGTTTGTCCTTGATAGCCCGCAGATATCGCGATCTGTTTGACTTGGCGTGCGGTGTTTAGCCAAACAGTTATTGAATCATATTCCATTCGGACTGTGCCGGCGGGTGTTGACGTTGAATTTTTAGGTTTGCCCAGTTGGTCAAGGACTAGCGACTCGGCATCACCCAATCGTAACCCGGCAACGCCAACCGCTGGTATGATCGGTTTGGTGAAATTTTTTTTCATTGCCAACATCCTTTTATTTCATGCCCCATCCTTTGCTCAGCTCCTTTGCCGTTTCGATGGTTGCCAGAGTTGGCCCCCGCAACACAATTGCTCCATCCCGCGGATCATAAAAAATTGTTTCGCGCACGACTTCTTTACCGCCGTGATTGCCGCCATGGTTTTCTTCAATGTCTCGTTGCAGTTCGAGTTTATTTTCCGCTTCGCGAATGCCGGAGGGAGTAAACGGTTTGATTTCTGCAGTGAAGAGCGCATCTTCTGTTTCGCGATAGAGATCATAGATCGTGCCTTCTTGTCTAATTTCACCCTCATGCTCACCGCGCGTGATCGTATGATCTCGCCTAGCATCTTCACCATTTTCATCGGTGGCTTTTACTTCACAATTGTCGTATTCACCCTGGCTGATCAACGCGCCTTGAATATCATCATGCCGTTTGTCTCCCTCCTCGGTTGAAACCTTTTCCGATTTATCGGACAAGAGCGCGTCAATTCGTTCTCGATCAATCTGCATCATCTCGATTTGATCATTTTCACTAAAAACGACTTCGGGTTCTAGTCCATCCGCATTGGTTACATCATCCGCGAGGGGCGAAGGTTCTTGGTCAGATTCGGAAATCGGTTCACCCGATTCTGAATTTGGAGACGTATTGGATAAATCATCCGGCAATGGTTCATCTGCACCAGCATCAACCGGGAGAAAATTCGCGTCGGAAGGTATCATCGTGTCGAGTGGCGCATCGAGTTCGCTCGCGTCGGGAGGTATCATCGTGTCGAGCGGCGCGTTGAATTCGCTCGCGTTGAATGGCGTATTCCAATCCAATATCGCTAGTTCTGAGAGTGGTTCTATCGAATCGAACGCCACCGTGCCATCGTCAAGCGCGCCAACAGCGAGCGCGCCCACGTCTGTTGCCGTTTCCGTCATTGGCAAATCGGCAACATTCATTTCTGGCGCGGGCATCTCCGCGCTCAGATCCATTTCAAACGAATATGCGCCTTCCATCTCTCTATCCCTTTGGCGACGCGTTGTCAGACTCAAAGAACCGCGTGCCAAAAAAAACCATTTTGAAACGCGACGAAAAATTGGAGCACGCGCACACTAAAGCCGGACGTGCGCGGATCCAACATTTGGGATGTGTCCAGCGGTCCAAAAATTTTTGGATATACCAATGGAAAGATCAGCGTGGCAGTCAACCATGCTCGGAGGATGGAGAACGCATCCGGTTGAATCGCACCCGCTGTGCCGGCAGTTTTAAACAAGGTCAGAAAATAATCCGCCAGCACGCCGCACACGATACCGATGTACATCGCGACGGTGATCACAATGTTCTGCCACGCAGGTCGGCGTTTGCTTGTGCCGAGTGAGATTTCTTGCAGTAAGCCGAATCCAAAATAACGGACGAGCCAGTGTTTCATTTCGCTTCCCTCTCCGCGCGCGCGCGACAAAATAGATTTGACAGAGTTATGCCGGGACAAGGCGCGGAAAGATTTGCCGCCGCCCGATCCAGTTTTGCATATCGGTTCCTTGAATTGCTTTCCAGAGCGCGTCAAGGAAATGGGTGTCTTTGCCGATGCTGTCCAAAAATCGCTTGAACACATCCAACTCAACCTTGGGGCTCACCTCGGCGGCAGGCGCAATCACCCCTTGTGCTCCGGCGTCGAGCAAAGATTGTGCCAAACTTGCGGGCTGTCTAATGCTGGCGGCGTTACAAGATAGCAAATACACAATCGGTTGATTGGCGCGAATCTTTTCCTTGATCGCATCGGTCAAACTTGACGCGGTGAACCGCGTGCCATTCGCAAAATAAATGGTGATGCCATCGCTATGCGCGGTCAGTACGATCACATGCTTATTCTCTTGCAGTGCTTTGAGAAATGCCGGATGATCTGCGGCTTGGGTTGTGATTCCCGCGTTGGCTATCATTTGATCCCAATGGTTTTTCGTCTCTGTCCATTCGAGCGGACTGTCATTGGGTTTGTCAATGTTTTTCAATTCCTGCGCGTTCGACGGCATTGCATTCAAAACTACAACTTGGTTTTTCTGAATGGTCAGTGTTTGTTGATAGCGCAAGCGGTTAAGAATTTGCGCGACATTGGTGCTATACGTGCGAAAAATTTTCCGCATCGGCAAGGCGTGCTGAAGATTCACATCCAGCCAATCGCCGTCCAACACAATGATCTCAGCATTGGCAGAAATGTGTCCGCGTTGAGCGAGTATCTCGCCGAATTGCTTGGAATTGCGCGCCGCCAGTTCTTTGAATGTTTGCGGGGGATTCACGCCGGGAATGAAATCCAACGCGCGCTCCAAGCGTTCGCGCATACCGGCAACTTCGCCCGGTTGAATTTCAAAGAAGGTGTCATTCACCAACACACGTAACCCGGTCGCGTATTCACTAAAAAACACACTTGTCTGATCGGGCGCGGCGCGTTGGAGTTGACGATAGCGCACCAACTTTTCAAGCATTGCCGCTGGTCCCAACTTGGCTTGCAGATTGGTTCGCAACAGCAAAATGCCGGTATCCTCCGCCGCGAAAAATTTGAGGTCGGCTCCATCGGCATCGGTTACAAATCGCGGCGTGTGGTCGCGCATAAATTCCCAATCACGGGTTTGAACCAGATCGAGATATAGTTCGCTGTTCGGCTGGGCAAGTGTTTTTTCCAAATCCGCGCGCGCCGCGGCATCAAGTTTGTCCACTATCGCGCTAAACTGTTGCCTGAATGTCGCATCGTTCCTTTTGGCTTGCGGCAAGCGATTTAGTATCGCGTCAACGTTGCTTGCCGGCGCGCGTTGGGGTGCAATCGTTGGCATTTGATATGCAAGTTCGGTGCCACTGGCGGTCGTTGTGATTTTGTACGCGCGTCCGTTTTGGGTAAACGCGCTCATCTGCCCGTCGGCATCGTACTCATTGCGTTGAACGAGCGCACCTTGACCATCCCACTCCGCGACAATCCGATTCGCGGCGTCGTATTCGTAGCGGGCAGTTCCGGCATTGTTTTCATCGGTCACGGTAACGAGCCGCCCCGCCGCGTCATACTGAAACTTGCGGCGTTTGCCATCGCGCGTAATAACCTGGGATATCCGCGCGTTATCATACTGCACGGTTAGGGATGCGCCATTGCGATGTTCAATGCGCGCGAGCCGATGACCATCGTAGGAAAAGCGCGCCCACTGCCCCGAAGCATCCGACCATTGCATCAGTCGCCCCGTATTATCGAACTGTTGACTGACACCACCGGCAATCTCGAAGACATATCCTTTATCCGGCGTCCAGATAATTGATTCGCGTGGTGTAACACCAGGACGTGTAAAATGGCGGCGACCATTTTGATCCCAGCCCTCGAATTCAAATAATTTGCGTTCGCCCATCCCACGCCAAATCCAAAGTAATTGCGATGGGACTAATTCAAGCGGAGCAGTTTGATGCGGGCGCGCGGAAATGTTTGCCCCCGGCAAAGTAATGTCGGGCAAATCCAACATCCACTCTGCGCCGAATTCACCTTTGCCCGCACCCACGCGTCGCGTCAATCCGATCGGTGTTTGATTGACTTTTCCAATCTCCAGATCGGTCAATGCGCGTGCGGGTAACACCCCGCCGCGATCTTGTTCGCGCGTTGAAAAAGCCAGCGCCTGCAAATTGCGCGCGCTGTCCACCACCGTCCACACGTTGGTCTTTTCAGCCGGGCGCGCGCGAATTGCGCTTTCGCCCAATGTCGGATCTTTGGACGGCGGCGCGATGTAGATATTTTCAAATTGAAATTTTACGCCGCCATGCAATGAGAAAATTTGCGTTTGAATGAAAACGCCGGTCGAAGTCGTTTCGGTCTTGCTCGCTTCGCGTGTTACCGTGATCGCCGGCGTGGTCATTGGCACGTTGACGCGTGCGACATTGTTGACATCGAGCCAACCCAAATCGAGCGGTAGTTTTTTGCTCTGCATCCACTTGGCAAGCGCGACGAGTTTGCCCAACTCTTCCAATTGCCGAAACACCGGATACTCTGCCGCATAGCCGGCATAGTTTTCGGTGAGATGATTCGCGAATGCGATCGCGGCAGGAGCTTGGCAATTCGATAGCGGTTTTAGGTTTTTGTCGAGGCACTCAGTTAAAACTTGAATACTTGCATCCGTGAAACGCATCGAGTTTCCGTCCGCACTAGTCTCAATCGTCATTCGTTTCGGGGTGAGCCAGAACCGATGCCAGGTTGGTTCCCGGTTGGATGATTGATTGGGTTCAAGTCGAACAATCAAATCGAGATGCGTGGCAAAACCTGGCACAGATGCGGAAACGGGTTGCCCGGTGAGATTATCTTTGCCCAATCCCAATGTTTTCATCCGTCGGTCGGCTTCGAACATCACCCAGCCAAAGTGCGTATCTTTGGTCGGACCGTCATAGCGTACGATCATTTCGTTCGCGTTGAGACCTGGATCAATGCTGACCCCGGGATCGTTGCCGCTCAACACACTACGGAGCGCGACACGCAAATCGTCCGCGTCGAATGTGCCTTGTCCCGGCTCGCCAATCAAGATCAATTGGGCGCGCGTCGGATCGAAAGCCGCGCCGCGCAGAACGGAAATTTTTGAGAGCGCTTGGCTTATCTGTGCGAGCGCGACGCCTTCGCCGATCTTGTCCAACGCCATCGGCACATTCAAAGAACCAGGATTAGCAATGCGCGCGCCGGATTGGTTGCGCGCCTCCACAAGGTTGCCTTGACGATCGTAGCGGAGCACAATAGATTCGATGCCCGATGTCAAGGCAGTGCCGGTGGAAGCCACGGTCGCGACATTGATCTGGGATGGACTAGGGAGTGGCGGACTAGAAAATGCTGTGATGTAGCGGTAGGCAAGCAATCCGATTACACCGATCAAGATCACTCCAACCAGTCCGAACACAACTTTGCGAATTACGTTACCATTCGCATCGTCCTTAAGCAGATCATCCTCGCGGTCATAACGCGAATCGGAGTCGCGCGCGCGATCGGATTCCAACTCGTCCCAATCATCCGATTGGCGGCGGCGAAATGGATTCATCGTAACCTTCCTTTCTGATATCGTTAGATTGCCGGCAATCACCCCCGCGCAAAACAGACGCGATCGATTTTTCGCGCTGGCACGCGTGATCAGCTACTTGCCTAACAAAAGCAGAACGCCCGCGATAATCGCGAGAACTTGGGGCAATGCGCCTAATGCACCGAGTGCCGGCACAAATGCCATCAAGCCAACCAGGATAAGCCAAATCGCGAGCAAGAGCATTCCGAGATTACTGTTCAGTCGCATACGAGTCTCCTTTCGTCAAACTATAATTGGATTTTAGGATCGGATTCGCATCATCCGAATCAATCAAATACATTCTCTGCCATAAAATCATATTTGTCGGGACTCGCGGCTTGGAGCAGAGCCGGATCATTGATAAACGTCGCGTAACTCTCCGCAAAATCTTCTTCGGGGCTGGTTCTGGCATACGGCGACACAAATTCGTTTTGTTCGCCACCCGATGCGTTGTAGGTCGCCGCGCTCGCGCCGTACAAATCGTTCCACTGATCGATCATGTCAGGATTTTGTTGGAGCATCACCGCTTCGGCATTGTGTCCGATTTCGTGCGCGACCGTGTCAAACAATTCGTTTTGCGAATCATGCGGAAACACATCGATCCCGGTTTCGCCGGTCCACGGATCGGATTCCCACATTCCCTGCAAACCATCCTGATACGCGGCTGGATCGTTCACATACTCGATGCTGTCCAAGCCCTCCAAATGTTCCGCCGGGATATTTGCCGTGATGTATGCGGCGACTGTGTTGCTATCGGTCAATCCTGATTCGGTAAAGTTACTAATATCCGTAGCGCCAACCTGGGTAATGTCTTGATCGAACGCGTCGCTTAGCGCATCGTCCACTTGACCGCTGTCGGTTACATCGGGCACATCGCTAATGTCGCCGAAATCCATTTGGTCAACCATCGGCTTAGCCCTCCTGGACAACGAGACCGCGCAAACGTGTCTCACCAAAGCGCGTCGTGTTCAACAATTCTTGCACGCCCGCGAAAAATTCCGCGTCCGCTGGGCGCACTTGTTTGCGCCGGGTCACGAATATTACTTTACCATCCTTTTCAATTTTTTCGCCGCCCGTTAAATAGACCGGTTGTCGCGCAATTTGTTGAACAAAGCGCTCCAAATCTTGCCGGTATTTTTCTTCGCCAACTTGAAGTTGCAACGCGCCGGCAGAATCTTGCCGGATGATTCCCAGCACATTCCGCTTGAAATCAATCACCTTGAGAATTTTCATTCCGATTTTTCCTTTCGCGCGCGCTAACCTAATCGCTCGGGTCCGCCGACGTTGCCCTCTTTGCGTTCAGGATCCGGATATTGCACGCCGGTTTCGGAGGGTTGATAATCCAAACCACCCGGTTCTGGCGGCGGGAATGCTTGATCGAGCGGCGATTCTACATCCGGCGCGGCATCGGGGGCAAACGCGGAATCCAGCGCGTCGTTGATCTCCGGTGATTCAAACGCTTCCGTCGGCTCAAATTCCATTCCTTCAAATCCGAATTGACTTTCCATTGATCATCCTCCTGCCGCGCAATTTCTTTGATAGCCGGCTAACACATCAAGTCGCGCGGTGTAATTAGCGAGATAACAAAATCCGAGATGGCTCAATTCATCCGCCGCAATCGGCAAGATGATCGTATGCGCGACGATCTGCTTGATCATGCGAACGAACAAGGCATAATTGTTGCGATTCGCCGGATTGGCAGACCACGCCTTGATCTGTTGATCAAACACTTTGGCATCCAGCGGTTGGGATTGTTGAGCAAGAAAACCAAAGCGGCAATGGCGTTGACACAACGCGCAGCCGGGTTTCGCCTGGCGTGGTTCCAGCGCGAGCCGGTTCCACAAAATGTTGCGCGCACCGGCAATCTGCTCCAACGTGCACGACCAATCCGCCGCCGCGATCGCGCGCACGATTTCACTGACGCGCGTGTGCAACTCAACCCCGATGCCTGCCGCCGGCAAATGCGCGCTAAAATAATCACACCAGCCGTCAATTTGCGCGCGCGTCAATTGAACGAGGTGACACAACCATTCGCCCTGCGCCAATTCCGATTGACCGCTTCGCGCAAGTAAATGTTGCCGCAAAGCGGCTTGCGCGATCTCCCAATTTTTTTGACACGCGGCAAGATCGCCGTAGAGCAACGCGTTGAACAAGGGCGCGAACTGCGCGCGTGCAAATGGATCGGGGCGATTCGCGTCGCTGAGATATTCGCACGGCGCGTCGCAGAACTGACAACCGATCCAACGCCGATACGCGTCGCGATTGGCGCGACGCGCCTCCAGCATGCGCGCTTTCAACCCATCCACGCCAATCTGTTCTTTGAACCTGGTTTTGAGATCATCCTTCGCGGCAGTGACCTGGATCAATGTTGCGCGTTCCAAACCCGCGCAATGCACAACCGCCTCGCCGGGTTTGAGTCGAACGATATGCTCGCGTTGTTGATCGGTCAATCCCATCGCGTTACCAACAAAACGGCGATCATCGTCCGCGACGAGCCGATGCAAAATTTTGAGATTCGTGTTTTTGACCACGTCGGGAGTCAGTTTGGATGGAATTTGGTCTACGATCACAAACCCTTCGCCGTATTCGCGAATCTCCGCCAATATGTCGGTGAACATTTCGACCGCTTTGCCGCGCGGGTTCGCCGATTCCATTGCCACGCTCGTTGGCATATTTTTGAGCAGGCGATGCGCTTCTTCGATCAAAGTGAGGTGGCATATGTCGGCGTGATCCGTCGCGCGTTCCGCGCGCACTTGATTATGCTCGTAGATCAAAACCAGGATCAGCGCGATCAAGAATGCTTTTTCATCGTCGTCGCCAACATAGCGCAATTCCAGAACGGTCGGGCGTTCCAACCAGGTTGCAATTGGAATGGAGCGTTGCGTGTCGAGCATCAAGCCCTTGCCGCCGTTCAACAAACTTTGCAAACGCGCTTTGAGCGCGGCGGTAATATCCATGGTCAATTGCGCCGCGTATTTTTTTCGCAAGACGACCGTTTCGATCTTGTTGTAGAGATCGCTCAACGTTGGCAAGTACGGCGCGAAATCCGCGTGGCGCGCATCCACAAAACGATTTTCCGATGAAGCAATATCCCAACCGCGATCCGTGTACACTTCGAGGACGGCTTCTTCCAAAATGTACGGCATTGATGCGTACATCGGAAAACTCGCATTGAACACGGCTTTGAGAAAATCAATGTGCGTGAGCAGGTTAAAGCCGCGCATAAACTCGAAAGGATTTAATCGAAACGGCGCGATCGCTTCGGCGCCCAATGTAAAAACCTGGAAGGTTTGACCCAGTTCGCTGTCCGCGAGGAGCGCGCGATATTCGGTCTTGGCTGGTTCGATCACGAGGAACGGTACGTTGCGCGCATGCGCTTGCCGTAACAATGTCAAGCAAGTGTTTGTTTTGCCCGCGCCGGTGATGCCGGTAATAAAAATGTGCTGGGTCAAACTTTTAGGCGTAACGGCAAAGGACTGTTCCAAAAGTCCGCCTTGATAAATCACGCGCCCGAGTTCAATTCCGTTTTCGACAGACGGTGGGTTGATCCCAAAATCCGCGCGGGGGCGCAGTCGCACACCGGGCACTTCGCGACGCGGCAAATTGATGAGAACGCTAACTTCTTGTGTGGTCAATGGCGTCGCGATTTTTTGAAAGATTTGTCCGAGCGGATGATCGTCGGCGGAAAATTTTTCGTGGGCGGGATTGCGGAAATGGATCAGCGCGTCTTGCGCGCGGTTGTGTTGCGGAGTCAAATCTACCGCGCGTAACGGTTCTAACTGGCTCTGCGCGCCGGCGTATAACCCGCGCACAATTCCTTGTCCGCGCAAAAATGCATTCTGATTATCCGCCAACAAAAAAATACCCGTGTTCCACAACCCCAAACTCTTGCCGACCTGGAGGCGGTCGACATAGTGATCCAACGTCCGTTCGCAATCTTGCGCGGTCTTGTTGAGCGACTCGCGCGAGACGGATAGATTTTTAGATTTCGAGGTAGACCCGGAACGCGACCGACTATCGGAGAAATTCGCCGAGAACCCAAAAAGCGCGCCTAATATGCCGGTATTCAGTCCAACGGAGTTGCCTTCAGTTCGCGTGGTGGAATCAGAATCGCTTTGTCCTTGCCCTGCCGTTACGTACTGGCTTGCCTGTGAATGGATCTCCGATCCGAGTGTGCGACAACGATCAATCACATCATCCAGGGTTGGGCGCGCGATGGGCTCGGCAATCACCATGAATGAATAACGCTCGCCGCGGAGTCCGTCAATGAGGCGTTCTAATCCTTGCACGAATTGACCGGTGGGATCCTGTTTGA
>JACRPR010000043.1 GCA_016223105.1 Chloroflexota bacterium | reverse complement strand
GGCATCGCGCTCGTCTACAGTATGTCTATGGTGTATATGATGCCGACGCGACCCGGTTGGAATCTGATCACGACCCCGCTCGCGTTCTTTGCGACGACGTTACTGCTTGGCGTGCTGGCAATGGGCGCGGCGTTTGTCGCGAATTACTGGTACGTGCAAAGCAAGAACCCGGGATGCGCGAGCGAGCAATGTGTGTTACTGCGCGTCTCTCTGCGTTGGATCGCGATTGCGTCGATCGTACTCCTGGGATTTCAATTCGTCGTGCTTCCGTTGTCGATCGCGTTGATGGCGGCGAGTGGCGCGACGGAGAGCGCGGCGATGTTCGTCGGCGAGTACGGCGCGTTGTTCGCTCTGCGTCTTGTCCTGGCGTTCCTCGGCGCGGGCGTGCTGGGCGTGTATGTGTATCGCGAAGCGCAGAGCGCAGGACACGAACGGATGATGAGCGTGCTTGCGTATGGCGCGTTCGTGTGCGTGCTGGTCGGTGAAATCGTCGGACGCTTTTTGTTCTACGCGACCGCAACGCACTTTGGGTTGCAGTAGGGAGGTTGATAGGATGGACGAGGGTTTTCTCCCCGACCAATTTTTATACGAGGGCTTTTTGAAACGTAGGAGGCAAAGTCAATGAGTGACCAAAATGATTTCACTCAAGAATTAGAGACGCCAATGTCGCGGCGCAGTTTTCTCAAATGGAGCGCGGCAGTCGGCGGCACCGCGGCGTTAGCCGGCGGATTGAACCTGGGATTACAATCCGTCGCGCAAGCCGCGCCGGCAACTGCCGCGCCGAAAGAAAGCAAGTGGGTCGCCGCCGCGTGTTGGCACAACTGCGGCGGACGATGCTTGCTCAAAGCCCAGGTCGTGGACGGCGTCGTGACGCGGGTCAAAACCGACGACACGCATCCCGACAGTCCCGAATGGTTCCAACAACGCGCCTGCTCGCGCGGGCGCGCACAACGCCAACTCGTGTTTGGCGCGGATCGATTGAAATATCCGATGAAGCGCAAGAACTGGGAACCGGGCGGCGGCAAAAAAGAATTGCGCGGGCGCGATGAATGGGTGCGGATCTCCTGGGATGAAGCACTGACCATCGCGGCAAATGAGATCATCCGCATCCGCGAAAAGTACGGCTTTAACTCGATCTATGATTCGGTTGGCTCGTCAGAGATTGGGCGCGCGCTGATGATCAGCGGCGGTGTCGTAAACCGCTGGGGCAATGTCTCGTGGGGCACATGGGGCGAAGCATACCACGAAATCACGGGAGTCGCGGGGAATGGCTCGAATGCGAACAATGACCGCATCCGGATGCGGCAAGCCAAACTGATCGTGATGTGGGGCGTGAATCCGGCGTGGAGCAGTAACGGCAGTCCAACGTACCACTTTCTCCAAGCGAAAAAAGCCGGTGCGAAATTTATTTTTGTGGATCCGATGTACACCAACACCGCAAGCGTTCTGGCTGACGAGTGGATTCCGATTCGTCCTGGCACGGACACGACCATCCTCCTGGGAATGGCGCACCACATGATCGTGAACAAACTTCAGGATCAATCCTTCCTCGACAAGTACACGGTCGGGTTCGACAAAGATCATATGCCCGCCGGCGCGGATCCCAAAAATAATTTTACCGATTATGTTTTGGGAACGTACGACGGACAACCCAAGACGCCCGAATGGGCATCTGAAATTTGCGGTGTTCCCCCCGCCAAGATTCGCGCGCTTGCTCAGGAAATCGCGACCACCAAGCCAACGCAAATTCAAACCGCCGGCGCACCGGCGCGCATCAACAACGGCGAGTGCTTGCCGCACGCGATGCTCACCGTCGCGTGGATGACGGGCAATGTCGGCACGATCGGCTCTGGTTGCGGTCCTTCGATGCACACCAGCTCAGGCAACCCGGGTACGGCACTCGTGACGGCAGGTAACGGCGGCGATCCGGCAGTGACGAACCCACTGACCAAGCCCGTGATCAGCCAAGGCGGTGTCAATGCGTTCAATAGCTGTGAAATGTGGGACGCCGTGCTGACCGGCAAGTACACCGCTGGTTCTGAAGGCAAAAAGGACATCAACATCCAAATGATCCTCGCGACCGGTTTTGGATCGCCCTTGAATCAGAGAGCCGGTTCGAATAAAGGCATCAAAGCCCATCGCAAAGTTGAATTTGTTCTGGCGGATGGGCATAATCTCGCGTCGCATTGCAAGTACGCGGATCTGGTTTTGCCGGTAACGACCGACTGGGAACGCGCCGGTAGATTCTTGACCGGCAATCGCGATATGCTCATCTGGGCAAGCCAGGTCGTCGAACCGCAGTACGAAGCGAAAGACGATATTTGGATTGCGCGCGAAATCGCCAAGCGCCTCGGCGCCGATCCAGACAAAATCTATTTGGCGTCGCCGATGCAACGGGTCTTTAACCAACTTGCTGGCGCGCGCGTAATGAAGAGCGATGGCTCGGGCACGGAAATCCTAGTCACGATTACCGAGGATGACATCAAAGCGATGGGCGTGACCGGCAAGCCGCAACAAGGTCGGATTACGGTTCAAGAGTTCCGCGAAAAAGGTGTGTACTCGGTACCGCGTTCGGCAAACGACAAACTGGGTTACACCGCGTTCGAAGGTTTTATCCAAGACCCGGTGAAGAACAAGGTCGGCACCAAGAGCGGCAAACTTGAAATCTATTGCCAAGCCGTGTCCGATTGGGTCAAGGCATGTGGCTTTAACACCAAAGACCCACTCCCCAAGTACGATCCGCCGATTGAAGGGTACGAAGAAACGCGCAAGGATCCGAAATTCCCGTTGCAGTTGTACACGATCCACTATATGCGCCGCAGTCACTCGAGTTTCGATAACTTGCTGTGGTTGCGCGAACTGTACCCGCAAGAATTTTTCATGCACCCGCTCGACGCGCAAGCGCGCGGCATCAAGGATGGCGACACGGTCAAGATCACGAGTCGGCATGGCGCGGTGCTCCGCCCCGTGTCGGTGACGGATCGGATTATGCCCGGCGTGACAACGCTCGGCGAAGGCGCGTGGATTGACATTGACGAAGAGACCGGGATTGATCGCGGCGGCGCGACGAACACGTTGAACGGCGACTTTGCGACCGGGCAAGGTCATAGCGGTCACAACACCTGCATCGTCCAGGTTGAAAAATGGAGCGGCAAACCGCTTGAACCGGATTACAAGTGGGCGCAACGAATTCCCTTGAAGGGAGCATAACGATGGCAAAGCAACTCGGATTTTATTTCGATGCGAGCGCGTGTATGGGGTGCAAGACCTGTCAGGTCGCTTGCAAAGATAAAAACAATTTACCGGTCGGGATGAATTGGCGACGCGTCGTGCAGTACGGCGGCAGTAACTGGGTCAAGCAAGGCAATTTCATGACGCCGAGCAACACGTTCGTGTACTCGATGTCGTTCGCCTGTAACCACTGCGACCAACCGTTGTGCGTTGACGCATGTCCAACCGGCGCGATGTTCAAACGCGCGGACGGCGTTGTGCTGGTCAACCAGGATCAGTGTGTCGGCTGTCGCTATTGCGAATGGACGTGTCCGTACGGCGGTCCGCAATTCGACGAAGCCAAAGGCGTGATGACGAAATGCAATTTCTGTGAAGACCTGCTTGCACAGGGACAAAACCCGGCGTGCGTGGAAGCGTGCGTGATGCGCGCAATCGAGTTTGGCGACATTGCGGAATTGCGCGCCAAGTACGGCTCCGTCAACGCAATCGAACCGTTGCCGCTGGCAAACATCACCAAACCCAATCTCGTCATCACCCCGCATCGGCACGCGCAAGCGAGCGGCAAGGGCACCGGCAAAATTCTCGATTTGGTTCAGGAGGTCTAAGATGAACGTTCGCGAATGGGCATTGATTACGTTTACGATTTTGGCGCAGATGTCGGTCGGTTCGTTCATCGTCCTCGGCATCGTCCACTATTTCACCGCGAAAAAATCCGGCGAAAAGCAAGCCGATGAACTTTCCGACCGCGCGCTTCTCGCGATTGGTCCCGTGCTCGCGCTTGGAATGGCGGCATCGTTGCTTCACCTCGGCAATCCGCTCAACGCGTACAAAGCCGTGACGAACCTGGGAACGTCCTGGCTCTCGCGCGAGATTTTCTTCGGCGTGTTGTTCGCCGTCGCGGGCGCGGTGTTTGCGGTGATGCAGTGGAAAAAAATCGCGACCTTCCAGGTTCGCAATCTCGTCGCGATTCTCGCGGCGGTCATCGGTATCGCGCTCGTCTACAGTATGTCTATGGTCTATATGATGCCGACGCGTCCCAGTTGGAATATGGTCACGACCCCGGTCTCGTTCTTCGCGACAACACTCTTACTCGGTGTGCTCGCGATGGGCGCGGCGTTCGTCGCGAATTACTGGTACGTGCAACGCAAAAATCCTGGGTGCGCGAGCGAGCAATGCGTACTCCTGCGCGATTCACTGCGCTGGATCGCCGTCTCGTCCATCATCCTCCTGGGATTCCAATTCGTCATTCAACCGCTCACCGTCGCGTTGATGGTCGCAAACGGCGCGACGCTTGGCGCGGAAATGTTGGTCGGCGAATTTGGGGTATGGTTTGCCGTGCGTCTCGTGCTGGTGTTCCTCGGCGCGGGCGTGTTCGGCATCTTTGTCTATCGCGAAGCGCAGACCGCAGGACACGAGCAGATGCTCGCGTATGCCGCGTATGCCGCGTTCGCGTGTGTGTTCGTTGGCGAAATCATCGGACGGTTCTTGTTCTACGCGACGGCGACGCACTTTGGGTTGCAATGACGATTGTTGTAGGGGCGAATCATTTTTTCGCCAAAGTTCAGGCGGAAAAAATGATTCGCCCCTATCGTATCCTAAAATGAAGAAACTCCTGGGATTATCGTTTCTCCTCTGCGTCCTCGCCGCGTGTCAATCGGTTACACCAACACCCGCGCCCACACCAACACCGGACACGACGCTCATTCGTCAGCAATGGCAAAAGAGTCCGCACGCGAACACGTTCGATCAAGGCAAGGGACCGAACACGTACTGCGCGCGGTGTCACTCGCCGCGCAACTGGGACCCCGCCGCGAAAATTGATCCGCAACCGAATTGCGTTTCGTGCAAGTTTGCGTTCGATCCCGCGATGCGAATCGCGAAAAGCAATCCGCCGGTCGCGAAAGTGGATTGGAAAGACATCGGTTGCGAGGTGTGCCACAAAACTGAAAACGGCATCACGCTTTCGCAAATCGCGTGGCTCGACAATGCAACCGGCAAATACGAAGCCGTTGCGGACGCGACTGCGCTCTGCGAAAAATGTCACACTGACACGGAGACGATTCGCCACAAACGCGACGTGTCCAAAAGCGCGCACGCGAATTACGGTTGCACCAAATGTCACGACGCGCACTCGACCGTCGCGAGTTGCTCGACGCAAGCGTGTCATCCGAACGCGCTCAATCCTGCCAAACCGATCCTGGGTCACGACAAAGCGCACGCAACCGTATCGTGCATCGCTTGTCACGATACGGCGCAATTCAAGGTCGGCATTGACAAGCCGAGTGGAATGTGGATCACGTTTCGCACGAACGAGTTGATGGGACGTTCGACGACGGCGGTGTATAAATCGCACGCGATTGTGCGCGCGGTGGATTGCAATAAATGTCACGCGCCCAACAATCCCTGGGGTCTCAAGCCCGTCGAGAGCGGGGCAAAATGAACGAGAAAAAAACCAGGTTTCTCCCCTTCGGGGAAATCTGGTTTTTAGTCATCGTGCTGAGTATATTGGTGTGCGCGCCGAACCCAGTCGTCGCGCAAACAGCCGCGTTGACGGTAACGATCATCACGCCCAACGAGAACGAAACTTTTTATTCGAGTTCCAGTACACTTTTGTACAGCATCGCGATCAAGGGCTGGGTCGCGACGCAACACCCCGAACCCAGTTTGGTGCGCGTGCGGATCGACATTCTGCGCGATGGAATTGTGACCGGCAGTGCCACGACGCGCTTGGATTCGACTAGCGCGTTTTTGTTCGACGTGACGGTTGATCCGACCGCGCCGCGCGGCGAATTTACTATCGCCGAAGTCGAGAACGGGTGCGAGAATTGTCATCACTTGGCAGACCTGGCACTGCCGAGCGGGAAAATTGTTTTGCGCGTTACCGCAATCGAACCATCGGGACGCCAAGCGACCGCGGAGCGGCGCATCATCGTGGATTGCTCGACGTACACGAACGTGCCGGTGCGCGTCGTGCGCGCGGAGCAACTGGAGCAATCCATCGCGAATGTGCCGGTTTCCGGCGCGGCGCGTTTGTATATGTGGCGCACGCGACATCAAACCAGTCTAACGAACGATGCCGGCGAAACATTCGTGCACGTCGAAATGTTGAGCCACTCGCCCACGCGCTATGTCTTTCGCGTCGAGCCAAGCGTGGTGGATGGCAAATTGATTCAAAGCATCGAACCGATCACGGTTACGCTCGTGCCGGGCGCGAGCTTATCTGCGCCGATCACACTGCGCGTGTCGAGTCGCGCGGGTGAGATCATCGGCACGACCAATGTCGCGATCAAACCAATCGCCGTGCGCGCGATTCGTTTAACCGATGGCGCGAGTTACGCGACCCAGACCACCGCAACGAGTACGTTTGCGTTTGAGAATTTGCCCATCGCGCAGTACTTGATTCTCGCGGATGAGCGCGCGCTCGCGGAACAAGGATTCGCGTCCACGCCGCAAACGATTGACCTTGCCGCGTCGCCCACGACGACGATGACATTGCCACTCGTCGCGACAGCGCGCGGCAATATCATCAGTGGAACCGTGCGCGACGCGAAAGGCGCGAGACTGCCGTTCGCGTGGATCGCGCTCGAACACGCCGAGATCACGCGCGGCGCCGCGCCGCATACGGGCGAGTTTTGGTTGAGCGACGCGCCGCAACGCAACGCGAAATTTACTCTCGTCGCGTCCGCGCCCGGCTATTATCACCAAGCGCAAGTTGTGGATGGAACGACGACCGCGAATTTCGCGTTGACGCGCCGACCCGAAACTCGAAGCATTGTTTGGGGCAGTGGTGAAATCATCGCGCCGCCCGAATCCCAGGTTCGCGTCGAACCGCAAAACATCGCGCTCGAGTACGGTTGGCTGTGGGGCAGTGGCGATGGCGCGTTGACGCTTCGCGTCGCCGACACGACGATTAGTTTGCCCGCCGGTAAATTTGCCGTCGAGTATTTTCCTGATCGCGACGTGGCATGGTTTTATCTGATCGAAGGCGCGGCGACGGTGCGCGCAAAAAACGAAACGACTCTCCGCGCCGGTGAAATGCTCGCACTCGCCAATGCACGCTTGACGCCCGCGCCGCTCAACGCGAATGTGATCGCCGCGTTGCATCCGACGAACATATCGCCCCTCGCGCCAACCTGGGAACCGTCGCTCGACGCGCGCGCGCGCGATCAACTCGCGCAGATGGGCATTAGCGTCGCGCAAGCGACGACGTTTGTAACGTATTCGATCATCGTTTTGATTTTGATCTTGTCGCCGTTGAGCGCGGGTATTTGGTGGTGGCGGCAACGTCGCGCGCGGTGAATCTATTGAGGATTGGATGCTCTACTCGCGTTGGTCGTTCAAAATTTTTTTAATTCTCGGCTTGCTGATGAGCGCGAGCCAATCGGTGCACGCGCAATCTGCCGCGCCGGTGGTAACGATTACGACGCCGCTCGAAAATGAAACATTCTACGCCGGTCCGTACTCGTTAGTGTACAGCATTGATGTCGCAGGCTGGGTCGCGACGAACAATCCCGAACCGACGCTCGTGCGTGTGCAACTCGACGTGTTGAGCGGCAATCGCATCGCGCAAACTGCCACAATGCGTTTGCGCGCCGACGGCTCATTTTCGTTTGGAATGGCAATCAACCCGGATGCGCCCGCCGGTGAATTTTCGCCCGATCAACGCAACTGCGACGCGTGTCATTATCTTGCGAATGTAGTTTTGCCGCGCGGCAAGGTAACCCTTCGCATCACCGCGCTTGAGCCGAACGGCAATCAGGCAATCGCCGAACGTCACATCATCGTTGATCGTTCCGGCTTTGCGACAGTACCGATTCAAGTCGTGCGCGCGGACAATCCGCAACAACCGGTGCCGGAAATTCCGGTGAATGGATCGACGCGGATTTATATGTGGCGCACGCGCCATTATGCCGGCGTAACCGATCCGAATGGTCGAACCCAGTTGCGCGTCGAAACGCTCAGTCAAGCGCCGACGCATTACGTCGTGCGCGTTGAGCCGAGCGTGGTGAACGGCGTTTTGTTTGAAAGCATCGAACCGATCACGGTAACGCTCGCGCCCGGCGCGACAGCGCACGCGCCGATCACTCTGCGCGTGCAGAGTCGTGTCGGCGAAATCACCGGCAAAATCAATCCCGCGATCAAACCGATCACGGTGCGCGCGATTCGATTGACGGACGGCGCGAGTTACGCGACGCAAACAACTCCAAGCGGCGCGTTCACTTTCGCGAACATCGCGATCGCGCCATACCTGATTATCGCGGATGCGCGCGCGCTCGCGGAACAAGGATTCGCGTCCACACCGCAAACGATTGATCTCGCAACCGCGCCATCGAGTTCGATCACGTTGCCACTCGTCGCGACCTCGCGCGGCAATGCGGTGAGCGGAATTTTGCGCGATGCGCGCGGCGCGCCTTTGCCGTTCGCGTGGGTCGCGATTGATCAAGCCGGGATCGCGCAGAGCAATACGCCGGCTTCCGGCGCGTACTCGCTCGACGATGTGCCGCGCGAAACGTTCACGCTCGTCGCGTCCGCGCCCGGCTATTACCATCAAGCCCAGGTTGTTGACGGCACGGCGAACCAGGTCGCGCATTTCGCGTTGACGCGTCGCCCCGAAACGCAAACCATCGCGTGGGGCAGTGGCGAAATCATCGCGCCGCCGGAATCCCAGGTGCGCGTGAACGCGCATACCATCGCGCTCGATTACGGTTGGCTGTGGGGCAGTGGCGATACGCCGCCGGTAACAATTCGCGTTGCCGACGCGACGATCACTCTGCCCGCCGGAAAATTCGCGCTTGAATTTTTGCCGGAGCGTCCGGCGTGGCTTTATGTGATGGAGGGTGTGGCAACGGTACGCTCATCACGCGGCGATGCGACGGTGCGCGGTGGTGAAATGCTGATGCTCTCAAATTCAACGTACGCTGTGCCGCACGACGCGTTCGTAATCGCCGCGTTGCATCCGACTGATCGCTCGCCCATCGCGCTAACTTGGGAACCGACACTGGAGGCGCGCGCGCGCGATCAACTCGCGCAAATGGGCATCAACGTCGCGCAGGTAACAACATTCGTAACCTATTTTGCCATTGTATTTGTACTCATTCTGACACCTCTTTGGCTTATGCTCTGGTGGTGGCGACAAAATAAAAACAAGATCGGAGTATGAATGGAATTGAATTGGAATGAAATTTTGACCGGCGAAATGCTGACGTTCGCGTTGCTCGGCAAAGCGTTTTATGCTGATCCGGATCCGGCGTGGTTGCGCGCGTTGGCGACGGACGAGGTGTTCGCCGAAGCGCCGTTCGCCGCGAGCCAACCGCAAGTCGTTGCCGCGCTCCAACTTTTGCAAACGTGGAGTCGCGGCATTTCAGATCAGGCGATTGACGACGCGCGCGCGGATTATACGCGCCTGTTTATCGGGCCTGGGCAGGTCGTAACCCCGCCCTGGGAATCGGTATTTTTTAGCCAGGAGCGTTTGACGTTTCAACAAGAAACGCTTCAAGTTCGCGAGTGGTATCGGCGGTTTGGCTTGCAAGCCGAACGTTTGTATCAAGAGCCGGACGATCACATCGGACTCGAACTTGAATTTGTCGCGCATCTCGCGAACCTGGGATTGCGCGCGCTCGCGCAAACCGATCAAGCCGAGTTCGACGCGCTGATCGACGCGCAGAAAAAATTCTTGACCGAACATTTGACGCGCTGGGCGTTCGATTGGTGCGCGCAAGTCGAGCAACACGCGCACACCGATTTTTATCGCGGGATCGCGATGCTGACGCGCGGCGCGCTCGCTGAAGCCGCGCGCGTGTTCGGCGCGCCAACCCCGGCGGAGACGCACGCGTGAACCTGCTCGCGGTTGCGGAGAAACTTGCCCCGGCAGATCGTCCGCCGGTCGCGTTGGATGCGGCGCGGTGCGTGCGCGCGCAAGATAAACTCGCGACGTGCGAACAATGCGTACGCGCTTGCCCGGTGGATGCGTTGCGTTTCGACGCGTCGATCGCGCTCGACGAAAAAATTTGCGTCGCGTGCGGTTTGTGTTTGCGCGTTTGTCCGGTGGATGCGTTCACCGGCGATGATGGCGTAACCGATCTGATGAACTGGCTCGCGCGCTTGCACGCGCAAGCCGTCGAGTTGGTTTGCCCGCGTCATCCCGATCCGACAAAAGGGCAGAACGAGAACGCGATCGTTCTGCGCGCCAACACCTGTCTTGCCGCGCTCGGCGCGTCGGTGTACTTGCGCTTGCTGTCCCAGGTTTCTTCCGTCGCGGTGCGAATGGACGCGTGCGCGGAATGTGCAATCGGTCGCGTGCAACCACACATCGCGGATGCGCTCGATGCCGCGCGCCAATTTTTCCCCGAACGTGTGATCGCGATCACCGAAAAACCGCCGAGTCCCAAAATACGCGCGGTGTACGATGCCAAGTCGCCGCCGGTGTCGCGCCGCGATTTTTTTCGCGTGCTCACCGGCGAATCAGTGCGCGCCGCAACGATTGCTTTCACGAACGAAAGTACGCCGACCTCCGCCGCGCCGCGCGAACGTCAACGCGTGATCCACGCGCTCAAGCAACTCACGCTCGCCGATCTCAATGTTCCCGCGGCGTTCACCGGCGCGATCCGTTTGCGCGCCGACGACAAATGTACCGCGTGTGGCGTATGCGCGCGTGCGTGCCCGACCGGCGCGATGCAGTTTTCGATCACCGACAACACGACGTATCGGTTGACCTGCTCCGTCGCGCAATGCACCGATTGTGGCGTGTGTGGCGATGTGTGCGAACCACAAGCATTACAGCGCGCTGGCGCGCCAACGCTTGCCGAATTCATCGCCAGCGCGCCAATGACATTGCACACCGGCGCGCTCAAGCAATGCGCGAAATGCAACGCGCGCTTTGCCGCGCACCTCGAAGGCAACCTCTGTCCGATCTGCGATTTTCGCCGGCGCAATCCGTTTGGTAGTTTGCGTCCGCGCGCACAGCGTGAGGCGCAACGATGATCGTCGAGATTACGCCGGAAAATATCGCGCAAATCAAAAATCCGCGCCTCGCCGCGTACGCGTCGATCTATCAAAAAATCGAACGCGATTTTTTTGCGCGCGTGCGCGAGCGCGAACGTCACAAGCAAGGGCGCGCTTGAGCGCAACGACGACAAGAGCATCGTCGTCAATCACATTTCGCCGGCGTGCGCGGCATGCCAAACCGGTCTCGGCACGGCGACGTTTTTTATTTCGCTCAAGTGTCATCGCAATTGTTTTTTCTGCTTCAACCCGAATCAGGAAAATTACGCCGAGTTTCAAAATCAGAAACGCGATTGCCGGCGCGAGTTGGAAGAGATTTATCGGAGCGGCGCGCGCCTGGAACACATTGCACTCACCGGCGGCGAGCCGTTACTGCATCGCGCTGAGACGATTGATTTTTTCAATTATGCGCGCGAAAAATTTCCGCACGCGTACACCCGGCTTTACACCTCCGGCGATCACCTGGACGACGAATGGTTGACCGCGTTGCAACGCGCGCGTCTCGATGAGATTCGTTTCAGCATTCGAATGTACGATTCCGATGCGGCGCGACGGCACACGTACGATCGCATCGCGTTGGCGAAAGCGTACATCCCCAACGTGATGGTCGAGATGCCGGTCTTGCCCGGCACGCTCGAAGAGATGAAGCAAGTATTGACGCAACTCGACGCGTTGGGCGTGTTTGGCATCAACCTGCTCGAATTTTGTTTTCCGCTCAACAATGCCGAGATTTATCGCGACAAGGGTTATCGCATCCGGCATCGTCCGTATCGCGTGTTCTACAATTACAGTTACGCTGGCGGATTGCCCATCGCGCAGAGCGAACTCGAATGTCTCGACCTGGTCGAGTTCGCGCTCGATCAAAAATTGAAACTCGGCGTGCATTACTGCTCGCTCGAAAACAAACACACCGGCGAAGTGTACCAACGGCATTGCGAACAAAAAATTCCGGCGCATTTATACTTTTCGCCGCGCGATTATTTTCTCAAATCCGCCAAAGTGTTTGGCAAAGCCATTAAACAGGTCTTGCCGATTTTCGAACGCAACGGTTATCGCGATTTTCAACGCAGTCGCGATCACTACTATCTCGAATTTCACGTCAACCAAATCGCCGCGCTCAAATCGCTCGACATCGAAATCGGTATTGCGACAAGTATGATCGAAGCGCGTCCCGGCGGCGATGTGATCCGCGAATTAAAAGTGGATGCAACGACACCGCAAACCTTCGACCCCGCGACCGATGTGTAAAAATCACCCAGGCGGGTGATGACACACCGCGCGCTTTGGTGTATCGTAAGTGTGTCATTAACAATTTGAATTTCTCCAAGCTCGCGCGCCTGTGGCGATTGCGCTATGGCAAGCGAGCCGGACTCTGAGCAACTCTCCGAGGACACTTTTTTCGCAAGAAAAAAACTGTCGTGGGTATGCCTGGAAACGCGCGTACCTCCGCATCTTTGGAAAGGAGAATCTGGTTGGTGTGTGTCTTTGCTTTGCCAGACTCTTTTCCGGGTCTGGCAATTTTTTTGTGAGGAATCCCGATGGATCATTTCAGAAATTTTTTTGAGACCAGCGCGCGTCAACATCGCGATCATCTGTGTCCGCGCACACGATGCATGTGATTGATTACGGCAAAACCGCCGCGACGTTTGTGGACACCGAATCGCATCGCGCGATTCGGATTGCGCCGCGCCTCGAGTCGCGCCGACTCGCGCATCGCTACGCGCCCGATGCGCCGGATCGTTGGCACGCGCAACTCGCGGCGTACCAAGTGATGCCGACGCAGGAACTGTTGACCGCGCAACCGGTTGTGTTGACCGTTTCGCTTGCCGCGATCATCAGCAAGCATGGAATGCGCGTGGTGTGCGAACAATGTGGCGAAGATATTATCAACGAACGCGAGGTGCGCGCCGATGGACAGATTCTGTGCCGCGCGTGCGCGGTCGGCGCGTACTATGCGGTCGTGAATGTTCCAAAGACAGAATACAGAATGGGCACGCCGCACGAGTTATCGGTTGTTTGATTGCTGAACACGGGATCGTGAATATGCTAGACAACTTTGGTCGCAACATTGATTATATGCGCCTTTCGGTAACGGAGGCGTGCAACTTTCGTTGCGCGTACTGCGCGCCCGATGGCTATGTCGCGCCAGCCACGTCGCCGCTAACCGTGAGCGAAATCGAAAGCGTCGTGCGCTCCGCTGTCGCATTGGGCGTAACCAAGATTCGACTCACCGGCGGCGAGCCGTTGTTGCGCCGCGACATTGTGGACATTGTGCAAACGATTGCCGCGATTGAAGGTGTGCGCGATCTCGCGTTGACGACGAATGGATTTTTGTTGGAACGCTTGGCGCAACCGCTTGCCAATGCCGGTTTGCGTCGCGTCAACATCTCGCTCGACAGTTTGCGCCGCGAACGTTTCGCGCAGATCGCCGGGGTGGACGCGTTCGACGCGGTCTGGCATCAACGACGACGAGTTTGAAGAGCTAGCGCTACTCACCCTCGCGCGCGATTGGCACATGCGTTTCATCGAGTGGATGCCGGTGGGCGCGGGCGCGGCGGCGCGCGCATTTTTCGACCGGCATTTTATCGCGGCGAATGAGTTGATCGCGCGTTTGCCGGTATTGCTGACGAGCGATGCGCCGCGCGGCAACGGACCCGCGCGCACATTTCGCTTGCCCAATGCGCGCGGCACGGTTGGTTTCATCACACCGGCGAGCGAACATTTTTGTAACGCGTGCAATCGCATTCGCGTTACTGCCACCGGTTCATTGTGCGCGTGTCTGTTTGGCGAGCGCGGGGTGGATATGCGGCATGCGTTGTGCGAAGGCGTTAGCGCGACGGCATTGCAAGCATTACTCGCGCAAGCGATTGATTCGAAACCGGCGCATCATCCGTTCGGCGCGGATTTCAAAATTGATGCAGGTGCGATGGCGTTGATCGGCGGCTGAGTTTTCAATTTCCAGTGTCTCAACGCGAGTCCAAGAAAAAACGCGACAGGTTGTCTGACCTGCCGCGTTTTATTATTGTGGTGAGATAGAAAAAATTCACGCATCACTTTGGACTTTCGACTTTTGACTTTTGACTTGACGCTACTGCGCCATCTCGCCGCCGCTGATGAAAAACACTTCGCCGGTCACGAAGGATGCGGCATCGCTCGCGAGATAGATCGCGAGTCCACCGATTTCTTCCGGCTTGCCGGCGCGGCGCATCGGAATGCGTCCGACGATTTTCGGTCCGATGTCCGGATCGTCGAGCGCGGCGGAGTTCATATCGGTTCGAAAATAACCGGGCGCGATCACGTTTGCTCGGATATTGTGCCGCGTGTTTTCGAGTGCGAGGACGCGCGTGAACGCGATCAGCCCGCCTTTGCTCGCGGCGTATGCGCCGAGACCGGGCGGACCTTTCGCGCCCGCGACCGATGCGATGTTGATGATACAGCCCGATTTTTGTTCGATCATCACGCGCGCGACATCGCGGCACGCGTAGAACGCGCCGGTGAGATTCGTCTTGATGATCCAATCCCAGGTCGCGTCGCTAACATCCGTAATTTTTTCGGGGTACGCAACGCCCGCGCTGTTCACCAAAATATCAATCCGTCCAAATTCTGCGCGCGTCGCGTTCACCATTTGCGCGACCGATGCGCTTTCGCTCACGTCGCACTCGACCGCGAGCGCGCGGCGATCTTTGGCGCGGATCGCGTCCACGACCTCGTCGAGTTGATCGCGCGAGCGACTCGCGACCGCGACGTTCGCACCGGCATCCGCGAACGCAAGCGCGATCGCGCGACCCAGTCCACGCCCGCCGCCGGTGATCAGCGCGATTTTGTTGTCGAGATTGAACATTCAAAAACCTCCACTGCAATTGCAACGAATTTAGCCGTATGCTATAATCTCGCCACGCTAGAAAAGGAGCGAGCAATGACTTTGACAATTGATCTGCCCGAATCGGTCGCGCAAGAACTCGGCAGTCGGCACATTTCGGATCAGCAAATTCGCGCGTTTGTCATCCAAGTCGTCGAGGCGTGGTTGCGAATTCAATCTACCGAATCGGCAACCGCGCCAATCGAGAAAACCGGTTCACGCTTTACCGCGAGTGCAACTGGGTTTGCCGAAAAACTTGTGCGCGAAAATCGTGAATTGTTTGAACGCTTGGCGAACCTCTGATGAACACCGCGCAAGAGATCGCCGATCTGATTTGGCGCGTGTATGAAATTCATGATGTCATCATCCACGAATCCGGCGGAGCCGCCGGTCTTCGTGAAGCATCCTTGCTTCATTCGGCAATCGCGCGCCAGTTCGCATCATTCGCCGGCGAAGAGTTGTACCACGATGATTTTGAAAAAGCGGCGGCGTTATTCCACTCGCTGATCAAAAATCATCCGTTCCTCGACGGAACCAAGCGCACCGCATTTGCATCGGCAGTGTACTTTTTGGAAATGTGCGGGCATGCGCGTCCTCAACAATTTCCCACTGACCAGGTTATCCTCTTTTGTATCAGCATTGCCGAAGAAAACGCGCGTCAGGCGCGCGGCGAATTAGTCGAACCAAAAACCATCGCGGGAATCGCCGCGTGGTTTCGCGATCTCTTCAAGTAATCCACATTTTTTATCCGCGTTCCTCCGCGCTCGTCCGCGTCCAATTTCCCACAAAAATTCCGGTCGCGATCAACGCCATCGCCGCGGACGCGAGAAAAACCGGCGGCACGCCGAACGCGCTCGCGATGATCGCCGCCGATGACGGTCCGATGATGAACGCGAGATTGAGCGGCAGATAAATCATACTCAACACCGCGCCGCGTTTTTCCGCCGGAATGTTGAGCGACACAATCGTAAACATCAAACTCGAAATGGATGGATTGATCGCGGACAAGATCGCCCACGCGATGGTCAACTCGGTTACGTCGCGCGCGAAAAACATCGGCAACCACAACAGCGGCGCGAGCGTCATCAACGCGATCAGCAATCGCCGCACGCCAACGCGATTCGCAAGTCCGCCCCCCACCATCGAGCCGGCGAGCGTGGCGATGCCGGCGACGCCCTGAATGATCCCAATCGTCAACGGCGCGTTGAGCGCGCCGACCAGGTCGCCGACGCGCACCGGCAAGTACGGAAACGCGAGAAACGTCGCCGCGCTCGTAAAAAAATTCGCCACGAAAATTGTTACCGCGACCGGCGAATGAATCACCGCGCGGAGCGCGTCGCCGAGCATCGTCGCAATCGGCGTGGTCGGCTTTGGCGTAAACGTTTCGCGATAGAACGCGGTCAGAATCAGCGCGGTGATCGCGGCAATGATCGCGTCGAGTCCGAACAACCAATGCACGCCCAAGCGCGCGACAATAATTCCGCCGAACAATCCGCCGACGAGCGATCCGAGCGGCGCGGAGCCGTTCACCAATCCAAGCGCGAGCGCGACGCGATTTTTCGGGGCGACCTCGGTGAGCGACGCGTACATCAGCCCAGTGTTGCCGAGCGCAAAGCCAGTGAGCGAACGCGCGATCACGTACAGCCACACATTGCCGCTGAACGCGGCGAGCGCCATCGCGACGACCTCGATGTAATGACTGCGGAGAATCAACGGCTTGCGTCCGTGCCGATCCGCCAGCACGCCCCAGAACGGCACGAACCAAATGCCGATCACGAACGCGAGCGCGGACATTGGTCCCGTCCACGCGTTGATCGCGTCCGGCGCGAATCCGATCACGCGCAAAAATTCCGGCGTGAACAAGACAAAATGCGCGACGACCGCGACTTCTAAAAAGTTCGCGAGCGCGAAGAGAAGCGTGAGGAGTTGCCAGGATTGGGGGTTGGTAAGTGGTAATTGGTAAGTGGATTTCACGATTGATGATTTTCGATTTGCGATTTAGGATTTGCGAATTACGATAGTACGTAACCAACGGACGCCGTTCCGTTGTGTGCGCGCGGTAGAGGACGCTCGCCGTGGCGTCCTGCTCGCGATAGCACCCTGCTCGCGATAGCGTCCTGGTTTTTACCGGCGACGGAACGGCGTCCGTCCGCTGCAAAGACACAATCAAATTGTGAAATGCCAACCTGGTCACGCCAAAAATTCGTTCCATTCCAAATTCGGTGTTGTCATTTTCCCGGCGACCAAAGGGGCAAACTGCTCCCCCATCTGGACTCCGCCCAGAAATCCAGAAATCAGAAGTTCAGAATAGTTGAAAATTACTCGGCACAACGAATACCGATGTAGAAGTAGAGGTTGCCGGGTTTGTAGCGGTTCCGCACCGCACTGCGCGTGCCATCTTGAAGATTGAACCACGAGCCGCCGCGCAGACCGTGATATTGCCCCGAATCCGGTCCTGTTGGATTTCGCGCCGGTGAATTTCGATAATAGTTTTCATCGTACCAATCCGCACACCATTCCCACACATTGCCCGCCATATCCGCGATGCCGTACGGCGAATCGCCATGCGGAGAATATTTTCCAACCGGCGTCGTGTCGCCAATTTTTGATTCGGATGAGTTGCATTTGTTCGCGTCGAACGTATCGCCCCACGGATAAACGCGTTTCACTTTTTTCGCGTCGTCCCAGCTCGCGGCTTTTTCCCACTCGGCTTCGGTCGGCAAGCGCGCGCCCGCCCAATTGCAATATGCCACTGCATCATCCCGGGTTACATAGATGACCGGATGATTTTCTTTGCCCGCCGGAATTTGTCCATTGCTCCAATGTTGCGACGCGCGATGCCCGGTGGCATCCAAAAATTTTTTATACTCGGCGTTCGTTACCAATTGGCGCGCAATGTAAAACGCATCGAGATAAACTTTGTGCGGTGGCGCGTCGCTGATTCCAACTTGTCCCATCACAAATTCGCCGGGTGGCACAAGGATCATTTCTTTGCCGTCGTTGCCGATGCGCGTGCGCGGCGCAAGTTTCCACAATTCCGCAGTCACGCGTTCCATCCATTGTTTGGTTTCGCGATAGTTTGGATCAATACTCGAAATTAGGTCGAGTGTTGTACGAGCGGCTTGCCAATCTTTGGTAAAAATAGATTTCCGCGCGAGGTTGTATAACTCGGGCAGTTGCATTTGGCGTTGCGCTTCCGCAATCTGCGCGGTCAATTGGCGATCCGCCTCAGCAAATTGCGCGGTTGCGTCAGCATCGTTTGGCAAAAGTGTCAACAACGTTTGCCAGCATTGCGCGGCGTCCGCCCAGCGTTTCGCGGTCATCGCAGCCGCGCCGCGCGCGCGCAAATCGGCAATCTGCAATCGGCGTTCGAGTTCCGCCAATTTGATCGCGGCGTCTTCGTAATTTGGATCCTGCGCGACAATCGCGCGGAATTTTTTCGCCGCGTCATCCCAGCGTTCAAAATGATACGCTTCCATCGCGTCCAGATAGGTTTGCTCCAAATCAATTGGCGCGCGCGGCGCGGACACGGGTTTGGGTGGCGCGGTTTGAATCGGCGCGTCAGGTTTTGGTGTGGGCGGTTCGGCTGGCGGCGGCGCGGCGGGTTTTGGTTTGGGCGTAACACCCAGCCCGCGCAGTAATTTTTCCAACTCGGTGTCGTAATCCTGGGTGAAATCAATGTAGAGCCGGGTGAGCAAAAAAGAATATTTTTGTAGTGCGACGCGGCAATCCTCAATCAAAATTGGAATGATCTGCGGACGATGGTTGCGTCCGGGCGTATTGTGCAAGGTCAGCGCACCTTGAATCTCTTCGTCGCACCAATCGGATTTGAGCGCGGCGTGCGAAAGCACCGGCAAATAGACCTCGCACGCTTCCAACCCGGTTTGAATCTCTTTTGAAATTTTGTCGCCGGGCTTGATCGCGTACTTGTCAAGAAAGCCGCCCAATCCGTGCGCGCACAAATCTGTGTACAAACGATCCACAAAAACAATGTCGTGCCAGGAATGAGTCATGAAAAATTTTGCCATCGGCATTGCTCCAGGAAATAATTGGACGCGGATGAACGCAGACAAACGCAGATAAAAAATTGCCTCTGCTTTTCATTCTACCACAAATGGCGCGAGAATTGAAACTTGCTGTGGCGCGGGCGGCTCGCCCGCCGATTGCACTGCGGGCGAGCCGCCCGCGCCACATTTGTTTGACAAACCCCGGTATCGCTGATAAACTCGCGCGCGAAGCCACGTCTGCCGGCTTGCTCACGCCGCAAGCAATTCAACGATTGTTGCGCGCGGAAATTCGCCGCCGCCGGGTCAATCAAATGTTCAACGCGGCGGATCGTCTCGCGGCATTGGATTTTCCGCCGCTCACCGAAGCGGAAGTCGAAACCGAGATCAAAGCCGTGCGCGCCAAGAAGCGATCTTCCAACCTCTAACGTCCAACCTCCAACTTCCAATCTCTACACCGCCATCGAATTCGCGCGCACCGCCGCGTTCGCGACCGCGTCAATGCGAACGTTCACGCACGCGGGTTTGCCGGACGCGCGCGCGCGCGGCGGACGCAACCAGCATCCTTCGACTTCGCTTCGTTCCGCTCACGCGAAGCGTGCTCGTCAAAAAAATTCTGCGCCGTCGCGTGATGCGACGGCGCAGAAAACGATCATCTAGTCGCGTTTGATTTTCCGGCGCGCGATCCAGATCGCCGCGCCCAGCATCGCGAGCGCGCCCGCCCCGAAACCGAACGACATTCCATCGAACTCGCGCGTTTGATCAAACGATGCGAGCGTTACCGCCGTCGGCGCGGCACTACCGAGCGTCCAGGTCGAGAACGAACTGACGCCGGTTTTCGTTACCGTGTTCGCCGCCGTGTCGCGCGAGGTCGCGCTCTGGTCTGCCCAGTTGCTTCCGACCTGGCGCAGTAACGCCATCGCGCTTTCGGTGAACGCGCGAATTTCATTCGGCGCGTTGTTCATCGTGGTTCCGTACGTCAGCGAACCGTCCTCGTACTTGAGCGTGAGATCGCCGACCAAGCCGGTGCAATTGTTCGGCGTGATCGTGTAGGTGCGGCGAATGATGTTGCTCGCCTGGTTATCCATATTGCCGATGAGATTCACATCGAGCGTGCACGCGCCGCCGCCGTTCGTCGTAACGTTAAACGTCAGATAACCGTTGAAAAAAGTTTTTACGCCGGTCGTGCTTGCGCTTTGCGATTGCTTGCCCCAATGACGCCCGAACGTGCGCGGCGCGCGTCCCGCATCATTTGTCGCAAAGTTCGTCGTTACACTGAGCGCGGGCGTCGCGCCGGTTTGCGGATTTTCGGGGGGCCACGCCGAAACAAGATTCGCGCCATCGCAGACGTAGAGATACAACGCGAACGAATCGCCGCTAGGATAGCCGGTTAATTCGGAAAATTGAAAACGAAATTCCGCGTTGTCGTAACCGTTATCCAGCGCGTTCGAGTTGGTGGGCGACCACGCGACCCAGGATCCGCCGCTCGCTTGCCGTTTTGTCGTCGCGCCGTTCGCGCGGCTGATCGCGAAATTACCTTTCGCATTCGCGTCGAACGTTGAGCATTGGAACGCGCTCGCCGCGCCGGTGTTCGCTGAAGATTGCGTGCGCGGATCCGTATCCACGACCGCGACGTACGTGCAACCGTTCGTGGGACACGCACTGCCCGCCGTTGTCGTCAGTGCGCCGCCGATCATGCCGACGTACACATTCGTCGCGTCCCAGGTCGCGTAATAATCAATCCCGCCTTTCGAGCCGAGCCATTCGGTCGCGTAATGAAAATCGTTGCCGAGTTGCGCGTTGCCGTCAAACGTGATCGTGTGATTCGTGAGCGCGGACGCTTGATTGCTGATCGGATTGCATTGCGCCGGTTGCGCGAACGTGAATGAACCGATGCGCGTCCGCCAGTTGGTCGTATCGCCGGTCAAATAGTACTCGTTCGTGTACCAGAAGGTGCAATCGTCCACCGGATCAACGCTCATCAACGAGTAATCACCCCAGCGCGTGCAGGACACGAGGGGATTGCCGCAAAGATTGGTGGGCGACACGCGCGTGACGCCGCTCAACATCGTTGTTTCACTTTGCGGCAAAGTGCTAAGCACATCGCTCACCAACCGCCCGGCGTAACGAATGTCCGGGTGCGTCGCCGCGTTCTCGACCGTGTACCCGACCGCCATATTGCCAGTGCCGTCCACCGCGAGCGAACCCATAAAGCGATTCAAGCCGTCTGCGCCGTTGTTAAAGATTTGTTCTTGAACCGGGATCGCCGTAATCGCGCCACCCGTTACATTGATTTGCGCCCAGTGAACACCGGTCGGAGTTGTCAGTCCACCCGCCGCGCCGGTGGTATGATTGAACCACAAGGATTCGACGCCGGCAAAATTGCGGTACTGCGCTTGCACCATTGATCGAAAAGTGAGAGTTGCAATGTTGTTGCCGGGACTGGTGACCGTCGAGGGCGCAACTCCATAACCACTAATTTGACTGACCGCAGTTGGACCGGTCATTGTGAGGACGCCCGTGCCATAATTCGGCGACGCGGTCCACACATCGAATTGGTAAAAGCTGAAATCCTGGCTCACAAAAAATTCATTGCGTCCGGTGGGCGGCAATGCGCCGCGAATGTTGGCAGGCAGTAAAGTGAAAAAGCGGTTTGCATAAGCAATATCCGCTGTAGCAACGCGGAATACGCCGGATTCCATCGCGAGCCGGTCGAACGCGTAGAGGCGAACACTGACCGGAGATCCTGCTCCGCCCGTGTACATATTCGCGCTAAAGTAGAACCCGTCCGTCCACACGCCGCCTTTGGGATAGTCGGGAAAATCACCGGCGGCGTTTTGCGCGAGGTAGGCGTACATCCACCAGCCGCCGCTGATCGGGTCGCTGGTTTTTGAAACCGCGAAACAAAAATAGTACGGCGGCGAAGCCGAACTCACAAACGCAAAATCCATAAAGAGCCAGCGGTCTTGCAGAGGATCGTACAGCACGATAATGTCGCCGCGATTGTTCGCGTCGCACGCCGTGCCGGTGCCCGCGCCGGACCAAAACGAATTGAACGTGAACGCAGTAATCTGCCCGCCGGTCGTCTTGTCATAGATGCCAATCGAGGTGTTGACGCCTTGCATATAAACACTCGGACCCACATCGCCATTCGTGTCGGGGGGCCACCCCGCGCCCCACGCCGACTTGTCCAAACCCTCAAAACTCGAGAGCGGACTCGGCATCGGCGCGAGCGGAACATGCGGCGCTGGCGAACGCGCGGGCGCGCTGACCGAGGATGGTCTCAGCGGGACGCTCGGGGGATCGAGAACGGGGCGAACAAAATTCGTCGTGTCTTTGATCTGCGGTAGATTCCGCAGATCGCCGTTGAATTGTCTGACGACAACATTTGCTGGACCTTGCGCGGCAACGGGATATGGTAGTGAAAACATGTAAAGAAAAACAATTAGCACGAGCACGAACAAACTGAAACGGGCAAGACGACCAGCCCGATAGTGATCCTTCACGCCTCCTCCTTTTTTGAATCGCCAAACCTGGGTTTGTTTTTTTTCGACAATCGAAACGCCCGATCATCGCATCAACCCGGCTAGTAATACCGCGAGTATATAAAGCCAGAAATCAAATGTCAAGCCGGGTCCGCGATTTCAGACCGCCATCGAATTTGCGCTCACCGCCGCGTTCGCCGCCGCGTCGATCCGCACATTGACGCACGCCGGTTTGCCGGACGCAAGCGCGCGTTCGAGCGCGGCGCGAAGCGCGCGCGGTTCCTCCACGTACTCGCCGTAACCGCCGAGCGCGCGCACGACCTCGTCGTAGCGCGTCTGCGCGAGCGCGGACGCAACCGCGCGATCCGCGCCGTAAAAATTTAATTGCGGTCCGCGAATTTGCCCCCACGCCGCGTCATTGCCAACGACCGACACCATCGGCAAATTGAATCGCACCGCCGTATCGAACTCGAATCCGTTCAAGCCGAACGCGCCATCGCCGTTGATGACGATCACATTCGATTTTGGATGTACAATTTTCGCCGCGATCGCGAACGGCACACCGACACCGAGACAACCGAATCGTCCTGGGTCGAGCCAGTGTCCTGGTTTCGCGACGTTGATCACTTTCGCCGCTTGCGCTACAATGTTGCCGCCGTCGCCGATCACGATTGAATCATCGTTCAGCACATCGCGAATTTCGCGCGCGAGTCGCAGAGGATGAATCGGGATCGCGTCCGAGTTCATCAACGCGGCAACCCTGTTTCCCTCATTTCCCTCCATTTCCCTGATTGCCTTCATCCATCGTTCAGACGGAAATGATGGAAATAAAGAAAGTGCGTCTGTGAGTTGTTCGAGGACGCCGCGCGCATCGCCGACGATGCCAATGTCCGCACCGCGATTGCGTCCGATTTCGCGCGCGTCAATGTCAACCTGGATCAGTTTTGCATTTGCGTTGAACGACGCGCCGTAGCCCAAACGAAAATCGAGCGGCGCGCCGATCACGCAAATCACATCCGCGTGCGCGAGCGCGTGCTTGCGCGTCGCGGTAAATAAATTGAGATGCGCGGGCGGCAACGCGCCGCGCCCCATCGCGTTGAGATAAACCGGCGCGTTCGCGCGTTCCGCGAAGCGCGCGAGCGCGGCGCTTGCATCGCTCCACCAAATCGCGCTTCCCGCGATCAGCGCGGGACGCTCCGCGCGCGCGAGCAAATCCGCGGCGCGGTCAAGCGCGTGCGCGTCGCCGCGCGGCGCGGTGGTCGCGCGATAATTCGCCGGAATCACAACTTCGGAATCTTCAATCGCGCCGAGCAAAACGTCAATCGGAATTTCGAGAAACGCGGGACCGAAGCGCCCGGCAAACATTTGGCGAAACGCAATCGAAATAAATTCGGGGATGCGCCGTGTGTGCAAAACCGCGCGCGACCATTTCGTAATCGTCGCGACGAGCGTAACCGAATCGAGTTCTTGAAGCGAGCCCATTTCAAATTGATCGGTCGGCGCGTTGCCGCCGATCACAAGCACCGGGCTGTCCGCTTGATACGCATTCGCGATCCCGGTGATCGCATCGGTTACGCCGACGCCCGCCGTTACAATCGCGACACCCGGTTTGCGCGTGAGGCGCGCGTACGCGTCGGCGGCGTGTGTCGCGGCTTGCTCGTGGCGAAAATCAATAATCCGAATTCCTTCGTCGAGTAAGCCATTGTAAATCGGCATAATGTGTCCGCCGCATAACGTGAACACCGCGTCTATATTTTCGCGCGCCAACATGTGCGCGACCAAATGACCGCCATCCAACATCGTCATTCTCCTTGTAACGTCAAAAACCAGGTTTCTCCCCTTCGGGGAAACCTGGTTTTTTTGGTTACTTGTTCATATTGTACATTCCACAATCCGTGTACCAAAAGGGTTTGCCATCCGACCCGATGCGCCAAAAACTTTTGCAGGATCGATCATCGCCCGCGGCGTTACTGCTCAAGCGATGTTCAACCGGAAATGGATTGTCATTTTGCACGACGAGGTGCCACACTCCTTCCGCATGCGTCGCGCGATAAAAAAAATCGTGTTGCGGATTATCTTTGAACGGCGACGAGCGTCCGGTCGGTTGACTCGTTACGCTCATATCACCGGATTTCGCCGGCGCAAACGCGGCAAAGCGAAGCGTCTCGTGATTCTTGGTGTCCATGAAAATTTCCATATAAAAATTTACGCCGTTGTCAATGCGATACCATTTCGCGGAATTGGCGTTGATGATCTGCCACTTGTTATCAATCGGCACAGCATCCTGGGGCGAGCCGCCGGTGTTGGGATTGATCGCGGGCGCCGGTGTCGCGGCAACTGCGACGCGCCCCGCGGTCGGTGTTGGCGCAGGACGCGCAACCACGCGCGGTTTGGGCTTGGGCATTTCACAGCGCGAATCAAATTCACTGCGCGGCTCGCACGCGAACGCGGACGCGTCAAGCGCGAGCGTCGCGCCGAGCGCGATTAAAATTGCCAGCACGCAAATTTTTGTGATCTTCATTCTCACTCCATTTTTGAATCCGGCGCGATTATAGCACACGCCGGCGCTGATTTCAAACGCTTGCTGTGGCGGCGGGCGGCTCGCCCGCCACGATGATTGCGGGCAAACCGTCCGCGCCGCTGACGATTTGAACGCGCGCGCCGTCCGTCGCGATTTCTCGTCTTGTGTAACCAAACGCGAGTGGCGCGTTACGCGCGAACGACCAGACCGCGCTTGTGATCCAGCCGATCTCTTTTTCATCCGCAAAAATTTTGTCGCCGCGATTGGGTAATTGATCAGTGGCAAGTTGTAATTGTACCAGGACGCGATTGACGTGCCCGCGATTTTTGATCCGCGCGATCACTTCTTGCCCGGTGTAGCATCCTTTATCTTCCGCGATGAACGGATCGAGCCGCGCTTCGGGCGCGAGCATTGTTGCGTCGAAATCATCGCCGAACCAGGCGATTGCATCTTCGACACGCGCACTGTTGATCGCGTCGAAGCCGACCGGGCGCGCACCCTGTGCGATCAGCGCGTCCCAGGTCGCGCGCGCGTGCTCGGTTGGGATGAGGCAATCGAAAGTTGTTGCTTGACGCGCGTGAGTTGCGAGAGATTGTAGATTTGAGATGAGAGATTGGAATTCGTGTGCGCGGGGACCTTGAAACGAAAAGATGGTGAAGGATTCGCTCGCATCGGTGAGCGAAACTTTTTCGCGGAAAATCGCGCGGCGCAAATTCGCGAATAATGTTTGATGCGCGCGTTTGCCGGTGAAGAGCAAAATCGAATCGCTTTGCACGCGCGCGGTGAAATCGGCGACAATGTGCCCTTTCGCGTTGAGCAGTAATCCGTACACCGCATCGTTCACGCGCATTGCTTGAATGTTTGCGGTAACGAGTTTGTGAAGCCAGGTCGCGCGGTCGCGTCCCTCGACGCGCAGAACGCCGCAATCCGCGCGGTGAAAAATTCCGGCATCATTGCGAAGCGCGGCGTACTCGGCGCGCACGTCGCCAAAATCGCGCGCGAGCATCACGCCCTCGCGTTCAAAAAATCGCGCACCAAGTTGTTGTTGTCGTTCGAGAAGATTATTCATCTTGACCTGAAAAATGGAGTCGCGCGTTTACGCGGTGGTTCGCCCGGACAAGCAACCCGCTAAAGCGTCGAATCCACAACCTGCCAACATTTTACCACACAATTGAGCGACCCGAAGGGTGTCTGAACACCCTTCGGGTCTTGGGGTTATGCTTCAGTTTTCGTTTCACCGGACGCCGGCACACTCGGCTCGACCGGCACGGGCGCGAGAGGCGGCGGATACGCGCGTGTCCCGAATCGCGTTAGCACGACCGCGCCGATGCCGAGCGTACTCACGAGCAACGCGATGAACCAGCCGATCACCGGCACGACGCCAATTAACGCGAGAAGGAACACGCCGACCACAACCGCGATCACTGGGACGAACTCTTGTCGCTTGAGCGCGCGCAAAACTTTTTCACCGGCGAGGCGTCCCAGCGCGATCCAACCGACGAGCCACGCCAACATCAGCGCGAGCGCAACGATGAGCGCAATCGGGATTCCGCAAATGATGATCGTCAACAAAAGGATCAGCGTTACGCCAACCACTTGCGTCAGACAGCCCACGCCCAAGCTGGGCAGTGCGTGAGATTGCGCGGTCGCGTTCACCTGCTCGATTTGCTGGGGCCAAATCGAAACGGTCAGTGCACCGAGCGCGGCGAGCGCAATCGCGATCACCACCCCGCGCACCAGATCGAACACAAACTCGATCGCATAATCGAACCAATTGCGATTGGGGATCACGCGCACAACCGGCGGTCGCGGCGGAGTTGGCGGAGTGATTGTGCCATTCGAGCGTCCGCGCGAAATGCTTTGCGTGCCGCGCACAACCGCGCCTTCTTTGCGATCCACAGTCCCGCCAATCGCGATGACCGAGCCATCCACGATCGCAGTAGATTGAAGGATCGCGTTACCGCCAAACAGAACAATATCTTCACCGATCTGCCCGGCGATATCCAGGTTGCCGCCGAACAGCACGACATTTCCGCCAACGGCTACGTTCGGTTCAATGACAACATCGCCGCCGAACGCGACAACATCGCCTTGAACTTTTGCACTGCTCGAAATGCGCGCGCCGCATCCAAACAAAACCACATTGTCCACCACATCGTTCGATTGAATCACGGTCGTGCCGCCGGTGCAAATGCGATCACCGATACGCGCGTCTTGCGCGAACACGGGCGTCGCCGCGAGCGCGAGCAAAACCAGCGCGATCAAAATTCCAGACATGCGTTTCATTTTTGAACCTCCCACATTGTTTTTCGTGGCGCGGCTTTTCAAGCCGCCATTGCGGGCAGGAATGCCCGCGCCACGATCAAGCCACACGTTGAGAGGAAAGTCGTTGGAAGGGACCAAACACGATGCGCGTCCACAGCATTGTCAGCATCAACACGCTCAGCGCGAATGCAATCGGCGCGAGATTGTTGGTGCCGCGCGCGATGGCGGCGAGTGCGATCCACAACACCTCGATCAACCCGCGCGCACGATCAATGATCGGCGCGAGCGCGGTAATGACCGATGCGATCACGCCTGGTTCTGCGATGATTGCGGTGATCCAGGTCGCGAGTGTGATCACGATGAACGCGATCAGCGAGAGCGCGACCGCGATCAGAATCAACGCACCGATCCACGCGCGACGGCGTTGGCGCGCGCGTTCGCGTTCCGCGAGCCGCGTCATCACGCGCGCGGTGAAACCGGGTTGCGGCGCGATCATCGTCTTGTGCGAGTTCATCATCGTTCACCTCCAACAGCGCGGAGCATTGGCGCGTTCAGCGTTGTCAGTTCGCGCGCAAGCGCATTGCGCGCGCGGTGTAGTTTTACTTTCACCGCGCTCGTCGAATCGCCGGTCGTGCGCGCGATCTCTTCGATGGATTGATCGTGCCAGTAGCGCAAGATCACTGCGGCGCGACTCGCGGGCGGCAGATGCTCGAGCAGTTCCGCCACCGCGCGTTCGTCCTCGCGCCGGAACAGTTCATCTTCCGGTTGCGGCGCGTCGCTCGGCAACGTTTCGCGCCACGCGTCCTCGTCGAGCGAGAACCACTGAAACTTGCGGCGGCGACGCAGACGATCAATGCAATAGTGCGCGCCAATCGAGAGCAACCAGGTCGCGAATTTTTCGCCGACGCGATAACTTTTGATTTGCGCGTACGCGCGTAAAAAAGTTTCTTGCGCCGCGTCTTCGGCATCATTCGGATTGCCCAACATACGATACGCCAGATTATAGACCGGCGTTTGATAACGTTCGACCAGTTGGGCAAACGCGGCGTGATCGCCGCGCTGGACTTGAGCCGCAAGCAATTGATCTTCCAACGTTTCCTCTACAAACACTTACGAGGGAGATCGCGAAAGGTTACAGGGGGAAAATTATGTTACAAAAGTTCAAGCACTTGGGTCAATTGATCTACGCGCGCGTCCGCGTGCGACAAGTCTTGATGCGCGGTGTACTGATTCGGCACGGCGATCGCGCGCATCCCGGCGGATTTTGCGGCGGTAACGCCGGTTGCGCTGTCTTCGACCGCGACACATTCCGCTGGCGCGATGCCGATTTGTTTTGCCGCGCGCAAATACACATCGGGCGCGGGTTTGGTGCGCGGCACATCATCACCCGCGACAATCGCGCGCAAACGCGGCGTGATGCCCAAGCCGTTCAGAATCGCGATGACCTGGTTACGCGGCGAGCCGGATGCAACTGCGAGCGGCACATTCCGCGCGGCGAGTTGATCGAGCAGATCGAAAACGCCCGGCATCGCGACCAAGTTCGCGGGATCGGCGATCAGCGCTTCGTAGATCGCTTCGCGCGCCGCGATCACATCGCGCACTTGCATCCGCAAATTGAATCGCTCGATCAACCAGCGCGCGTTTTCGATCACCGGAATTCCGACAAAGGATTTGCCGTACTCGGCGACGGTGAATTGGTGCTGAATATTTTGGCGCGCGAGAAAATCGCTGAACGCGCGTTGATGCAGTGGCTCGCTGTCCACAATCAACCCGTCGAGATCAAGAATCACGGCGCGAGTTTTTTTCATACGGCTCCAACCAGGTCTTGTCCTGGGATGCCCAGACAAGTTGCAGTAAATTGATGACATAATGCGCGGCGAAGGGCACGACGATGCTGGTGCGCGCGAGGAACAAAATCGAAAACAGCAAACCGAGCGCGCCGGCGACAATCATTCCGAGCGCGCCTTGCGGCAAATGCAACGCGCCGAAAATGCTGGACCAAAT
>JACRPR010000042.1 GCA_016223105.1 Chloroflexota bacterium | reverse complement strand
TTTTCAGACGAAGGCAAAACAAAAATATCGCACGCCGCGTAATCATCCGGCAATTGCGCGTCCGGCACTTCACCCACAAACACGATGCGCGACTCGATTCCTAAATCGCGCGCGAGATTTTTCCACGCGCGTTCCATCATTCCCGATCCGACAATCGTCAAGCGCGCGGTCGGCAATTCGCGCATCGCCTCAATCAAATAGTTGACGCCTTTGTAGTAACGCAGATGACCGACGAAGAGGAGTGATGCATGATGCGTGATGCGTGATGCGTGCGATTCTGATCGAGACAAAGGATTCTCAAATGGGGTTGGATCAATGCCGAGTGGGACGACCACGCATTTCGATTCGAACGCGCGCAAGGTTGGCGATGTGCGAATATAATTTGGACTCGACGCGATGATGTGATCGGCGCGCGCGAGGACGCGGCGCATCAACGGCGCGTACAGCACGCGCAGATATTTTTGGCGCACAATGTCGCTTTGATACGTAATGACCACCTTGCGCGCGTGTCCGAAAAAAAATTGCGCGGCTTCACCGAGCGGATACGGAAAATGCAAATGCGCGATGTCGGGACGTTCGCGCGCGAGTAGTTGCGGCAAGGCGATGCTGATCGGCGCGGAGGAAATCGTCGCGAGGCGCGCCGCGAAAATCACGCGCACGCCGTTCACGGTTTCGATGTGGGTGCGATGATCGTGGCTCGTTACTAAAACCGATACATTATGTCCGCGCGCGGCTTGCGCTTCGGCGAGCAGTTTGATGTGATTTTCCATTCCGCCGACGACGGGGAAATAATCTTTGTAGATGTGCAAAATGTTCATTCGTGATTCGTGGTGCGTGAAACGTGACGATAGACGTTGAGTGTTTCGCGCGCGCACCGTTCCCAGGAAAATTGCGCGGCGCGTGCATGTGATTTCGCGCGCAGTTCGTCGCGCAACGCGGAATCGTTCAACGCGCGCGTGATCTGCGCGGTCAGCGTGTCCACATCGCGCGGATCGAACATTAGCGCGGCATCGCCGACCACTTCCGGCAACGACGACGCGTTCGAACAAATTACCGGCGCGCCGCACGCCATTGCTTCGAGCGGCGGCAAACCAAATCCTTCGTAGAGCGACGGAAACACGAACAGCTCACACGCGGCGTAAAGCGCGGGCAGATCGGCGTCGGCAATATCGGGGATGAGCATAACCCAAGACTGGAGATTAGAGATTGGAGATTGCAACTCTGCGTATCGCGCATCCCATGCGCCCGCAATCACCAATGGAATTGCGCTTTGCGATTTAGAAATCGCGGATTGCAACGCCGCATGATTTTTGTGCGGCTTGTTGATGCCGACCGTCAAAATAAATCGCGCGGGCAAATGATATTTTTCGCGCACGCGCGCGATCTCATTTTGCGCTTGCGGCGCAAAGCGCGCATCCGCGGCGAGCGGCGTTACGCTGATCTTGGCGCGCGCGACACCCAATCGCGTTACCAAATCTTCGCGCGTCGAAATGGACGCGGTGAGAATATGCGTCGCCGTGCGAATCGCGAGCGTAAGCGCGAGACGATAAAATAATCGCGCGCGCGCGTTCGGCAGATCGTTTGGAAAGTGAATCGGGATCAAATCGAAAATTGTAACGATGGACGGGATGCGCGGGAAATAGGGTTTGATGATGTACGGAGAATGAAGTAATGCGTAATGCGTAAAACGTAATTCGATTTGCTCACGCAAAGAAAAAGTTGGCGCATCCACGCGGCGCAGTTCGAGGTTGGAATGGCGCGCGAGCGACGCGCTGTTATAGCGCGTGTTCTTGAGCGCGGGATTGTGCAGAACGACAAAACGTTCGTCCGGCGCGATGCGCGCGAGCGCGTCAATCAGGTTGAACGTGTACCGTCCGATGCCGGGAAAATGATCTTGAATGTAACGACCGTCAAGCGCAAACATTTTTGACACGGCGACGCGGGGACACGGCGATGCGGAGACGCGGAGAAGAAAATCTTCGCCGTGTCACCGTGTCGCCGCGTCGCCGCGTCTTGAATTTACTTGATCGTAAACCGCCAGCGTTTCGCGCGCCGCGCGTTCCCAGGAAAATTTTGCGGCTTGCGCGAATCCGCGCGTGCGTAATTCAGCGCGCCACGCGCGATCCGTGATCACGCGTTCGACCGCGCGCGCAATGTCACCGGGATCGTGCGGATCGATCAGCACCGCCGCGTCGCCGACGACTTCCGGGAGCGACGAGTTGTTCGCGCAAACGACCGGCGCGCCGCAGGACAATGCTTCGAGCGACGGCAAACCGAATCCTTCGTACAGCGATGGAAACACGAACGCGTCGCACGCGGCGTACAGCGCGCGCAAATCCACATCGGGAACGAAATCGAGAAACGAAACCAGGTCTTCCATTCCGGTTTGCTTGACGTGATCGAACGTCGGTTGGTAGAGCCAGCCCTTGCGTCCCGCGATCAACAAACGCTGTGGAAATCCGCGCGCGCGTAAAATTTTCAGCGCATCCACGAGCGCGCGGATATTTTTGCGCGGCTCGATGGTGCTGACGAAAAATACAAACGGTTGATTGTTTGCATATCGCGCGCGCGCGTTCGCGATAATGCCGGGATCGTTCACCGGTTTGAGCGCGGGATCGGCGGCTTCGTAAATCACGGTGATTTTTTCCGGCGGCAGATTGTACAAACGGATCGCATCGCGTTTCGTCCATTCCGAAACCGCGATGATCGCGTCGGCGCGTTTGAGAAAATGCGGCATCGCGTTCGTCAGAAACCACTTGTTGAGCGGCAAGTGATATGCCGGGAAAAATTGAAAAATCAAATCGTGCAGAGTAAAAACCGTTTTGGTATTTTTGAAACGCGGCAAGAGATGTTCGGTCGCGTGAAACAGATCGGCGCGCGGAAACGCGCGATCCATCGGCACATTGAGCGCGTGCGCGAGCCACGCGCTCAAGCGGTACGGACGCGCGTCGAGCGGAATCGTCGCGCGCGGCAGGGCGCGCAACGCGGGCGCGAGCATCGCGTCATCAAAGCGTCCATACGCAAACGCGGTGTACGCGTTTATTTTGTCTTGTGTAACCAATTGTTCCGCGAGCGCGGCGGCATAGCGACCGAGACCGGCTTTGCGATGAACGATGGGCGAGAGATCAAGCGTGATTTGCATTTCTGATTTGTAAGTAGTTACATTTGAAATCTGAAATCTGAAATTCTCCTACGCGATTTCGCGCCCCTTGTCCAACGCGCGAGTGATTTCGTCCGCGACATTTGGATTGAGCAACGCGTACGCGCGCGCCAAGCCGAAACACCCGGCGAGCATCATATCGCCGAACGGCGTCGCGAGGTACGGATGCAAACGCGAGCGCGCGAGAATGTTGCGGCGCGGTCCGACAATCGCAAAGAAATTGAGTTGGTCAGATTGGTGATTGAGCATCAACGCGCCGTGTCCGTTCGAATTGAAAATCGCGTCGTGCGTGAGCGTGCCATCTGCGAGTTGTTCGATGAAATTTTCGAGTTGCGCCGGTTTGAGTTCGCCGGTGTGATGTTCAAAAACGCCGGTGATTGCGCCGTCGCGATAGCGAAACGCGAGCGTGTGAAAGTTGCCAATGTTCGCGACAATCAGCGTGCGATGCGCGCGCACGCGTTCATCTTCGAGCGCGCCCAGCACCGCCGCGGGCGCGGTGTCCATCACCAACATTGGCGCATCCACGCGTGTCGAGTTCGCGACGGCTTGCATCCGCGTCAAGCGCGGCGGAATTTGATCACGCATAAACGCGAACGCCGCCGGGCTGTTGAATTGTTTGAGCCGCTCGGCGATGAAATCAACGAAACAGCCGGTCGCTGTAGCCCGGCGGCGCGTTGCCGTGATCGAACACCGCGACCGCGAGCGCGTCGAATTGCAAATCAACGCCGAACGCATCGAACGCGCGGCGGATCGCGTCGAGATCAACATCGCGCATTTCGATGCGGCACGCGTCGCGTAATCGCGCGGCTTCGTCCTCGCTCACGATTTTGATTCCGGTTTTTTCGACCTCCGCCAATTCGTCGTTGAAACTTTTCGCCGCGCTTGGCGTCGCAAAGACGCGGTGCCCCGCGCGCAAATGATCATCGGTCGCCCACGCCGAAGGACCGCCGCCCATAATCGCGCCGGTCAACACAATGTCTTCCCTGCGCGCGGTTGCCGCGCGAATTTTCTGCGCGACCAACGCGGTCGGCGAAGGCATAATCATTTGCAAACAATTTTCCACGTCGGTCGTCGTGTCGAACAGCAAAATATCCTGTGTGCCGGTGCCGACATCTATTGCGAGAATTTTCATCACACCTCACATACGCAATACGCAATACGCATCACGCATTACGTTTTACACTTTACGCTTCAACAAAAACTCATTCGCCTTGCGTAACGTCTCGCGCAAATTTACAAAATCGAGATTCGCCATCGCCGCGTTGTATTCGAACCAACCGATCTTTTCGTGTTCGTGCGAAATGTGCGCGTCGCGCGTGCGCGCCTGCGCGACAAAATAGATCGCGTGTTTTTGGATGCGTTGCTGACCGCGCCGATACCAGTACGCATCCACCGTGCGAAAACCATTCAGGAGGTCAACTTCCAACCCGGTCTCTTCGCGAATTTCGCGCAGTGCCGCGGTGGGTTCATCTTCACCGGGTTCGATCAACCCTTTGGGAAACCCCCAATACGTCGCGAGCAATAAAAGATATTCAGTTTTTTCACCGCGATAAAACACGACGGCGCCCGCAGATTGTTCATCAAGCATAAATGATCTCGACGCGATCGTACTCGCGCATAATCGTCTGCGCGCAATTTGCCAGCGCGTCGGCGAGACGTTGGCGCGCGGGCTGGGTCATTGGCGTCGGCAGGTTTGCCGGGTCGAAATACTCGGCGTGCGAGATTTCGGTTCCATCCACGCGCAAGTGTCCGCCGACCGCGCGGCACAGAAATTGAAAGCCGATGGTGTCGCGGTCCGAAAAAAAATAGACACTGACGAGCCGCACGATTTCAACGTCCAAGCCGGTTTCTTCTTTCGCTTCGCGCACTGCCGCTGTCCACGGCGTTTCGCCCGGCTCGACGTGTCCGCCGGGAAAAGCCCATTTCGAGTTATCGTACGTCTGCCGCACGAGTAGCACTCTGCCGTGTTCGTCAAAGATCGTCGCGAGCGCGCCAATTTCTTTCATCGTTGCTCCACTGCGATTGATTGCGCCGATTATAGCGTAAAGACCTGTTCGCGACAAATGAGCGTTCGAGACCCAAAGGGTTTCCAAAAACCCTTTGGGTCTGCCGCACAGAATAAATAAAAAATTTTTTACACTTATTGACAAGGGCGCAAATCGTATGCTATAATCTCGCGCAAGGAATTGATGATGACAGACGTGCGGCAAACGATTCTCGAATCGCTCAACGAACGCGGCGCGCTCTCGCTCGATGCGCTCGCGCGTGCGGCGCGCCATTCCAAAATGGCGGTGCGCTATCACTTGGGCTTACTGCTCGATGAAGGATTGGTCGCGCTTCAGGATGCCGATCGGCGCGGCGTCGTCGGACGACCGCAACTGCGGTACGCGCTCGCGGAAGGTGGGCGCGCGCACGATCTTGCGACGCGTGGGACGCCGCACTGCCGAAACCGCGCCGCCGCTCCGGCGTGGGGCAGGGCTGGAAGCGCGCGTCGCGCGCGCGGCGGAATTTTTATCCGCGCGCGGGTATATGGCGCGCTGGGAAAAATCAAATCGCGAATTTGTTTTGCGCGTGTGCAATTGTCCGTACCGCCAGGTCGCGCGCGAACATCGCCAGGTGTGCGAAATGGATAACGCGATGATCGGCGCGTTGTTGGATGCGCCGATCAAAATGAACACCTGCGCGGCGAGCGACGAGTGCGGTTGCACCTTTGCGATTGCCAGGTCGAAATGAACGATTCATACGGGCGCAACATTCACTATTTGCGAATTTCGCTCACCGACCGTTGCAATTTTCGGTGCGTCTATTGTATGCCGGCGGACATTCAGTTCGCGCCGCACGCGCATCTTTTACAAGATGATGAATTGATCCGGCTCGTGCGCCTCGCGGTGGACGTTGGTTTTGATCGCGTGCGCTTGACCGGCGGCGAGCCGACCGTGCGCCCGAATCTGATCAACATCATCGCCGGCATCGCGGCGATTCCTGGGATCAAGGAAATCGCGATGACGACGAACGCGCTCAAGTTGGAAAAACTTGCCGAGCCGCTCGCGCGCGTCGGATTGAAGCGCGTCAACATCAGCATTGACACGCTCGACGCGGAACGCTTTCACAAGATTACGCGCCTGGGCAAACTCGATCAAGTGTGGCGCGGAATTCTCGCGGCGGAACGCGCGGGCTTGGAACCGCTCAAACTCAACTCGGTCGTCGTGCGGAATTACAACGAAGACGACATTGTTGATCTCGCGCGGCTCACACTCGATCACGCGTGGGATATGCGCTTTATCGAATTGATGCCGCTCGGAAGCATCGCCGATTTTCAAATGGATGCGGTCGTCCCGGTCGCGGAAATGAAATTGCGAATCGAAAGCGCGTTCGGCGCGCTCGAACCGATTGACTGGGACGGACACAATCCCGCGCGACCGTATCGCTTGCGCGGCGGACGCGGCACGATTGGATTCATCAGTTCGGTCACGGATCCATTTTGCGCGGGCTGTGATCGAATGAGATTGAGCGCGGATGGGCATTTACGTTTGTGTTTACTGCGCGATGACGAAGTAGATTTGCTCACGCCGTTACGCGCGGGCGCGTCGGACGATGATCTGCGCGCGTTGATCGCGCGCGGCGTAACGAACAAACCGTGGGGACACGGACTCGCGCAAAACGTGATCGCAGGATCGCGCGTGATGTCGCAAATCGGTGGCTAATTGATCGCGACGCGTGTCGCGTGAAATAATCAAAAAATTTTGAGAGGAGAAAAACAAATGAACACGATGACGACCCCGGTGATTACTTTGCCGGAAACTGAAACCACAAATCCGATGGTTGTGGTTACGCCGCTCGCGGCGGACAAGGTGACGAAACTGCTCGCGGAAAAGAATTTGGCGAACTATGGTTTGCGCGTCTTTGTCGCGGGCGGCGGTTGTTCCGGTTTTCAATACGGAATGGCGTTTGAGAATTCGACCGAAGAAGGCGATTTTGTTTTCGAGTCGAACGGTGTGCGCGTGTATCTCGACGCGTCGAGCGCGATGTACCTCGAAGGCGCGAGCGTGGATTACGTGGACAGTTTGATGGGCGGCGGATTCCGCATCGAAAATCCGAACGCGGTCAGCACCTGCTCGTGCGGTCAGTCGTTTAACGCGGAAGAAGGCGGACACGCGCACGCGGGCGGCGGCGGCGGTTGTGGTTGCGGCAGTCATTAACCGACCGTCTTTAGTTTAAATTGCGGACGCCTTCGCGCGGAGTTCATCCCGCGTGAAGGCGTCTTTTTTTAAGCGCGTGATCGGGATCGTCAGTGATGTATTTTTCTCTATCCGCGCATCCCTCTTATAGAAACAGGACTTTCGCTTGTCATTCTGAACGGAGTGAACGCAAAGCGTCTCGGCTCGACCAGTGAGATTCTTCGCAAAAACCGCTCAGAATGACACCGGAGCGAAAGTCCTAAGAAAGTAACTACCCCGAATTTTTGGATGCCGCGATTTTTCTCCGCGATTGGCATCAAGTTTGGATGATCATGAATTCTTCTCACAAGCCCGCGCGCAAAACGGCGCGTCCGCAGAATCGAAAAAAAAATGCGCCGGTTGGCGCGTCATCGCGCGCGCCGAAGAGTGAATTCCCCGGACACGAATTCGAAACCCTCTATCGCAAAATGATCCAATCCGCAAACGACGCCATCTTCATTGCGGATACGGAAACTGGTCTGCTCCTCGATGCGAACCAACGCGCCGAAGCTTTGCTGGGATTGCCCATCGAAAAAATCGTTGGCATGCATCAAACCCAACTTCACCCGCCGGAAGAAGCCGAACGCTATCGCGCGATTTTCAACACGTACATTCAGACCGGGGGAGTCAGTACGGAAGAACTCTACGTCTGTCACAGGGATGGTCGCAGAATCCCGGTGGAGATTAGCGCGAGCGTTTTCCGGATCGGGGACAAGCAATTCATTCAAGGAATTTTTCGCGATGTGACCGAGCGCAAGCAAGCCGAGCAGGCGCGCCGCGAGAGCGCGGAACAATACCAGACCCTATTTGAAACGACGCCGGTTGGACTGGGCGTGGCTGACTTGAACGGAAACTTGCTCACTTTCAATGACGCGATTTTGCGCCCCGGCGGTTACACCCGCGCGGATATGCTGGCGCTCGGAAACGTCGCGCAACTTTATTTTGATCCCGCGCAAAGAAACCAGGTCTTGACGCTCGTCCGAAACCAGGGGCGTTTGGACCAGTATCCGGTGAAATTCAAACGCAAAGACGGAACGCCGTACGACGCGCTTTTGACCTTGATCCCCCTTCAATTCAAAGGCAAACCGGGCTGGCAAGCCGTTGTCGAGGATGTTACCGCGCGCAGGGTGGTCGAGAAAGCGCTGTCCGAAAGCGAAGCGCAACTTGCCGGCATTATTGATTCGGCAATGGATGCGATCATCACCATTGACGACGATCAGCGCATCACCCGGTTTAACGCCGCCGCCGAGCGAATGTTTCGATGCTCCGCGACCGTTGCCATCGGTCAACCCTTGCATCGCCTAATGCCCGAACGATTTCGCGCCGGGCATCGCGAGCATGTGGACGGCTTTGGCGCCGCGCAACGCACCAAACGCGCGATAGGAAATCTCGGCATTCTCACCGGCTTGCGCGCGGATGGAGCTGAATTTCCGATCGAGGTCGCGATCTCGCAGATTCAAGTCGGCGGCAAAATTTTTTTCACGGCGATTATCCGCGATGTGACCGAACGCCAACACGCCGAAGGAGAATTACGCCGCCGCGCGAATGAATTTGCCGCGCTGTACGACATTACGCGCGATCTCGCCGCTCAGCAAGACGTGCCAACTTTATTGCAGATGATTATCGAACGCGCCACGGCATTGCTGGCGGCTTCCAACGGAACGATCTGTCTGTATGCCAATGCACGGGACGATTTGGAAATCGTCGCGTCGCGCGGGATCGAAATGGGGGTGGGCACGCGATTAGCAATCGGCGAAGGAATGGCGGGCGTTGTCGCGCGGACGCGCGAGCCCGTCCTTGTGGAGGACTATGCGACCTGGGAACATCGCTCGTCAAAATACACGGACATTCCCTTTTCCGCCGGCGTCGCCGTGCCGATGCTTTACAACGGCTTGCTGATTGGAACGCTGAACCTCATTGAGATCACTGGGTCAACGCGCACCTTCAACGAATCCGACGTGCGTATTTTGACGCTCTTCGCCGGGCATGCCGCGAGCGCAGTGCATAATACGCGCCTGCTTGCCCAATCGCAACAACGGCTCGCGCGGCTTGCCGCTTTGCATGAAATTGATCTTGCGATCACCTCCACGCTCGAATTGACCGAACGATTGAATCTCGTCCTGCGCCACACGCGCGATCAACTGCGCGCCGACGTCGCGAATGTGCTCCTGCTCGATGCGACCGGCGCGACCTTGCGCGAAGCCGCGCGTCTCGGCGTCCAATCTGCGCCGGCGTGGCACGATTTCACTCTGCGCGTCGGCGAAGGCGCGGCGGGCTGGGTCGCCACGCACAGCAAGCCGCTCGCGATTCCTGATGTAACCCAGGATGCGCGTTGGCTTGACCTGGCTTCATCCCAAATCGAAAACATCACATCGTTCCTGGGTGTGCCGTTGAGTGTGGACGACCGGGTGATCGGCGTGCTGAGTGTCTCGACGCGCGTGCGCCGCGAATTTACGCAAGAGGAAATCGGATTTCTCATGACGCTGGCAGGGCAAACTGCGATCGCGATTCAGAACGCGCGCTTGTTTGCGGAGACGCGCCAACGGTTCACGGAATTAGCGACGCTTCAACAATCCAGTCTCATCTTCAGTCAACTGAATGAACCCGCCCAAGTTGGACAGCGGATCATCGAGACGCTCGAACAATGGATGCCGTACGAACGGACCTCGGTTTGGATCGTTGCCGAATCGGGACGACAGCTACAGTTGCTCGCGCACAGTCAAATGGGGTTGTCTCCGCAAGAATTTCAAGCCGAACTCGCGCGCGTCCGCGCGCTCGTCGTGCGCCCAGGCGAAGGCATCAGCGGCTGGGTCGCGTTGCATGGCAAACCGATTCGCGTGGGCGATGTCCAGCGCGACCCGCGCTATATTGTGGGCAACTCGGCAATTCAATCCGAGTTGTGTGTGCCGCTTCTTGCGAGTGGGCGCGTGATTGGTTCGATCAATGTAGAAAGTCGTTTGGCGAACGCGTTCAGCGAGCACGACGAGCGGCTCTTGACGACGCTCGCGAGTCAAGCCGCGGTCGCGCTGGAGAATGCGCGCTTGTTTGCCGAGACGCGTCAACGCTTGAATGAACTCGAATCAGTAAATCGAATTTCAACGGCATTGCGCGCGGCGCAGACGCTCGACGAAATGTTGCCGCGCTTGTTAGATGAAACGCTGGCGGTTCTCGGCACGGACGCGGGCGTAATCTGGTTACGCGATCAAATGAATGGCGAATTGCGCCACGCCGTCGCGCGCGGCTGGATCGATCGAATGACGAAAACGCCGGTTCCGCCCGGCGAAGGCGTCGCCGGGAAAGTGGTGCTGACCGGTGAAATCTATCGCGCGCGCGAATTTGCGAGCGATCCGCACGCGCGCGCATCCGTGCGGCACGAAATTTTGCCGGGGTGGGGCGGCGCGTGCGTCCCGATTCGCGCCGCGCGCGAAATCGTCGGGGTGATGTTTGTCGCCGTGGCTCTGCCGCGCGAACTAACGGATGCCGAAGCGCGCTTGCTAACGACGCTCGCGGAAATTGCCGGGAGCGCGATTCAACGCACGCACTTGCACGAGGCGCTCGAAGAAGCGTACGTCGAGACCGTGCTGGCGCTGGCGAAGACGATGGACGCGCGCGATTCGTACACGAGCGATCACAGCCAAGACCTTGCCCAGATGGCGATCGCAGTTGCGCGCGCGATGGGTTTGTCGCGCGAGGATGAAGAGACTTTACGTTTCGCGGCGCGCTTGCACGACATCGGCAAGATCGGCGTGCCGGACGCGATTCTTCGCAAGCCCGGTCCGCTCGATCCGCTTGAATGGGCGGAGATGAAAAAGCATCCGGTTGTCGGCGCGGAGATCATTCAGCCGGTTCAACGTTTGCAACGCGTCGCGCCGATTGTCCGGCATCATCAAGAAAAATTTGACGGCACTGGGTATCCCGACGGTCTTGCCGGCGAAGCGATTCCGCTCGGCGCGCGCATCCTCGCGGTCGTGGACGCGTTCAGCGCGATCACGGATGATCGCGTCTATCGGCGCGGGCGGTCGCGCGCGGAGGCAATCGCCGAGATCAGCCGATGCGCGGGCACGCAGTTCGATCCGCGCATCGTCGAAATTTTTCTCGCGGTGATTGACCAGGTCGAGTAAAGTGTTTGACTTGCGCGATGCTCTGCGTTACAATGCCGGCAACGTAGGGCAAATTTCTAAATTTGCCCCACACTTGTCGAGGAGCAAATCCAGTGGGACTCAAAGATCAATTGAACGACGATTTGAAAACTGCGATGAAAGCAAAAGATGAAACGCGCGTCAGCGCGATTCGAATGTTAAAAGCCGCGCTCGCGAATTACGAACTCGCGCGCACCGAACCAGGATCGAAAGACGCGGGCAAACCAATCACCGAAAGTGATTTGATCGGGATCGTCGAAAAGCAAATCAAGCAACGCCGCGAATCAATCGAGTTGTATCAAAAAGCAAATCGCCCGGAACTCGCCGCGCAAGAGCAGGCGGAAATTGCGGTGCTCGAAGTGTATATGCCCAAGCAATTATCGCGCGACGAAATCAAACGCGAGGTCGAAGCGATCATTGCCGCGCTTGGCGTGAAAGAATTTCCCAAAGTGATGAAAGAATCCGCGATGAAATTAAAAGGGCGCGCGGATGGCAAGACGGTGAACGAGGTGGTGAGGGAGTTGGTGGGGTAATTCGTCGTCAATCTGAGCGTGAATTTTAGTTGTTATCAAACACAAAACGCCTCGCGCATCTAATTGCGCGAGGCGTTTGAGAAACCGGCAATCGCCGGACGATGTAAGTAAATTTTTTTCGATCTTTACTCCCACTCAATATCAACGTGCTGAACCTGCAGTTGTCCGAAGAATTGTTCGCGAATGCCGGTGATGCGCGCGCCCATCGCATCAGGCGAAGTTGTAACGTGTGTTTGCAGAGCCAAGCCGAGCGGTTGCGCGATGAACGCGGCGAACGTCGTCGCGAGAATCACGTCCGGCAATTTTTTGATGCTGGGTTTGCGTCCGAGCGCGAGAATCGCCGCGAGCGCGGTGAGCAACCCGGCGACGACCAGGTTTGTGCCGCAACGCGGATGCACGGCGAGCGCGGCTTCGCCGGCTTGCAAACGCGCGAGCGCTTGTTGTGCCGCGTCGATCAATTCCGCGCGCTCCACTTGTCCGTAAATGTTAAAGCCGGTCGTATCGGCTTTGCCAATCAAGTGTAAACTGGGATCGCGCGCGGTGAGAATGTGAACCGTCGCGTGTTCAATCCCGTGATTGCGCCGCACAATCGAAATCGGCGCGGTTTCCAAAATGTTCATTTTCACCTCGTCGGTATTCTACATCAAGAGTTGGGAAATTGGAAATTGGAAATTGGAAATTGGAGATTGGAAATTGGAGATTGGACGCGTTTGTCCAACATCTAACTTCCAACCTCCAACTTCCACCATCTAGTTTGTCTTCACGCGAGACTGTGGTATAATCCCCGCGCAAAAATCTGGAGGAGAGTAATGCCAAGACGAGCTACACCCAAACAGCAAAAGCGCGATTGGCGCTGGTATGTGTTGATGAGCATTAACGGATTGGTGGTGTTGAGTATGGTGATCGGCACGGTGCTGATCTTTGCGCCGCCGCCGCCGCCGCGCCCGAACATTCCAACGATTGAAGTGCCAACGCTCATCCCGACGCCGGTCGTAACACCAACGCCCAAGCCAATGTCGTTCGCCGATTACACTTTTGATTTCAACAATTGACGCGGACGCAAAAAAATAAAACCGCGACCAACCTGGTCGCGGTTTTATTTTTTCAACGTAATGTCATTGCGAGCGAAGCGAAGCAATCGCCGCGCACCAAGTGGAGATTGCTTCGCAAACATCGCTCGCAATGACAGACAATCGTTACACGCTCTTGACTTTGATCACTTTGGGTTTGATCTCTTCGGCTTTGGGAATCGTCAAGGTCAGCACACCGTTTTCAAACGACGCTTCGGCTTTGTCGGCTTGCGTCGGAATCGCGAGATCAAGCGAGCGCGCGAACGCGCCATAGCGTTGCTCTTGCAAAAGATACGTGACCTCCTCTTGCGGCGCTTTGGTCTCGCCGCGAATTGTTACCGTGGTGCCTTCGACCGTGATCTCAACATCGTCCGGTTTGACGCCCGGCACGAACGCGCGAATGATGATCGCGTCTTTGGTTGTGGAGACATCGAGCGGCAACGATGCGCCGGCTTCGTTCCAATAACGCGCCGGGCGCACGAACGAGTCTTCAAACAGCCGATCCATCGCCTGGCGCAAGGTCAACATTTCTTTGAACGGTTCCCAACGGGTGATACTCATTTTATCCTCCGGTGATTGTGCGGCAAATTTACGCAAAGCGTTTGCCCTACTTGGTTTTGACTTTAATCGTTTTCGTTTTGGTTTGTTCGCTCTTGGGCACGCGCAGAGTCAGCACGCCATTTTCAAACGTGGCTTCGGCTTTGTCCGCTTGCAATCCGCCGGGCAACGCGATGGTGCGTTCGAACGATCCGTACCGGCGTTCGCGGCGGAGATAATTCTTGTCCTTGATTTCGTTTTCTTCTTTCGATTCGCCGCGCAGATGCAGGGTGTTGCCGGTGATCGTAATTTCCACGTCCTCTGGCTTGATGCCGGGCAGGGCGGCTTTGATCGTGACATCCTCCGGCGTTTCGTACAAATCCATGGCGAGTTCCGCCGCGCTCAACGGCGCGATCCATCCGCGCGGCGGCGCGGTGAATGATTCTTCAAAAAGCCGATCCATCGCATCGCGCAGGGAAACGAAATCGCGCAGTGGTTCCCAGCGAATTAAACTGCTCATCTTTACCTCCTCATTGATTCTTCGGTCGGGATTATATCATACTGATTTTAGTTTGTCAATATATCTTACAATAATATTATCAACTTTGTAATGCTTTATTTATTATTTATATTGACATATTTTTTGGCAGGTGATATAATGGCATCAATGAATCGAGTCAGCGGGAGTAGTCGGTAATGCAATACAAGGACTATTACCAAATTTTAGGCGTTGCCAAAAATGCCGGCGAAAAAGAGATCAAGTCGGCATATCGGCGGCTCGCGCGCAAGCATCACCCGGATGTGAATCCGCACGACAAATCCGCGCAAGAAAAATTCAAAGAGATCAACGAAGCGTACGAAGTGCTGTCCGACGCGGACAAGCGCAAAAAGTACGACACGCTCGGCGCGAACTGGAAACAGTACGAACAGTATCAACACGCCGGCGGGCAAGGTCCGTTTCAGTGGGGCGGCGGGCAGTATCGCTCAATGTCCCAGGAAGAGGTGGACAATCTCTTTGGCGGATTCGGCGGCGGCGGCGCGGGTGATTTTTCCGATTTCTTTCGCACTTTTTTCGGCGGCGGATTTGGCGGCGCACGCGCGCAAGCGCGCCCGCGGCGCGGGCAAGACATCGAACAGCCGATTGATATTTCACTCGAGGACGCGTATCGCGGCGCGACGCGCCTCGTGCAAAAAGATGGTCGCCGGTTGGAGATCAAAATTCCGGCGGGCGTGAAAACCGGCTCGAAAATCCGGTACGCCGGCGAAGGATTGCCGGGCACGAGCGGCGCATCCGCCGGCGATTTGTACTTGGTCGTGCAGATCGAACCGCATCCCGCGTTTGAACGCCAGGGCGATGATCTCGTCTGCGACGCGCCGGTCAATTTGTACACCGCATTGCTCGGCGGCGAAACCCAGGTGCCGACGCTCAAAGGTAAAGTTCTGCTCAAGGTTCCGCCGGAAACGCAATCGGGCAGAACGTTTCGCTTGACCGGGCAAGGGATGCCCAAGTTAAACCAGGACGGCGCGTTCGGTGATTTGTTCGCCAAAGTGCGCGTCGTTCTGCCGGAAAATCTTACGGGCGCGGAACGCGAACTAGTTCAGAAACTCGCGCAGATGCGAAAAAAATAACGGATGTTGAAAATGGAATATCATGATTCCGATGAACCGATTTTTGTGATCAGTGTCGCGGCGCGTTTGGTCGAGATGCATCCGCAAACGTTGCGCTATTACGAGCGCGCCGGTTTGCTCAAACCGATTCGCTCCTCCGGCAAAATCCGGTTGTACTCGCAACGCGAGATCGAACGCTTGCGAAAAATCGCGCGCCTGACGAGCGAGTTAGGCGTCAATCTCGCCGGCGTCGAGGTCATTATGGATTTGACGGAACGTATCGAGCTGAATGAAGAAAAGACGCGCCAACGCGAACAAGAACTACTCGCCGAGATCGCGCGTTTGCGCCAGACGCTCGCGCAACAATAAAGACTCTTCGAGTCTGCATAAAGGATTGCAATGATTCCGATTGGGGATGACAATCCCTCGCGACATTTGCCAACGGTGACCTGGTCGCTGATCGCGATCAACGTTGTTGTGTTTTTGTACGAACTCACATTGCGCCCGGGCGCGCTCGATCGTTTCGTGATCGAATGGGGCGTGATTCCGCACGATATTTTATTGTTGCTCGCCAATCCATTCGACACGTCGCTCGATGTGTGGGCGACCTTGCTCACGTCCCAGTTTTTACACGGCGGCTGGGCGCACATCATCGGGAATATGCTTTTTCTCTGGGTGTTCGGCGATAACATTGAGGACGCGTTGGGGCATTTCATTTATCTCGCGTTTTATCTCGCGAGCGGCGTGGTTGCCGCGCTCGCGCAAACATTGGTGATCGGCGCAAGCACGATTCCCTCCATCGGCGCGAGCGGCGCGATTGCCGGCGTGCTGGGTGCGTACTTGATTTTGTATCCGCTCGCGCAGATCAAAATTCTGGTGCCGTTGTTCATTTTATTTTGGACCGTGCGTTTGCCGGCATTGCTCGTGATCGGTTGGTGGTTCGCGCAACAATTTTTTTACGGTGTTGGATCGCTCACGCAAGCCGCGCTGGGCGGCATCGCGTTTTGGGCGCACATCGGCGGATTCGTCGCCGGCGTGATTTTGATTTTGCCATTCATCCCGCGCGCGCGGCGACGCCAGCGCGCGCCCATATATTTTTATCCGACCAACGATTCACCGTGGAGTTGACGATGCCAAATCCGAATCCCGCGCAATTACGCATCAACGCAAAACTCGAAGAGATTCAACGCGATTTTGGAAACGCGATTACCGATTTGCTCAAAGAGGTAAACAAGACCCGCTTGAAAAACAAAGGACGCCTCGCCGCCGCGCCCGTGATCGAACGCAATAGCGCGCGCTGGACGCTGGCGTGGAAAGAGGGCGACATCAATTTTGATCTGAACGTGGTCGCGATGGTCGAGGACGATGGGGCGCACGCGCGCATCGGGCGCGTGTGGGTGCAACGCCACGCCGCGACGCCCGCGATTTTTGACGGGCACACGCCGACGACGCGGATGCGCCGCTTGACGATGCTCGCGCTCGACGAAATTCGCGAAGCGATCGCGGCAGAGTGGGGATAAATAAAAACCAGGAAGGTTCGCTTTACGAACCTTCCTGGTTTTTTATTTCCCAATCGCCACATTCTCAATCGTGCGACAACTCGCGCTGACGCACGTTTTCATTTGCGTCAGTCGCGCCGCGAGTTGCGCGAGCAAAGTTTTGTCGGCGGTCGCCGCGAGATTTTGCAATTGGTACGGATCCTTGGTTAGATCGTACAATTCTTTTTCGCCGGTGATGTACTCGATGTACACGGAATCGCGCGTGCGAATGCCGCGATACGCCGGCACACCCAATTGACGCGCTTGCGCGGTCGGCGTCGCATCGTCATTTTCATCGTCCGCGTCCGGCGGTTCGAGCAATTCGGGCGGCGTGTTCGCGATCTGGCGCGCCGCGCGCGTTTGCGCTTGGGCATCCCACAATCCATTCTCGATCAAAAAGCATTGTCGCCACGCACTCGTTGTCGGTGGATTATTTTTCAACAGCGGCGCGAGCGAACGACCGTCCACAAAATCCGGAATTTTCGCGCCGGCGAGTTCCGCGAAGGTCGGCGCGAGATCAATGTTGCCGGTCAAGTGCTCGAGTGTTTTCCCAGCCGGCACGCCCGGTCCGCGCGCGATCATTGTCACGCGAATTTCTTCTTCATACGGCGCGACCTTGCCGGTCACCTGGCGGTGATTGCCGAGATGAAAACCGTTGTCGCTTGTGAAAAAAATGTACGTGTTGTCGAGTTGCCCGGTTTGCTTGAGCGAGTTGATCACCGTCTCGATCAAATCGTCCACGGCTTGGAGCGATTGCAAGCGTTTGCGATGTTCTTCGTCAATGCGCGTGATTTCGCGATTGGTCAATTTCGGGCGCAAGCGAATATAGTTTGGTTTATCGCTCACGTCCTCTTCGTTATAGTTTGGCGGGCGCGGCGCTTTGGCGTCCGCGAATAAATTCGCGTGGCGCGGCGCGGGTGTTGCCGGCGAGTGCGGCACGTACACGGAGACGTATGCGAAAAACGGTTTGCCTTCTTTCGTCGCGCGTTCGATCAATTCAACCGTCTTGCGCGCGTACACATCCGTGCCGTAATCTGCCGGCGTGTTGCCATACGCGACTTGCTTGCCGTTTTCGTTCAGCGTGTAATTGTAACTGCCGTACGCGTTCCCTTTCATCGCGCTGTACCATTCCGTCCAACCCGGCGGAATGTACATCAAGTTCGAACGATCCGGGAAACCGTTGAGATATTTGCCGGCGAGCATCGTGCGATAGCCCGCGCTTTGTAACCAGGTCGCGATGGTGGATTTCTCTTCGTCGAGCCGGAAAAATTTTTGAAAACCGCCGGACGGTTCCGTGTTCCCCAGGATTTGCGTGTTGTGTCCGTACTGTCCGCGCAAAATCGCCGCGCGTGAGGGACAGCAGAGCGGCATCGAAATAAAAAAGTTGGTGAACGTTGTGCCTTGATCCGTCACGAGCGATTTCAACTTGGGCATATATTGAATGGACGCGGCATCGAGATCGTCGGTGAGAATGAAAAGGATGTTGGGTTGCTTGGTTGGTGGGTTGGATAGTTGGATAGTTGGCGACGCTCTCGGCGCGGTTGCGCGCACAGTGGTGGGTGCGCTCGTCGGCGCGATGTCGGTCGCGCGCACCGTCGGCGCGATAGTTGGCGCGATGGTTGGCGCGTTCGGCGCGCTAGTGGGCGCACTCGGCGCGGCGGTTGGCGCGGGCGCGTTGCACGCGACAAGCGCAAGCAAAACCAGGATGACGATCATCAGTTTGTTCATTCGACTCTCCTTGCAATGTGCGAGTGCCTTGATTGTCCGCGCGGCGGCTAAAGCGCAGATGAGTGCGATGCAAAATGATTGTAAATTGATGGGACAAGCATGTTGAGCGGAGCGAAGCGCAGTCGAAACATGCTTGCCCCAACGGATAGGGTCTGAAAAAGAATAACATGCTGAACAGTTACTATCGCGTATAGTGAATCGTGTTGCCGCGAATAATCAGCCGCACGAACGAAGAGTACGCTTTGCCGTCGGGCGCGCGTTCTTGCGAAAAGAAAGTGAAATGCACTACGTCCGCGAGTTCCGTTTTGCCGGTCGTTTGATTCGTCGTGTCGTACGTCGGTGCGATTTGGTGAAGCGCGGCGGGATCAAACATCAATTCAAATTTGCCATTGTTTACCGGCAATTCGCCTTGCATCAGCACCGCGCCGGGAATGACTGCGGCGTAGTGAATTGTTGACGCAGTACTTGTGCCGGTAAATTTCGTGCCTTTCACCGGATCGAATTTCGAAAGCGGCGGCAAATCGAATTTGAGCGTCGGCGCATTCGCGGGGCGATTTGGATCGATCACATAAATCACGCCGCCCTCTTTCGGCATCCCTGGCACGAGTCCTTTGTAACCGTTCCACTCCGCGTCCACCGTGTACTTGTACACGCCCGGCACATCGAGCGTCCACCGATCCTTGCCCGCCCACGAACCGGACGCGTCGCCCACTCCTTGCGCGATCACCTGGCGACCGTCGGGATAATTTAACGTGAACGTCATATTCGCCGGGACCATCGGATCGATTTGAAATGCCGGGACGAACGTTGTGCCAACATCGTACGCCATCCCAGGTCGCGCGTTCATCGCGAGAAAGAACCGCGCCTTTTCGCCGGTAGAACCGAGAATGTCTTCCGATCCGGGCGCGACAACGCGATTATTTTTCGTGCCTTTCGGCAAGATAAACGCGTTCGCGAGATAGCCGGCGTACAGCGGCGCGCGATCTTTTTGGCGCACGACGACGCCGCCGATCAAACGATAAATGTCACCGGGCGAATCGCCATTATTCGACGCATTGATCTGTCCGCCAAAGTTGGTGTTCGTCGTGGGCCAATACGGCGCGCGCGTCCCGTCTTCGCCGACGAGAAATCTGCCCATAAAACCAGGTCGCGGCGCGGCGGCGTAAAAGTACATCCAATCGGTGATGTACTCCGGGAACAGATGCGGCGAGTATCCATTCGACGTTTGGATTTTCACGTTCGTCAAACCGATGCCCTGAATGTTTGGATCGTATCCTTTCGGATCCGTTTTGAAATCCCAGGACAACACCGGCTCGATTTTATTCGCGCCCTGGTATTCGGCGGCAATCAACAACACATCACCGGCGTTGTACGGAAAATTGATGTGATCGAGTTGCTGAATATCTTTTTCCTTATCTACCCAGCCCTCGAAATTTGTTTCGCCGCGCGGCAACAATTTATCTTTCACCTTGACCATTTTGCCGTGCGCGACAATCGGCGTGTCTTCGGGATAAATCACGCCGGCGTGGCGCATCACACTGACCCAGAGATGTCCATCGGGGTCGGTGTATTTCGCGAGCACCGTCGCGTGATATTCACCGGGCGCGTCAAACGGCAACGGCTTCAATCCCTGCGCCGCGCTGAAAATTCCGCCGGGTGTTGCTTTGCCGGTGTACGAAATCGTTTTGATATTTTTCGGATCCGAATTTACGAACAGGGTCGCGTCCACTTGCACATTCGCCGGGACTGCGGGCGCGAATCCCATATCGCGTCCGTAGCGATTGCCGACCGGGTATGCCTGTCCTTGAAACGTCGCGGTCGCCAGCGTCATTCGTTTCGCGATCCAGAATTTGTACGTGCCGCCGCCGGTGTAGCGATTGCCGTACACATCCGCGATCCAACCGGAAGTTTTCACGGTGTAGTATCCGTACAGCGGCGGTTTCCATTGCGTAAATTTTTGATTGCGCGTTGTTGGAAATTGTCCGGCTTTGCCGACGAACGGCGACTTGCCAAGATCAATTGTTTTGCCATCGGGCGCGATGACCTGGATCGCGAGTTCGCCTTTTGTGAAATCCCAGGAAATGTTTTGACGTGCGTCAATCAGGTCGGTCGGAAATTGCGGTTCGAGAGTGTACGCGAGAATATTTTTCGGATTGTTCTCATCGTACATCGGCAGAACGATTTCATCTTGAATCAGGTTGCGTCCTGAAATTCCGAATCGCGCTTTGTCTTCTTCCGCGATGACGCCGCGATACCCATTCGAATTGTAATTGCCGAGAATGACCCAGGGCAAGCGCGGTTGAATCGCGCTCGCGTCAATCATTTTGCCGGAGATGTGTTTCGCGCTCGCTTGCATCAGCGGCGAGTACGATTCGGTGTCGCACGGACCTTTGGGGAAACCGCGCCGCGCGAATGCTTCCGCGTTGAGGTTCGCGTATTTTTTGTTCGCGGTGATTCCATAATCGAGCCGCAAGCGATACAAGCCGGGCGGCAAATCGTCCGGCAATTTGGTCGCGATGTTGAACGCGGCGAGTCGCGCGTTTTCGATTTGTTTGGTCGCGGTGAGCGGCACGGTAACGAGTTCGTCCACCGGCGTTCGAAACGCGTAACCGAAGCGTTTGGTCACCGCGCCTTGTGTGCCGCCTTCAATCGGCAAGCCGGTCGGCGTGATGAGCGTGGACATGCGCTCGTCGCTCGGCAAACGAATCCAGCCGTCGGCGTCAAACGTGCGCTCGGCGGTAACGAGCAAAACAAATCCGTCCACCTTGATTTTTTGCGCGGTGAACGCGGCGAGATGCGCGTCGGTGATTTTCAAATTCGCTTGCACCTGCAACGCCGCGCCGGGTTGCCATTTCGAATTGTTCACCGAAATATCCGCCGACCATTCGCCCAAGCCGGTCGTGCCCTTGTCGCTGAATTGAATCGCGGTTGGAAGATTCGCTTCCAACGCGGGCGCGAGTGTCGCGGGCTTGGTTGGTTCCGCGATGGCGCGCGGGACAGCCGTTGCGTCCACAACAGGCGCGCGTGTCGGCGCGACGGTTGGGATTGTCGTGTTGCTGGTTTGCGGCGCAGGCGCGCACGCGACCATCGCGAAGAAAATTCCGAGCAGAACAACGAATCGCAACAAGTGTTTCATCGAATCCTCCAAAAGCACACGGGCAAACAATTTTTCGCGCACGCGAAAAATTGTTTGCCCGTGCATCAGGCGTTGTGAATCGGCAACAGCGTCACCAAATTCATTTTATTGCGCGCAACTCGAAAAAGCAAAATTGGCGCAATCGTTGTGAAGAAATTCTACGCAAGCGGAATTATCGCGCCGTGAATCGGATGAAAAATCTTTGTAAAAAATTCCAGCGCGCGAGTATTTGCCAAATCGGATACTCTTTGTTATAATCGCGTTCGGAAATCGGGGCGTAGCGCAGTTGGTAGCGTGCTTGTATGGGGTACAAGAGGTCGAGAGTTCAAATCTCTCCGCCCCGACTTTTTCAAATCGTGTCCTCATCGCCGAGGCGATTTTAATTTTTTTTACTCTGCACACGGTCGAGGCGCAACCCTCGACTTTTATTTTCTGGAATATAAAATGGACAACGTAGTCCCTCCTGCCGCGCGGCGCGACGATGCGGCGTTTGAAAAAATCGCGCGCGTGATTCCTCTGCTTGCCGATCTCAGTCGCGCGGATGTTTTGGTCGGCGCGACGCGTGGCGAACGCGTCGAAGTGATCGCGCATGCCAAGCCCCATTCGGTCGTCCCGATTCATCGCGAAGTTTTGATCGGCGGACAACTGACGCGCGAGAATGCCGGCGCGCTCGTGCGCGCGATTGCCGAACGCCAACCCTCGCGCAGTCAACGCGCGTACACCGCATCCAACCTCGAAGATTCGACGGTCGAAGGGTTGCCCGCGCCGGTTGTGCAAGAAGCATTGCCCATCGAAAACGAGTCCGGCAAAATTATCGGCGGCATTCTTATTGAAACGAATTTGTTGGAGAGCGAGCGACTCAAACGGCGCAGTGAAGTGTTTCAACGCGCGGTGCGCGCATTTCAACAAATGGCGGTGCGGGGCGAACCGGCGGGAATCGAAACGCTCACCGCGTTCGGCGAACACGATGGCGTGATCGTCGTGGATGCCGAGGGTGTGATTCGCTATATGAGCGGCATCGCGGTTAATTTGTATCGCAACATTGGGTACGGCGAGCAACTCGTCGGCAAGCCGCTCAGTTATCTCGAAACCCAGGACGACGAATTGGTGAGCCGCGCGATGAAAGCGCGCGTCGCGAGCCAGGTCGAGATCGAAGAGCGCGGACGAACCTGGATCAAGAAAATTATTCCGTTGTTGCGATTCGAACGCGCGCCGCTCTTCGCCGCATCGCGATTTCATTTGACCGGCGCGTTCCTGTTGTTGCACGACGCGACCGAAGCGCGCCAACGTCAGCGTGAACTGCTCGTCAAGGCGACGATGATCAAAGAGATGCATCATCGCGTCAAGAACGATTTGCAAACGGTCGCGTCGCTTCTGCGAATGCAAACGCGGCGGATGCAAACGACCGAAGCGAAAAGCGCGCTGACCGAAGCGGTCAATCGCATTCTCAGCATCGCGGTCATTCACGAATTTTTATCCGAGCAAGATACGCGCGTGATCAACATTCGCGATGTGTCGCAACGCATCGTGCAACAAATGCAAATGGGCGTGTTGGATCCGGCGCGACACATCGCGCTCAAATTGGCGGGACCGAATATCTATTTGCCCGCGCGGCAAGCGACCTCGTGCGCGTTGATCGTGAATGAATTATTGCAGAACGCGCTCGAACACGGGTACGACGCGCGCGCACAGGGCGGCACGATTTCGTTGACGTTCGAGGATTGCGGCGACGCGGTCGAGTTGGTGGTGCACGATGACGGTCGCGCGTTGCCGCCCGGTTTTAGTTTGGATCGCTTGGACTCGCTCGGTTTGAAAATCGTGCAGATGTTGGTTACACAGGACCTAAAGGGTCAGTTTGATATGCAAAGCGACGATGGCGTATCCGCCATTGTTCGTTTTCCCAAGATTCCGCTTGGAGGCGAAGAAGGATGGAACGAACCCGAGTGATCATTGCCGACGACGAGTCGGTGATTCGCACCGATTTGCGCGAGATGCTGACGCACCTCGGCTATCTCGTGATCGGCGAAGTGGGCGATGGCTTGAGCGCGGTGAACCTGGCGCGCGAGTTGAAACCGGACGTGGTGATTATGGACATCAAGATGCCGGATATGGATGGCATCGAAGCCGCAAAGGTGATGACGCAAGAAAAAATCGCGCCGGTGTTACTGCTCACCGCGTACAGTCATCGCGACCTGGTCGAGCGCGCGAAAGAAGCGGGCGTGGTCGGTTATCTGGTCAAGCCGTTTCGCGAACAAGAGATCGCACCGGCGATTGACATCGCGCTCGCGCGCTTTCAGGAATTTCGCGAACTCGAAAAGGAAATCGGCAGTATGCGCGAGACGTTGGAGACGCGCAAGTTGGTGGATCGCGCGAAAGGCATCTTGATGGATCAACAAGGATTGACCGAGCAAGAAGCGTTTCGCAAAATTCAAAAGATGAGTATGAACACGCGCAAGCCGATGAAGGATATCGCGGAAGCGATCATCCTCGCGCAAGAGGCGAAGACGTAATGACGATGAGACCCGAAGGGTTCGCTTTGCGAAAACCCTTCGGGTCTTTTTCATTTCGACTGCGCGATTTCTGATAACCAGGCAACGAACCGTCGCGACATTCGTCACAACTTAAGCTCCCACCAAACCTGAAACGCGTTGAGCGGGCGGGACTCCTGGTTTCTTGCGTAAGCGTTTGACTACACCGAGGTCTTGATTCTCGGGTGCCGCA
>JACRPR010000041.1 GCA_016223105.1 Chloroflexota bacterium | reverse complement strand
TTCGCTTTCGACCCACATCGTGCCGCCCATCAACTCGGCAAGCCGTTTGCTGATGACCAACCCCAACCCGGTGCCACCGTACCGGCGCGTGGTTGACGCGTCCACCTGACTAAATGATTTGAACAAGCGATCCATGCGATCCGCCGGAATTCCAATCCCGGTATCGCGCACGGCAAAGCCAAGTTCAAAATTATTTTCGTCCAGGGGTTGACTTGTAACGGAAACGACAACCTCGCCCTTTTCGGTGAACTTGATCGCGTTGTTGACGAGATTTACCAGCACCTGGCGCAGACGCGTAATGTCGCCGTTGATCGCGTCGGGCACCGACTCGGCGATGACATAAGCCAGGTCGAGTCCTTTCTCCGATGCTTTGGGCGCGACCAGGTCGAGCGCTTCTTCGATACAGCGGCAGACCTCAAACGGATGTTGTTCGAGTTCCAAGCGTCCCGACTCGATTTTTGAAAAATCGAGAATGTCGTTGATGATCGCGAGCAACGCATCGCCGCTGGCGCGAATCGTTTCGGTGAAATCGCGTTGTTGCGCGGACAGCCCGGTGTCGAGCAACAGACTCGTCATTCCGATTACCGCGTTCATCGGCGTCCGAATTTCGTGGCTCATATTCGCGAGGAATTCGCTTTTCGCGCGCGTCGCGTCTTCGGCGGCTTGTTTCGCGCGTTGCAATTCCAACTCGGCTTCTTTGCGTTCGGTGATGTCTTCGAAACTTTCGACGCCGCCGATGACCTTGCCATTGCCATCGCGAATTTCATCCACATTTTTGAGAATCGTACGAATCGCGCCATCCTTGCGCCGCATCGTACATTCGCGCGCAATGATCGGTTTTTGAACGCGATCCGAACACAGCCCGCAACCCAAACTGCACGGATCAACCGCAAAGGTGTGACACGATTGTCCAAGCAACTCTTCACGCGTATAACCCAGTGTCTTGACGGTTTGATCGTTGATGCTGGTAATCGTGCCATTCAGATCCACGGTGAAAATCGCGCTAGGGATCACCTCGAATAATTTCTCGGCGTAATCTTTCGCCGCGCGAATCTGGTTGCGTTCTTCGGCAAGTTTCTGTTCGATCTCTTTGCGCGCGGTAATATCTTCTTTCACCGCGAGGTAATGCGTAACCTTGCCGTGTTCATCGGTGATCGCGGAGATGAACGCGGATTCCCAATACAACTCGCCAGTCTTTTTCTTGTTGTGAAATTCGCCGCGCCACTCGCCGCCCGCGCTGATCTGGTCCCACAAACGCGCGTACTCGTGCGTCGGCATCTCACCCGATTTCAAAATGCGCGGATTCTGTCCCAACGCTTCTGCCAAGGTGTAACCGGTAACTTGCGTGAATCGGGGATTGGCGTATTCGATTTTGCCGGTGGTGTCGGTGATGACGATGGTGACCGGGCTTTGTTCGACCGCGCGCGAGAGTTGGCGCAATTTTTCTTCCGCGCGTTTGCGCTCGGTGATGTCGGTAAAGACCGCGAGCGTGCCGGCATATTTGTCATTTTCAAAACGCGGATTGCCACTAATCAAAACCGGGAGGCGCGTGCCGTCCTGCCGCGCAACCTGGATTTCGTACTGACTCGTTTCGCCGCGCGACCGCAATTGATTCGCGTTCTTCACCGCGTCTTGTTGATCGGCGGGAATGATCGTCGTCCAATGTTGGTTCATCAACGCGTCGGGCGCGTACCCCAGCATCGTCGCGAGCGCGGGATTGACGAACACGATGCGCCCGTCGGCATCGTCCATCAAAATTCCTTCCGACATACTTTGGACGATGTTCTCGTTGAACTGTTTGAGCCGCGCCATCTCGCGTTCCATTTGATTACGGTCGGTGATGTCGAGAATCACGCCGACGATCCCAGCCAAATTACCGGCGGGCGTAGTGTACGTCGCCTTGCTCAGAAAAATATCGCGCGTTGCGCCGTCCGCGCGGCGCGCGCGCGTTTCAACTTGTTGCACGCCGGAATTCTGCAACAATTCTTGATCGAGCCGCGCATACCCATCGGCAATCGCGCGCGGGTGAATATCGTACACGGTCTTGCCAATCATGTGTGCGCGCGTGACGCCGTAAAATTCTTCGTACGCGCGATTACATCCTTTATACTCGCCGTGGGTGTCTTTGTAATACACCGGGCTGGGAATCGTGTCCATCAATTTTTCGAGGAACGCGAATTGTTCGTACAGGGCGTTTTCGACTTCGCGTCGCCGCACGATGGTGCGCGCGAGCGCGAACGCGCCAAACGCCAGCACCCCCAGCGCGAGCACAGTGAGGGGAATGAGCGAGGTCAACATTTCGCGCGCGCGCACGGTCAATGTTTCCGGCGCGACGCGCGTGAGAATTTTCCAGGCATAGTCGCGCCGACTGATCTGGATCGTGCGCGGCGTGGTGGTTTTGGAATCGTAACTGGTTTGTAAGGCTTCGTCCACCGGATAGATGGTGAGATAGGTGAACAAGCCGGCGGAATCATTAAACTGTCCCGCTTCGCGTTGAATATGCGCGCGGGCATTCGGGAAGGTCGCGCCCAATGTGGGCGTGCGTCCATCGGAAGCGGCAAAGCCCAAGCTATCGGCGGGGGTCGGACCTTTGAGCCACACCCCTTGCGCGTCGAGCAACATCACCGTGCCCGCGCTGTGCGTTGAGATTTGGGCAAGCTCATCGAACAACGCCGAACCAAGATAATTCAAAACCAGGATGCCGCGCTTGATGCCTTTGTAATCCACAATCGGCGTGCTAAAGCGAATGACCGGTTTGGCGTCGGCATCGAGATCGAACGGCGAGACGTACACATCGCCGTAATTCAAACGCCAGGTCGCGGCGAAATAATAGCGCGCCGCTTTGGATTCAAGCGCATCGTTCGGCAGGATGATCGGATTGCCGTGATTGTAACTAATCCGAATCACTTCCATCCCGGTGTCGTCCAACACGCGAATTTGATCGTAGATTTTTTTCTGCGCGATAAACACGCGTAGGTCGCGTTGCAGATTGTATTTCAGCGTGGCGTCGTCTAAATGCGGGGCGAGTTCGCGGAGTTCGTTCAACTCTACCAAAAAACGGAGATCGGCAATCGCACCGGAAAAATTTTGGACGATGACCTGGCGTTGTAAATCCAACGCGCGCAATTCACTGCTCGCGAGCATTTTGTGCGCGTTCGATACTTCGGAGTTGTACACAAAGCTTGCCGCGATGATCACGAGCGCCGCGAGCGTGAGGAAAATTTGTAGGAAACGTTTTAGCACGGTTTTAGGATCCAAAGGGTGATTGTCAAAAATCGGACGAGTCATTGCAAACCTCATCGCGTTCCGCTAATATCAAGCGCACGCGGTTCAATGTCTCTTTTGACAATTTGATTTTACCGGGATGTCGCACCCGCGTAAATAAGGAGCAAGTCCTGTGAAAATCAAAGTACTCGAATACTACGCGCGCAACAAAAAAACGCGGATTCCAATTCCAGGAATCCGCGTTGAGTTGTTAGACGTGGGGCGGCTTTTCAAGCCGCTTGCGGCGGTCTCAAAAGCCCGCACCACATTGGGCTAATGCGTTTCCGCGCCATCATCCCACGGCAATTTTTGGCGCGCGGGATCGTTCACCGGTTTTTTGATCTTGATGCGCGACGCGCGCGACGCGGGCGTTGCCGGCGCAGATTCGGTCAAGCGCACGCGCGCTTTCGGCGCGGGCGCTGGCGCGGCGCGCGCAGTTGCCCACCGCAAACCTTGCGGCGCGAGAAATAACGCGACGAGCAACGCGAGCGCGAGGAAAAACAAAACCCAGGAGGTCCATTGCGGTTCGACTTCCGGGATCAATCCACCGGGATTGTAATTCGTGCGCGTCGCGCCGATGCCGGGCGCGGTTACGACAATCGCGCGCTTGAGCCCATCGCGCAGAGCCGACGTGGACGTGTACGTGAGTTTGTACTCATTGTGAATCCGCGTCGCGATCTGTTTGTACAGATCGCTCAACTGATCCGCGTTCGGCGCATAAAAATATTCGCCGAGCGACGCGCGCGCGAGTTCTTGCAAAACCGGTTCGTCAATGCCTTCCTGGCTCGCGCCGCCAATCGCTTTTTCGCCCAAGCCGATTGTGTAAATCGAAAACGCGCTCGCGGTCGCTTGCTTCAAAATTCCATCGCGTTGCAATTGGCTCGCATTGTCCATTCCATCGGTAACGCCGATGATTGCTTTGCGCCCCGGTACGGCTTCGAAAAATCGCGCCGCAGTCGCGAGCGCATCGTTCATCGCGGTATTGCCGCGCGGCACGATGCGTTGAATCGCGGCGATGAGCGCGTTCTTGTCTGCGGTGAAGGTTTGCAGAGTTTCGATTTCGGAATCGAATTGCACGAGCGCGGTACGATCACCCGGACGCATTTGATTGACGAACGCGATCGCGGCTTGCTTCGCGCCATCCATCTTGCCGACGCGCGCCATACTGCCACTGCGATCAATCACCAGGACGACGTTGACCGCGCCCTGCTCGCCGGAGCGCGTCGTCGCGGTTGCCGCGACCGGCGTGCCGTTTTCTTCGACGCGCAACGCGTTCGCCGGAATGTTGCGAACCGGGATGCCGTTCGCATCGGTTACGGAAATGTACAGATCCACTTGCGGAAAACGCGCGGTATCAATTTGCGTCACGTTGATCACGACCGGGCTTTGCGCGGCGGTCGTGATCGCGCCGAACAAAAAAATGATCGGCGCGAGGATGAATGAACGAAAAACAGATTTCATTGGAACCTCCGTAGGGGCGACCCTATGTGGTCGCCCGGTGATCGCCCGATTGGGGCAGACACATAGATTGGGGCAGACACATAGGTCTGCCCCTACCGTCGCTCGTGATACACCAACACGGTGTTGCCGAGACGAATCAACGCGTTGTTCGTGAGGCGCGCGGTTTCGACTTTGCGATCATTCACGAATGTGCCTTTGCCGATGCTCATATCCTCGATGACGAAATGCGTCCCCGCGCCTTTGAGCCGCGCGTGTTGTGGCGCGATCCCCGGATCGGGCAACGCGATGTCGGCTTTGAAATCGTTGCTCCCGATGATCGCGGCGGGACCGTGTTCGTGCAAGTATTTGTCGAGAATGAACTCGGTGCCTTTGAGTTTGCCGCTGGCGATTTCGATCCACGCGCGCGAAAGCAAAATCACGATCAGCGCGATGAACGCGCCGACGGCGGAACCCAGGATGATCAGTCCCAGCATTTTGCCGAACGCGGTAACGCCGAGCGCGGATTGCAAAACAAACAACAACGCGCCGCCGATGAAACCGCCGATCACACCGCCGACCGCGCCTTTCCACATTTGCGTGCCGCCGGTAACGCCTTCGGACAAGCCGATCAGCAATCCGAACAATGCCCAGCCGAGGGCACGTCCCAGGAATTCGCCGCCGGTGATTTGAAAAACAAATTCGCCGATGGGCAACCCAAGCGCGCCCGCGAGCAAGCCGATGCCGCCGGCGAGCGCGCCCGCGCGCAACGCGCGATACCAGGATTGTGCGAGCAATCCTTCGCTCGCGCCGATCAACCCGCCGAGACACAAGCCGATGATGCCGCCCAGCACGAGATCGCTGACGTACACATCCACGCCGCGCATAAAGCCGAACGTGTCGCTGATGCGCCAACCGATCAGCGCGCCCAGCGCGCCCAGCACGGCATAGTAATATGCTCTCATTCGCAAACTCATCGTCCCTCCTCTGTATGGCAAATTTATAAATTTGCCTTACGCGAGTTCCAACGCCGCCTCGTCCACTTGGGGCGTCAAATTATTCCACTCGATCACGCTGTCATCGCTCACATCGCTCCACTCGTAAAAACCGGTGTAATGAATCGGATCGAGTTCGCAATCGTTTTGCCAAACGAAAAATCCGCCTTGTTCGTGATACGGATCAACGACGAGCGCGACCTGGGTGCAATCGTTGAAAAAGTGATGATGCAACCAGGTATCGTAACTCGATAGGAACACGCCGAGACGCGGATGCGTGTGATACCAGCCGACGATGCGTTGCCGCGGAAAACGATCTTCGACCTCGTTGTTCAAATGCACGAGCGTATCTTGCGTAAACGTAACGTGCGTCTGACCGGCTTTGGTGTACAGCGCGGGCAAAATATCCTGGATGAAAATATATTGCCGTTCGGTGTTTGGATCAATTCGCACCTGCCCAATCAGCGCGCCACCGACTTCGTTTTCGAGATCGCTTTTCGTGTGCGTGACGCATTTCGCGTACGCCGATTGCGGCAAGAACACATGCGCGCGCGGCGCGAGATTATTTTCGTGCGTCGAATTCCAACGCAGTGAATCGTCGAGCGGCATCGGCGCTTCGACAATCGTCGGCGGCGCGATCCCGATAATTTTTATGCGTGTGCTCATCGGAGAATGTTCCTCCTCATCACGCACCGTCATTTCGAGCGATGCGAGAAATCTCGATGTGTGTCAGTTATGAATTGTTTGCATCTTTTAATTTGATCCGCACGCGTGGGCGAACGCCACTGCCCCAGCCATCGAGTTCCGCGAGGCGAAACGGTTCGACCGGCGCGTTCGGATGGCTGACCTGGTTTTTATCCCAGACGAAAAATCCCGCGCGGTCGAGTGATGGATCAATCACGAGCGCGACTTGCCAGGGATGCTTGAAAAAATTTTGGTGAATGAATAAATCCCATTCGGATAAAAAGATGCTCCAGCCCGGATGTGTGTGATACCAACCGACAATCGTTTTGTCGGGATGTTGCGTTTCAATCGTGCGATGGATTTTGAGCCAGGTGTTGTGCGTAAAGGTCAACTGCCCGCGCGATTCTTCGGCGAACTCGGCAGGGAGCGCGTGCGTGATGATTAGAAAAAATTTGTGAGCATCGTTGCGGCACACTTGCCCGAGCAAAACGCCGCCGACTTCGCGCTCACGATTTTCGCGCGCGTGGCGCGCACAGTGCGCGTTGACGCGCTGATGCACAAAAATCGGAAAAGGCACGCCGTTCGGATGCCAGCGCCACAGGTTCGAATCGTCAGTCGGCAACGCGCGCACCGGAATTTCCGGCGCGCTCGACGCGAACGCGATGCGGCGCGGTTTGGCGCGTAGTTCGCGCGGCGGCAACTCGCGTTCGCGCGTGTGTGCCGCGCGCGCTTGGGTGATGTACTCGGCGCGAAACCCCAGCCCGATTTCGAATGTGTCGCCTTCATTGAGCGGACGCATCAACCACAGCGAGCCGCGCCGCGTGCGACATTTGCTACACCACTCGCGCGCGTCGAGCCGCGCGATACTGCCGTGGCGCGGACACCAGTACGTATCGCCCGCGCGATATTTCGCCCAGACCAGGTCGTGATTGCGCCGGCGTTCCGCGAGATTGACGAGCAAGTGATCGCGTCCGTCCTGACAGCGCACTTCGAGATGATGCGGCGCGACACTCGGATCGGCAAGCACAATCGCGTTATCATCCGCCGAACCAATCTCGGTCGAGTCGCCGCTCAATTCGTACATTATCGGCGTCGTCGGATCGGAACGTGTGGGTGTGATGGAGAGCGCGCGAAAAGTTTCCATCGCAATTGATTGTAGTGCGCGCGTGAGCGCGCTCACGCGCGCACTACAAAAATTATCCTGCGGTCACATCCGCGGTCAGCATCAAGCGATCATTTTGCGGCACGCCCGCGGCGGAGAGCGTTTCCTCTTCGCGCAGTTCGCGCCCCAACGCTTTGCTGTCCATGCGGTATGCCATCGGTCTGCCATCGGGACCGGTTGTGGGCAATTGCAATGACGACGCGAGTTCCGGCATCAATTCGCGCACCGGCACATCGTTCGGCACTTCCGCCGTGCGCGATCCGCCAGCGGGCAAAACGAGCGTAACGGGTACATCAGCCATTTGAACCTCCTTCTGGTGAGTAAATGGTAATTGGTAAGTAGGGATGAGAGATTGGTTATTTCAGTTTGATTTTTGGTCGCGCCTTGATCGTCGCAAACGGTTTCGTCGCGAGCTTGACGCGCTCCGGGCGCAAGAGTTCGCGCGCATCAACCGGGAAACATCCTGGGTGTGCGCGGCGATAATTCATACTCCACTTGGCGGCGTCCGCGTCCCAGGGAAACGGCGGCTTGGTTGGATCGTCATGATAATTTTTCCACTGCGCCATTTCGCCGAGCATAATCACGAGTCGGTCGAGCGAGCGCGCCGCCGTCCACCACGCCGCGTCAATGCACACGCTTCCATTCGCGCCTTTGATGTTCGGATGCCAAATCGGGGTCAACCATTTCAGCCCGGGCCACCGATGCGGATATTCGTTGTGCAAATAAATCGCGACCTGGTGCTGCTCCGCGTAACGCGGATTGCCGCGCACATCAATGCCGACGATGCTTTTGCATTTGAACGTTACGATATATTTTTCCGGCGGAAAGCCCGGCTTTTTTTCGACGACCTCGAAATCAATCAAGTCGCTCTGTTTTTTCAGCTCGAGCATTTTTTCGTAATCGCCTTGCAAACGACGATAGCGCGGCGTCGCGTTCACGAGCGAAGGTTTCGCACCAGCGGTAACATCTGCCGTAATCATCAAGCGATCATTTTGCGGAATCTTGGCGTCCTTCAATGTTTCGGCTTCGCGCAGTTCGCGCCCCAATGCTTTGCTGTCGAGCCGATAACCCATCGGGCGTCCATCGGGTCCGGTCGTGGGCAATTCGAGAACGGAAATAAGTTCAGGGACAAGTTCGCGCACGGGCACATCGTCCGGCACTTCAGCCGTGCGCGCCCCGCCCGCCGGTAGCACAAGCGTTACAGTGAGATCAGCCATCGTTCCTCCGATTTCAGATTTTGGATTTCGGATTTCAGATTGCCGTTTTCAAAATCCGCAATCTGAAATCCGAAATCCGAAATCAAAAATTAAGATGCGGCACCTGGCATTTGCCGGTGATGGACCAACAATCCGCGTGATGCGGGGTGTGGCACACGTCGCACATTTTTACGCCGCGCGGATCTTTGCGTTTGATCACATCGAGACAGTACGGGCAACGATCCTCGACGATGCCGACGACGCGCGCGACACCGTTATCGTTTTTGAGCGCGCGCGGCGATTGCGGTTTTGGCAAACGTACGCGCGCGCGTTGCGGGCGATTGAAGCGCGGCAGTCGCATCGCGATTTGTCCGGGCAACGCAATGAAAAATTGCACCGCGTTACGCGCGAGTTCGATCAGTTTGCGCGGCACCCACAGGATCGCTTGCCCAATCGTTTCAACCAATCGCGCGGGACGTTCGAGAATTTTTCCCAGGATCGTCACGAACCAACGGCGCGGCGGATGCGTCCACCCCGTCCACGTTCCGGCGATCAACCCGGCAATCGCGATGATCCACTCGACATCCCAGACTTCTGCGCCGGTCGTTGCGACGAATTGCGCCGCATCGAGTTCGTGCGCGTTCAACGCCCACGCTAAACCTGGGATCATTCCACTCGCCGCGAGAAGCAACAGCGCGAGCAAGCGCGCGATCTTGTGCCATTCGGGCAAGGTCAAATGAAAAGTGAAACTGATTAGCGCGCTCCCGAAAAACGCGAGCAAAGCCAGCGCGCCAAGCGACCACCAAATCAGGTACGCGTTCGCGCGCACGAGCGCGACGCCGAATAAAAAGCCCCAGCCGAGCGCGAGGATCGCGCCGAGCGCAAAGCGAAAACGAAAATTCCACGAACTGCGTTGGTCGTTACTCATTGGATTGGATTGACGCGCGGCGCGGCGATTGCGTGATTTTGTTCCGCCACGCCAGCGCAAAATTTGAGCGTCGAATAACATAGTTGAATCGTTGTTGGATTCGACGCTTTAGCGGGTTTGCTGGCTCAAGCCGCGAAGCGAACCGCGTAAACGCGCGACTCCAACACTGTATTATCAATGCACGACGACGCGCGGTCGCGGGATGACGTGCGGCTCGTCCGGCAAAAGATCGCCGATGCGAATTTGCGGACGCGCGTGCAAACGAATGCGCGACGCGTACGCGGAGCGCGCACCGCCTTCAAAGTGCGACCAGTGCAACGCGTCCGCGAGATCGCCGGTCAATTCAAAAAATCGGTACTCTTCATCGTTGCGCGCGCGCACAATGTGCAACGGCGGCACGCCCATCGCGAGCAGAGGGCGATTCAAAAACGGTTCATCGCCGGAAACGCTGTGCGTCATTTTCACTTCGCGCATTTCGCCGCAACCCGGACAAATGCCATCGTTGTAATTCACTTCCGAAATCGGTTTGTAAATTTCGGTCACGGTTTCGCACCGATAACATTCGAGCGATGTAACGATTTCTTGATCGAGTTCAAGCATCGCGTTGTCGCCGAGTTCTTCGCGCGCGCGGCGTAACATTTCCGCGACCGTCGTCGTCGCGGTTTTGCGATCCAGTTCGATGATGTCGCCATAAATCCAATGGCTTTCGCAATTTTCATCCGGCGTGTACGCGGTCGTGTGAAAATCGTTCGTCATTCCGTTGACGTGCAGAACTTTGCCCGCTTCGACCGGCAACGCGTGAATTAATTTCAACGCTTCTTGCGATTGCATCCCCGCGACAATCGCGGAGATCGTCGGCGTCGTCGGAACTTTGCCGAGCAAAATGTTTTGGCGCGCGAGCAATGGACACGAATAACGCAAAGACATTTCGCGGCGCGCTTGTTCGGTGAGCGTGCACTCGTAACACGCGCCTTGCCCTGGTTTAAACACGCGCACGAGTCCGAACAATTCCTGGATCGCGCCGTCCACCCAGGGTTTGTTCAAACGATACGCGAACCGATTGATCGAGAGGCGCGCTTCGCGATTGTCGAGACACCCGACAATTGCATCCATCCGGCGAAAGACGCCGAGACCGAGCGCGGTGTTCACGTCGCCGTGAAAATATTGAACGTGCACATCCGGGTTGAGTTCTTTGACGCGCCGCGCGGCGACCTCCGCTTTTTTCTTGCCGTTATCCTCCGCGCGAAACAACACCGAGCGCGAAAGATTCGCGGCTTCAATCGTATCGAAATCCACGATGAACAAATTGCCGACGCCCATCAACGCGAGATTTTTTAGAACCTCGTTGCCGAGCGCGCCCGCGCCGATCACCATCACGCGCGCCGATTGCACCTTGTCGCGTTCCCACCACGAAATAAACTCAAATGTGCCGAGCCGATCTTTTTTCAGATTCGGAATGTGAATCGCTTTTTCCGGCGCGGGCGGCATCGGCGCGATGCCCGCGAGTCGGACGCGTCCCGATCCATTATCGGATGGCGCGGCGGGCAGAGTATCTTTCGGCGCGCGAAGCGCGGTCAGTGTGCGCTTGATCAGATCGCGCGCGTGTTTGCTCGCGAACGTGCCGACACCGGGGCGAATCTCGAGGATGTGATTCGTCGCAAGAAATTGCAATGCTTCGCGAATCGTCGAACGCGCGACGCCGAGTTTTTTCATCAGTACGCGTTCGGACGGCATTTTTTCGCCGGGCTTGATCGTGCCATCGCTGACCAAGCCGAGCAAACGCTCGACGACTGATTGAGTTAGCGTATTCCGAGAAACGGGACGAATTTTCATTTTTGCTCTTGCGGTATTGTGGTCAGACCAGAATACCAGATGCCCAGATGGTAGTCGAAATCCCCGCGCCCGTAAATAGTACTCGAGTACCATTCGGTTGCCGGTGCGAAAATAGCCGCGCGGCAACCCTCAAAAAATGCCGAGAAATCAAGCCCAAAATGCGTGATTGACACATCGCCGCGCGTCGCTTAAAATCAAGTCGCCCCAAAATTTCGCGCGCCGAGTCAATTCATTTATGCCGACCCATCTGTATATTGCCCCAGCCGCTTCCGGTAAAACCAGGTTTGTTCTGCAACGCGCGCGCGCCGCCGCGCAAAATCTCGCGCCGCCGCGCGTGTGCGTCGCGACGAGTTTGCAAGCGCGCGCGCTCAAACGCCAACTCGCCGAAATGGGCGGCGCGCTCGGCGTGCGCGTGCTCACCTTCGATCAACTCTATGCCGAGTGTTTGCGCGCGACGCGCCAAGTGTACACCGAATTGAGCGAGCCGGTTTTGTATCGGCTCACGCGCGCGCTTGTGGACGCGCAACCCTTGACGCATTACGCGTCGCTGAAAGACCGTCCTGGGTTCATCCAAATTTTGCAAGACCTGTTCGGCGAGTTGAAAGCCGAACGCGTTTTTCCCGACGATCTTTTGCGCGCGATCAACACTCTCGGCGGCGCGCCGCGCTTGACCGAACTCGTCGCGATTTACGCGATGTACCAAAAACGTTTGCGCGAACGTAACTGGGCGGATCGCGCGGGCTTGGGTTGGATCGCGGTTGAATCGCTCGAAGATCGCGCGCCAGACGTGGCGCGCGATTGGGCGTTGTTGATCGTAGACGGCTTTGATAATTTCACCCAGGTTCAAATCGCCTTGTTGCAATTGCTCGCGCCGCGTGTACAGGAATTGATCATCACGCTGACCGGCGCGCGCGCTAGTAAACGCGCGCAGGTGCATCAACGTTTTGATCGCACGCGCGAACGCTTGGAACGCGCGCTCGCGATCACCGCCGAACCACTGCCCGCGCTCGAATCGCATCACGCGCCCGCGCTCGCGCATCTCGAAGCCGATCTCTACACCGCGCGCGCGACGCGCGTGCAAGGCGCGCCGCACATCGAATTGATCCACGCGCCGGATCGCGTGGGCGAAGCGCGCGCCGCGTTGCGTTGGCTCAAACACCAACTCGTTCACGATCAGATGCGCGCCGACCAAGTCGCGCTGATCGCGCGCAATCTCGAAAATTATCGTCCGGTCATTTCGCAAATCGCGCGCGAGTTTGATCTGCCGATTCGTCTCGTTGCTGGCGCGCCTCTGCGAACCAACCCCGCGGTCGTCGCGTTGCTCGATCTGGTGCAGTTGCTGATCCAGTCGCCCGCATTCCCGCGCCGCTTGGTGATCGAAGCGTGGCGTTCGCCGTACTTGGATTGGAAAACGCGCATTGCTCTCGCGGACGGCGACGCGGAACAACTCGATCTCGCCGCGCGCTGGGGACGCGTGATCGGCGGACCCGATCAGTGGCGCGACGCGCTCGCGCATCTCGCGCAACATTCGCCGGCAATTGCGCGCGACGACGAGCCGGAAATTCCGGCGCACGTTCCCGCCGGCGAAACCGCGCGCGCGCTGTTGACCCGCTTCGATCAGTTTGTCGCGTTACTCGCGCCGCCCGCGTCCGCGCGCAGTTATCGCGATTTCGTCGCGTGGTTCGAAACCTTGATCGAAAACCTGGATGTGCTTGCGCGCGCCGACGGCGAAATTGATCGCGCCGCGCTCGACGCGTTGAAAGATGTTCTGCGCGGTTTGGTCTGGGCGGAAGAAGCGATCCCGTCGCACGAAGCAATCGCGTTGAATGGATTTGTGAAAGAATTGATCGGCGCGGTGGATGCCGCAACCTTTCGCCTGCCGCTCGAGCCGGGGCGCGGGGAAATTATTGTTACCGATGTGATTCACGCGCGCGGCTTGGCGTTTCGCGCGGTCGCGATCCTGGGATTGGCGGAAGGCGAATTTCCGACGACGCTGACCGAAGACCCGTTTTTGCGCGATGCGGATCGCGCGCGTTTGCGCGATGAATTTGGTTTCGCGATCAATCTCTCGACCGCGAGCGCGGAGACGGAATTTTTCTACGAAGCGATCACGCGCGCGCGCGAAAAATTATTGCTCACGCGTCCGCGTCTCGCGGACAATGGCGCGGAATGGCAAGCGTCGCCGTTTTGGGAAGAGGTGATGCGCCGCGTGATCGTCGAGCCGCACCAGCCCGCCGTGGATGCCGCGTCGTGGAATGAAGTGTTCGAAGCGTTTGCCGTTACGCGTGACGCCGCGTGGCGCGCGTGGATTCAGCAAACCGCCGCGGCGCGCCTTGACGCGTTCGATGCGCGCACGCGCTTGCTTGACGCGCGCACATCGCCGGACGCGTCGCCGTTCGACGGCGATCTCTCCGGCGACGCCGAGATATTCGCGCAACGTTTCGGACCCGCGTACGTTTGGAGCGCGAGCCAGATCGAAAGTTATCGAACGTGCGCGTGGCTCTATTTTACCGCGCGCGTGTTGAAACTCGAACCGCGCGCCGTGCCGGCGGAAGGTCTCGACGCGGCGCAGTTGGGCAATGTGTATCATCACCTTTTCAAAGCGGTCTACGATGCCGCGCGCGACAAGACGGATCGCGCGCAACTTGTCGCCGCGCTCGACCAGGTCGCGCCGATCATTCTCGATGCCGCGCCCGCGCGCGAAGGATTTCGCGAAACCGCGTGGTGGACGCAAACGCGCGCGGAAATCATCGCGAATGTGCGCGCGGCACTGATCGCGCTGAACGAGTACGCGCGCGAATTTACGCCGACTTTATTCGAACGCGGTTTCGGCGGCGCGACTGCGCTCGTCGTGCGCGACGGCGCGGACGAATTTCGTTTGCGCGGATTCATTGATCGCATCGATCGCGCGCGCGACGGTCGCTTGTTGATCATTGATTACAAAACCGGCGGACCGTCGGCGTACACCATCGAAGCATTTGTGCGCGGCAAGCGCGTGCAATTGCCGCTCTACGCGCTTGCCGCGCGCGACGCGTTGAAACTCGGCGACCCGACCGACGGTTTTTACTGGCACATTCAAAAAAACGAACCGAGTCCGTTCACTCTGCGCGTCGAAAACGCGATTGAACTCGCGGTCGAACATTCGTGGAATGCGATTCGCGCGGCGCGCACCGGGAATTTTATTCCGCAAACGCCGGCGGACGGTTGCCCGCAATGGTGTCCCGCCGCCGCGTTTTGTTGGCATTATCGTCCGCGTTGGTAGGAAAATCACAATGACACTGCACCCGATTGTCGAACAAATGAAACCGAGCGACGAACAACGCCCCGCGATTCAAACGCGCGGGCGCGATGTCGTTGTAACTGCCGGCGCGGGCGCGGGCAAAACGCTCACGCTTGTCGCGCGTTATCTCGCGTTGCTCGCGGAGGACGTGCCGCTCCGCTCGATCCTCGCGATCACGTTCACGAAAAAAGCCGCGCGCGAAATGCGAAATCGCGTGCGCGAAAAAATGCGCGTCTATTTGGATCGCGCGGATTTGCGCGCGGACGAACGCGCGCGCTGGCAAACCTTGTACAGCGAACTCGACGCCGCGCGGATTTACACGATTCACGGTTTGGGCGCGGAAATTTTGCGCGCGCATCCCGCCGAAGCGAATCTTGATCCGCGCTTTGCGATTTTGGATGACGGCGCAGACGGCGTTCTGCGCGCGCAGGCGATTGACGAAACGTTGGCGTGGGCGAGCGACGACGCGCGCGCGGCGACGCTCTTTGCTCTGCTCGGCGAAAACGATTTGCGCGACACGCTGGCGGATTTGCTGATGCGGCGATTGGATGCGCGCGCCGCGTTCGCAAAGGTTCCGACCGACGCGCGCGCGGACTGGCAAAATTATTTGCGCGCGCACCAGGATCGCGTGTTGAACGATCTGTTGGCGAACCAGGATTGGCGCGATGCGGACGCGACTCTGCGCGAAAATCGCGCGGACGACGCGAACGACAAAATGGAAATACAACGCGTCGCCGCGCGTGCCGCGCTCGACGCCGCGCCGCAGTTGAGCGCGCTCGGGCAACTTGCCGCGATCAATCTCACCGGCGGCAAAGCGAGCGCGTGGCGCGGCGGCAAGGCGCAAGTGGATCAAGTGAGAGCCACGCTCAAAACTTTGCGCGATTTGTGGAACGCCGCCACGTTCGTCGAATGGAACGCGTGCGATGATCAACTCGCGGACGCGTATCCCGCGTTGCGCGCCGCGTTCGATTACGCGTCCGAGCGCTACGCCGCGCTCAAAGCCGGACAGGACGCGCTCGACTTTGACGATCTCGAATGTAGCGCGCTCGAATTGCTCACGCGCGACGCGGCGGTGTGTGCGCGCTGGCAGAACGAGGCGCACGCGATCCTCGTGGATGAATTTCAAGACACGAATCAACGGCAACGCGATTTGATTGATCGGCTCAACGGCGCGGGCGGAAAATTATTTATCGTTGGCGACGCCAAGCAATCGATCTATCGTTTTCGCGGCGCGGACGTTGCCGTGTTTCGCCACGCGCGTCGCGCGATCCAACAACGCGGCGGCGCGGATGAAACGCTCGCGACCTCATATCGCGCGCATCGCGCATTGATCGAAGGATTAAACGATCTGCTCGCGCCGATCCTGGGCGATCAAGCGGATGACGCGCGTCCGTGGATCGAACCGTTCGCCGCGCTCAAACATCAGCGCGAATCCGCCGACCCAGGTTTTGATTCGCCGCACATTGAAATTCAATTGAGCGTCGGCGCGAAAAAAGCGGGCGCGCTCGCGCGTGCCGCGGACGCGCTCGCGGCGCGCCTCAACGAGTTGGTTAGCGCGCGCGCGTGCAAGTTCGATCAGATCGCGATCTTGTGCCGCGCGTCCACGTCGTTCGGCGCGTATGAGGACGCGTGCGAACGCGCGGACATTCCATTTCTCACCGTCGCGGGGCGCGGGTTTTATCATCGTCCCGAAATTCGCGACGTGCTTAACTTGCTTCAAGCCATCGCCGATCCGACGGACGATCTCGCGCTCGTCGGTTTACTGCGTTCGCCCGCGGGCGCGTGGAGTGATCCGGCGATTTATCGTTTAGTCGAATCGCGCGCGGCGAATGAATCGCTGTGGAATGTTTTGCAAACGCGCGTTGAGCCGGACGCGGCGCGTGTGATCAACTTGGTGCGCGATCTGCACGCGCGCGTCGGTCGCGCGTCGGTCGCCGATCTGCTCAAGCAATTGCTCGACGCGACCGATTATCGCGCCGCGTGGATCGCGCGCGGACACGCGCGCGCCGCGCGCAACATTTCCAAACTGCTCGCGGACGCGCATGCGAGCGGCATTGGCGGCGTCGGCGAATTTCTCGAATACGTCGCGACTCTGCGCGATGTCGGCACGCGCGAAGGCGAAGCGCGCGCGACCAGCGATGGCGCGATCCAAATTATGAGCGTGCACGCGGCAAAGGGTTTGGAATTTCCGGTTGTCGTGATCGGCGATATCGCGTCCACCGCGCCGCATCGCCACGCGCCGATCCTGCATCCCGAACTCGGCGCGCTGTTGCCGTTGAAAAACGAAATGGACATCGCCGCGCTGTATCGTCTCGGCGCGATGCGCGAACGCGAATTAGAAGACGCGGAGTTGACGCGTTTGTTGTACGTCGCCGCGACGCGCGCCAAAGAAAAATTGATCCTCAATGGGTGTGTTGATCTCGATAAAACCGGCGCGTTCGGCAAAGCGAAAGGATGGTTCGGCGCAATTGGACGCGCGTTGAATCTCGCGGAGACGCGCGTCGCGTATGACGAGCAAGGCGCGCGGGTGCATCGCTTCGATTGGCGCGTCGGCAACACACCGATCGCGGGCGCGCTCTATGAACCGAACGCGATCCCGGCGACGCGCATTGCGCGCTCAACTGATTCGACCGTGCCCGCGTTGATTCTGCCGCCGCCATTGCTTGCGCGGATTCAAGCGCGCCAGGATGATGTGGATGCCAAGACGCAAGAATTTGAACGCGCGCCGTCGCAACGCGTGTGGCGTGTCATGCCGGATGTAAAGTATCCAACCGCGCCCGCGTGGGTGATCGGCAAACTCGTGCACGAAGCGCTCGCGCAGTGGCGTTTCCCGGACGCACAATTCGAAACCTGGGTCGCGGCGCGCGCGCGCGCGTACGGCATCGCCGATCGCGCGCAAACCCAGGACGCCGAACGCGTGACGCGCCAATTGCTCGCGCGCTTTTTCGATCATGCGTTGCGGGCGGAAATGGAAATCGCGGAGCAACGCTGGCACGAAGTGCCGTACAGTATTTTGGTGGATGGCAAAATCGAAAACGGAACGCTGGACGTGTTGTATGCGCGCGCGGGCGTGTGGACGATCATCGAATTCAAAACCGATCACGTGCGCGACCAGGACGCGCTCGCACAAAAATTAAAAGCGGAAGATTACACCGCGCAAGCGCGGCGTTACGCGGATGCGGTCGCGCGCTTGATTCGACACACGCCGCGCGTCGGGTTGTGCTTTTTGGATGTCGCGCGCGCGCTTCATGTGCAGTGGTTGGAGCGGAGCGAATGAATCCGGCTGTGATATAATATCGCGCAGGAGCATGTATGGCTGGCAAGAAAAAAATAATTCTTGATTTTGAAGCCGCGCTCGCGCATTTGCGCGATGAATCCGCCGAGCCGTCTGCCGCCGCGCTCGGCGCGTTGACCGGCGCGAGTAAAACTGACGCGCGCGCGTTCGCGCAGACCTGGTCGGAACTCGCGGTCGCACGGCGGCGGCGTGTCGCGCAAATGTTGGTCGAGCGCGCGGAAGAAAATTTCGAACTCGATTTCACGCCGCTCTTCCGGCAAATGTTCACCGATGTTGATCCGCATGTGCGCGTCGCCGCGATTGAAGGATTGTGGGAAGATGAAGACGGCGCGCTCGGCAAAGTGTTCGTCGCTTTTTTACGGCACGATCCCGATCCGCGCGTGCGCGCCGCGGCGGCGGACGCGTTAGGACGCTTTGTTTTGCTCGCCGAGTACGGTCACATTTCAGAGCATCTCGGCACGACGGCGGCGGACGCGTTGTTGACGACGATTCGGAGTGAACGCGAAGAACGCACGGTGTTGTGTCGCGCAGTCGAAGCGTTCGCGTATTCGAGCCAGCCAATTGTGCGCGAGGTGATTCGCGTGGCGTATGTGGATGAGGATGCGGAAATGCGCGCGAGCGCGCTCGTCGCGATGGGTCATTCGGCGGACGAGCATTGGAGCGCAACGCTCGCGGACGAACTCGAATCGGATGATGCGCGGATGCGGTTTAGCGCGGCGCACGCCGTCGGCGAGTTGGAAGATCAAACCGCCGTGCCGCGTTTGATCGAACTGTTGAATGACACTGATCGCGAGGTGCAAACGGCGGCGATCACATCGCTCAGTCAGATCGGCGGCAAGTCCGCGCAGAACGCGTTGGCGCGCGTCGCGGCATCGGACGACGAAGTGTTGAGCAATCTCGCGCAAGAGGCGTTGGAAGAATTGAACTTGAACGCGAATTCGGATTTGCTCTTGTTCGATGTGGACGCGGACGATGGCGCGGATTTGTTGGATGATCTCGAAGACGCAGACGAAGACGAATGAACCCGGCAATCCTGCTTGCAATTCTCCTCAACGTCATCGGTCCGATTGTGTTGATCGCGGCGGCGGGATACGCGCTGGGACGCGGTTTGAAGGTCGAGCCGCGCGCGCTCGCGCGCGCGACGCTCTATATTTTTTCGCCCGCGCTCGTGTTCACTTCCGCGTATCGTTCCAAACTCGAAAGCGAATTTATCGCGATCACGGTGTACGCGTTGCTCACGACGCTTGTGATGGGCGCGCTGTGTTTGATCATTGTCAAACTGTTGCGGTATGATCGCGTCACCGCGAGCGCGTTCGAACTCGGCGTGTTGTTTTTCAACGCGGGCAATTATGGTTTGCCGCTCGTGTTGTTCGCGTTTGGCGAAGAGGGACTCGCGCACGCGGTTTTGTTTTACACGATTGTCGCTGTGCAAACGCACACGCTCGCGGTGTTCATCGCCGCGCGCGGCACGGCGCGTTCGCGCGACGCGGTGGGAAACATTTTTCGCTTGCCGCTCGTGTACGCATTCGCGCTGGGATTTTTGGCGAATCAATTCGGCATCGTTCTGCCCGCGCCGATCATCAAAGCGGTCGAGTTGACCGGGAACGCGGCAGTGCCGGTGTTGCTCACCGTGCTGGGGATTGAACTGTCGCGGATTCAAGTGCAACAGGATCGCGGCGCGATTGGCATCGCAACGTTCGTGCGCCTCGCGATCGCGCCGGTCGTCGCGTTCGCGCTGACCGGCGCGTTGGGCATCACCGGGCTCACACGCGCGGTGTGCATTGTGCAATCGTCAATGCCGACGGCGGTCAACGCGACGATTCTCGCGGTCGAATTTAACGCGCGTCCGAACCTGGTCGCGGGCACGGTGTTTGTTTCGACATTGGCGAGTGTGATCACGCTGACGATTCTACTCGCGCTGTTGATGTGAAAAGACCCGAAGGGTTTCGCAAACCCTTCGGGTCTTTTTTTATACTTTTTATTTGACGACCTTCGTCCCCACCAGGTAACGCGCGACCCAGGGTTCGTAGCGACTGAAAAATTTATCGCGCTTGACGACTTGACCGTTCACAATAATTTTGCGCCAGATCGTCGCGTCCAAACCATCGTGCGCGAAATCAATTTGTTTCGTAACGCCTTTCTTTAAGGTTGGATCGTCCGTGTAAATCGTCGCGCCGTGCGGAATGAGGCGATCCAAAATCGGCTCTTCCATCTCGACTGTGCGATTTGGTTTCGTGCCGTAAAAATTGAACGTGAGCGTCGTGTTGCGTAAATCCAATTTCGGTTGGATCAGCAAATACGCGTCCGTATCATTTTTGAATTTGAAATCCACTTGCGGCGAAAACACGGTCGCATCGAGTCCGACCGGCGGTTCGTAATAGCCGACGCGATACGCGTGCGCCCAGCGTTCGACAATCGGAAAGCCGCCGAAGAACGCGGCGCGAAAAACGGTGGACGAAACCTGGCACACGCCGCCGCCCGGACCCAACACCGTGCGATCCGCAAAAATAATGTACGCGTCGTCGTACCCTTCCGCTTCGACGACATCGCCCAAAAATTGATTAAACGAAAACGTCGCGCCCGGCGGAACGACGACGCCGGCAAATTGTTCGGTCGCGGTGCGAATGTTTTGAATCCGACCTGGGATCGATCCTTTGAAATTGCTCGTGCCGGTCGCGACCAATTCCTTGATGCCAAATTTTCCGGCGTCTTCCATCGCGATTGCCGGCTTTACATCGTTCACCGGCAGAGGAATCGTGCGCGCGTTCGCGGCAGTGTTTGGACTTGCCGATCCTGGGACGCGCGGCGCGCTCGCGAGCAAATGTTGTTCGATCTGTTTCGCGGCGAGTTCGGGATCGAGCGATTGACCGTGCTGGCTTAGCACAATCGGCGTGAGCGCGCCGGTCGCGGGATCGAACGCGAACCGCGCGTCGCGCGGCGGCTGGGTTAGTTCGCGCGCGATTGGTTTGAGGAACGCGGCGATCTGCGCGCGGTCGAGCGACGCGGTCAGTTTGAGTTTATCGTCACTCTGGGATTCGGTTTTGATCGTGAGCATCCCGGCGAGCGCGGCTTGATCGAGCGCCCACGCGCGTCCGTTGAACGTGAGGAGAATCGGCGCGGCGAGCAAATTTTCGGCTTGTGTTTTTGCCGCGCCCGCGTCCGCGATGAGCGGCGCGATCGCGCGCGTTGCCAACAGCACTTCGCCGCGCTCCGATCCCAGGACGCGCGCGCGCATCCGTTCGAGCATCACTTCCGCGTCGATCTCGCGTCCGTTGCGCGCGGGCGTCGCGACGATGCGAATGCCTTCGATGCGAATCGCCGCGTCGCGCGCCGGCTCGTCCACTTGCGGCGCGAGCCATTGCAAATATGCGAGCGCGATTTGATCGTCGAACTGCGCTTCGGCGCCGAGATCACAGCCGAACCAAAAACAGCGCGTCTGGTCGAGCAAACTTTCGAATGGCGCTTCGCGATGTCCGAGCGCGATCGCGCGATCGGCGATCGGCGCGAAATCGGTTCGCAAGCCCAGTTCCCAGGGATACGCGCGCCAGGTGCGCGCGCCCTCGCGCACGCTGATCGCTTCGCCATAGCGCGCGAGAATCGCGTTCGGTTCGCCAAACTGGTTGAGCAGAAAACGATGCGCTTCGTTGCGCGTCATTCCACTAATGGATTGACCCGCGACGTTGACGCCCCAGATCACGCGGTCGCGAAAAAAAATCTGGGAACCGATCAAGAGGGCAAGCGTGATGAGAAAGATCGTGGCACAGGCAAAGAGCGCGAGGAAACGGACGGGTAAGCGACGCCGCGCGCGACGCGGTGATTGGATCACCTGAGTTGTTTCAGATGTTTGTGGATCGTTCATTGCCACCGCTCAATTACATTTTGCTTTGGAATGAGCGTTTGGCTAAATCGTTAATGACGTAGATATGTTTGGCGACCGGGACAGAATACTCTGTGGCGTCAATGAGAAACTGAACGCGTTGTCCGGTCGCCGGTGTGCCGACTTCGATATCTTGAAAACGAAACGGCAATTTTGCGATCACGCCCGAGTCGTCTTCTTGTAGAATCACGCCGGTTTTTTTGGTAATATCAATCCAGTTGATCCGACCGAAACCGGTTTTGATTTCATCCATGGTTCATCCTCCTACACGCACTATTTTACTTGGCAACTTCGGTATGGTCAAATGCCTTGACCGACAAATAGGCGCCGTGCGAAATGCCCAACAAGGTGTTGAGCGAATTTGAAAATGCCGGGAGATCCACGCCGAGTGGATGACTCAACACGGCTGAGTCGCGCAACAGCGCCGCGATCGATACGCCATACGCGAACACGACGACCAGCGTAAAGAAAAACATTTGCACCTTTGCCATATCCACGACGACATAATTGCCCACTTCATCGCCGCGAAATAAATCCAACCAGGACGCTTGCGCCGGTTCTTTGTTTCTCTGCAAAACGCCCGCCGCGGTCGCCGCGGCTTTTTCTTCTTCCTGCGCTTGGGTCAAGCGCGCTTCGGCGGTCTTGAGCGCGTCTGCGGCATCCTTTAATGCCTTGCCAATTTTGGTCAGATTGTTTTCGGCATCCACCAACAAACTCATATTAAAATCTAAATCTTCTTGCGCTTTGATCACCTGGTCAAGTTGCGCTTTAGTCGGATTGGGTTGCGCTTGCTTAACGATGTCTTGGGCTTGGAGAAGCGCATCTTTGGCATTTTTCACCGCCGCTTCTCCCGCGGTTTTATCATTCCGCGTTGCGGTCAACTGTTTATCGAGATCGTCGCGATCTTTTTGAGCTTGGGTTTTGGCTTCGGTGGCGGCAAGCACGCTTTTCGTCCTGGCTTCAACGTTGACCGTTTTTTGTTGTTTGCTACTTTGAATCAAACTCGATCCGGCAAACGAGGCGAGACTGATCCCCATTGCCAGAATCAATTCGGGCGGAAACGTTACTTGCATCTTGCCGCCGCCGCAATCTTCCACGCTCGGCGCTTCTTTCTTGGTTTGTTCTTTGCATTGTTTGACAAGCGGATCATCGGCGGGCAGATTTTTCATTTCGATCACCGCGCCGCCGAGAAGACGCG
>JACRPR010000023.1:10095-26276 GCA_016223105.1 Chloroflexota bacterium | reverse complement strand
ACGATCCATGGTTTGCTTGGCGAAAATGGCGCGGGCAAATCTACGTTGATGAAAATGTTGTCCGGGTTTATTCATCGCGACGCCGGCGAAATTTTGATTGACGGTCGCGCGGTCGCGTTCAAAAATCCGGCGGCGGCAATTCGCGGCGGCGTCGGAATGTTGCATCAAGATCCGCTCGATTTTCCGCCGCTTACCGTGCTGGATAATTTTTTACTGGGGCGCGAAGATGGCTTTATTCAAAATCGCGCGGGCGCGCTTGCGGATTTGCAAAAATACTCCAAGCAATTTGGTTTCGATCTCGATCCCGATTCGCCGGTCTCGTCGCTCACGGTTGGCGAACGGCAACAACTCGAAATTATGCGCTTGCTCGCGCTCGGCGCGCGCGCGCTGATTTTCGATGAGCCGACAACCGGGATTTCGCTTCCGCAAAAAATAAAATTGTTCGATACGCTCAAGCGACTTGCCGCCGAAGGAATGACGATTATTTTCGTTACGCACAAACTCGAAGACGCGGAAGCGTTGTGCGGCAAGGTGACAGTTTTGCGTTTGGGCAAAGTCGTCGGCGAAATCGCGCGCCCGTTCACCTCCGATCAACTCGTTACGTTGATGTTCGGACAAGCGTTGGCGACGAGCGCGCGCGAAGCGATCGCGCTGGGCGAGCCGGTCGTAGATTTACGCAACGTCGCGGTCGCGGATTATCGCTTGCGCGTGCCGGAGATTAATTTGCAAGTGCGCGCCGGCGAAGTGATCGGACTCGCCGGGATCGAAGGCAGTGGTCAGCGCTTGTTCTTGCGAATGTGCGCGGGACTCGATCAGCCGGTCGCGGGCGAGGTGTGGATCGCCGGCGCGAAAATGAACGGACAAGCGTACGCGCAATATCTCGACCGCGGCGTCGCGTATTTGCCGGCGGGACGCCTCGAAGAAGGGCTCGTCCCAGGATTGAATCTCACCGAGCATTTTATTTTGGCGCAACGTTCGAAAGAATTTTTCATCAATTGGAATTTCGCGCAGAGTCACGCGCAATCGCGCATTAACGAGTACAACATTCGCGGCGTCCCGGCATCGCGCGTCGAGTCGCTTTCCGGCGGCAACCAACAACGCGCCCTGCTCGCGCTCTTGCAACCGGCTTTGAATTTGATCCTGCTCGAACATCCGACGCGGGGGCTCGACATCGAATCGTCAATGTGGGTCTGGAAGCAATTGCTCGAACGGCGCACGCGCGGCGCGGCGATCATTTACGCGTCCGCCGACCTCGACGAAATTTTCGATTACAGCGATCGCATCCTGGTTTTTTCCGGCGGACGCGTCGCGACGGTCGCGTCGAGTGATCGCGTGTCGGTGCAAATGCTCGGCGAATTGATCGGCGGCAAGGGAATGTGAGAGAGATTGAGAGATTAGAGATTAGAGATTGATTTCCAAGCTCCAAGCTCCAATCTCTAACTTCCAATAGGGCGCAATGACAGAACAGACGACAAAAAATAATTCGCGCGTGCTCAACGATTTCATCTGGGCGATTGCGCCGGTGGTGATCGGTTTAATCTTGACGACGCTCGCGCTGATCGCGGTCGGCGCGGATCCGGCGAAAGCGTACGCGACGATGTGGAACGGTGCGTTCGGCAACACGGAAAAATTGAGCGGCGTGCTGGATGCGTGGGTGGCGCTCGTGTTGTGTTCGGTCGGCTTGCTGATCACGTTCACCGCCGGGTTGTGGAACATTGGCATCGAAGGGCAAATCGTGATGGGCGCGATTTTCGCATCCTGGGTCGCGCGCTCGGTGAATTTACCGGCGGAAATGTTGATCCCGATTTTGTTGATCGCCGGAATGATCGGCGGCGCGTTGTGGGCACTGCTCGCGGGCGCGCTCAAAGTGTACGGCCGCGTCCACGAAATTTTCGGCGGGCTGGGTTTGAATTTTGTCGCGATGGGCATCGCGCTCTATCTGATCATCGGACCCTGGAAACGCGAGGGCATCGCTTCGACGAGCGGTACCGAACCGTTTCCGCTCCCAGCGAATCTGATCAACTTTCCCGGCTTGTCGGTCGGTCCGATCGAAATTGTGATCGCGTTCGTCGCGCTCGCGCTCGTGTATTTCGCGTTGCGCGGAACGTTGTGGGGATTAAAGTTGAAAGCGATTGGAAAAAATACGCGCTCGGCATTTTGGCTCGGCATTCCGACGAGTCGTTATATGCTCGGCGCGTTTGCGTTGTGCGGCGCGTTCGCCGGCATCGCTGGCGCGGAACAAGCGGTGGGCGTGTGGGCGCGTTTGATTCCTTCAATCTCCGGTGGGTACGGTTATTTGTCGATCCTTGTCGTCCTGCTTTCAAATTTTCACGCGCTCGCCGTGCCGTTCGTCGCGTTCTTTTTTGCCGCGCTTGCGAAAGGGAGCGTATCGCTTCCGCTCGATTTGCAAATTGATTCCGCGCTCGGCGGAGTTTTGCAAGGCATCATCGTTCTGCTCGTTGTGCTCGCGCAAGGAGTGCGCGCCAAAGTGCGCTAGTGCAATCGTTCGATAGTGCGATAGTTGGATGAGTAGTGCCAAAAATTCAACGATTCGAAAATTTGCAAGCATGGAAAAAAGCGCGGCAACTGACTTGTACAATTTCTGGATTGATCACTTATCTATGCAAAAGGGGGAAATAGTGCGATAGTGCAAGTGCGCGCGTGTAGTGAGATTCAACTATCGCACTATTGCACTATTGAACTGTTGCACTTGATATGGACACAAATCTAATCATTCTTACACTCGCTTCAATTCTCGCGGATAGTTCGCCGCTCGTCTTCGCGGTGATCGGCGAAACGTTGTCGGAAAAAGCCGGCGTAACGAATCTCTCGCTCGATGGCACGATTTTGTTGAGCGCGATGGTCGGGTTCGCGGTCGCGTTCACGACGGACAATTTGTATCTCGCGTTTTTCGCGGCGATGTGCGTCGGCGCGATCATCGCGGCGATTGTCGCGTTCTCCAGCATCGTGCTGAAACTCGATCAGATCGCGGTCGGCTTTGTGTTGACTTTGCTCTGCGGCGACCTCTCGACATTTTTCGGCAATCCGTACGTTCGCAAACCGGGTCCGCAAGTTTCACATTTTGCGATCCCAGGTCTCGCGGAAATTCCAGTGATCGGCAAAATCTTTTTCGATCAAAACGTCGTTGTGTATTTGAGTGTGCTCGCGATTGTGCTCGCGTGGTGGTGGATTTACAAAACACAACCGGGTTTGAAATTGCAGGGGATTGGCGAACGACCGGCGGCGGCGTTTGCGCGTGGCACGAATGTGAATCGGCAACGTTTTATCTACACGCTGATCGGCGGCGCGCTCGTTGGATTCGGCGGCGCGGCGTACTCGCTCTTTGTGAAACTGGGGTGGAGTTATCATCACACGTACGGCATCGGTTGGATCGCGCTCGCGATTGTGATTTTCGGCGGCTGGCATCCGATCCGCGCGGCATTGGGCGCGTACATTTTCGGCGGGTTGCAATCGGTGAGCGGTTTGGCGCAAAGTATTCCTGCGTTCGCGAATGTGCCGACCCAGGTTTTTCAAACCGCGCCGTTCGCGTTGATGATCGTCGCGTTACTGCTCGTGAGCAACGAACAGATTGATCGGTTCTTTAGCGGATCGCCGGTGTCGCGCAAAATTTGGAATTCGTTGCGCGGCACACCGCCCGGCGCGTTGGGGAGCGTGTTTGAGCAGGAGTGAGGAAAAGGATTGGGAGATTGAGAGATTAAAGCGCGGGTTCGAGCATAGTTTCTTCTGGTTGCATTTCGTACAAAAAATCTGGCGCAAAGTCCGCGCCGTTGGGCCACGCAACCGTGCGCGAATCAGCATCAAGGTATGCTTTAGCAAAGTACGCCGGATCGCGCAACGGCTCGAAAATCGGACCGTACAATTCGCGCCGCAAGTTGACGCGTTTGCAAACTCCATTGTCAAATGTGAGTTCCAACGCGGACGCGCCGACAACCTGGATTTTGGTAATATGAATAATCATTTCACACTCTCTTCAATCGAGCGGCTCAATATCCAACAACGGCAACCGCGCGCGGGCGAGTTCCCAATTCGCGCGCAATTCCGATTGATGGATCGCCGCCCATTCAAAAACTTTGGCGCGCGTCGCGCGCGCTAATTTGCCTTCCAAAATAATAATCGGATCAATACCGATTTCCGCTTCCTCATCGCCGCGTGCCGCGTGAAAATGCGGCGGAGCATGTTCGCGGTAGAACATTGTGATTTTGATACCGTCAAAGATTGAAACAGTTGGCATAGTGATTCGCAAGTATTCTAATCGAAGATTTCAAGTACGTCAACGGAGTTTGAGTGGATTCAGTTTCGCACGCATTGATCGACGCGCTCCAAAATAACAAACCCGCCGCGCTTGCGACGATTGTGAAAACGCGCGGCGCGAATCCGCGTGAACCCGGCACGAAAATGCTCGTCTATCCCGACGGCACATTTGTCGGCACGATTGGTGGAAGCGAAACGGAATTGCGCGTCATCGCCGAAGCGCGCGCCGCAATCCGCGATGCCAAACCGCGTTACCTTGATCTCGATTTGCGTCATCACGCGGACGCGGATGCCGGGATCGAAATTTTCATCGAGCCGCTCGCGCACGCGCCGACGCTTGTGATTGTCGGCGCGGGGCACGTTGGCGCGGCGGTCGCAGAACTCGCGCGGATACTGGGCTTTTACATCGTCGTGCTCGATGATCGCGCCGAATTGATCGCGCCGGATAAATTTCCGCACGCGGACGAACGCATCGCCGGCGATCTCGTCACGCAGATTCGCGGAATCGAAATCACGCAACAAACGTACATCGTCCTGGTCACACGTCTGCACGCGCTCGATCCTGATCTGCTCGGCGCGATTGTCGAAAAGGACGCGGCGTACATCGGAATGTTGGGAAGCGCGCGCCGCGCCCGCGCGGTGTTGGACGCGCTGAAACAACAAGGCGTCAGCGAAACCGCGCGCGCGCGCGTGCACGCGCCGATTGGGATTGCCATCAACGCGGAAACGCCGCACGAGATCGCGGTGAGTATTCTTGCTGAAATAATTCAAGTTAAAAGGAAAAAGTGAAACGTGATCCGTGATGCGTGAAGACTCATGCATCACGGATCACGCCTCACGAGGAAATATGTGGGAACAATTCATCACCGCAACTTCAATTGAACACACGCTCGATTTGCTCGCGCAGTACGGCAAAGACGCGCGGCTCATCAACGGCGGCACCGATCTGATGATCGAGATCGAACGCAAAGTGCGCGCGCCGCGCGTCGTGATTGATGTGAGTCGCGTCCCAGGTTTGGATGAGATTCGTTTTGAAGATGGAACGTTTCATCTCGGCGCATCCGTAACGCACAACCAGGTCGTCGGCGACGCGCGCTTGCGCGATCGCGCGTATCCGCTCGTGCGCGCGTGCTGGGAAGTCGGCGCGCCGCAGATTCGCAATCGCGGCACGGTCGCGGGCAATCTCATCACCGCGTCGCCGGCGAACGATACGATTCCAGCGTTGTGGGCGATGGGCGCGTGGGTTACGCTCGAAAGCCAGGCGCGCGGCAAACGCGAAATCGAACTCGCCGAATTTTTTCGCGGCGTGCGCCGCACCGCGCTCGAACCGGACGAAATGCTCACCGCGATTTCGTTTCCCGCGCTGAAAGAAAATGAAACCGGGACGTTTATCAAATTAGGATTGCGAAGAGCGCAAGCGATTTCAGTCGTGAACGTCGCGGTCGTCCTGGGTTTCAAATCCGCAATCCGCAATCCGAAATCTGAAATCGAAAGCGCGTGGATCACGCTCGGTTCCGTCGCGCCCACGATTGTCGCCGCGACGAGCGCGCAAGAATTTTTAATCAGCAAAACGCTCGATGACGAAACGATTGACCACGCCGCGCAACTCGCGCTGAACGCGGCGCGCCCGATTGACGACATTCGCGGCACGGCGGACTATCGCCGCGAAATGGTACGCGTCCTGGTTTCACGCGCGTTGCATCAACTTGGCGATGGAACAGAGCGCGATGATTTTCCGGCGAATCCTGTACTGCTTTGGGGAAAATCAGATGGACATTTTTCCAATCTCGAATCTCTAATCTCTAATCCCCAAACCATTGAAACAACGGTCAATGAAAAAAAATATACCGTGCAAAACGCGCATAATAAATCCTTGTTGCGGATGTTGCGAGAGGACATTGGGTTACAAGGAACGAAAGAAGGTTGCGCGGAGGGCGAGTGCGGCGCGTGCACGGTTCTGCTCGACGGAATCGCGGTGATGAGTTGTCTTGTGCCTGCGCCGCGCGCGCACGGTGCAACCATCGTAACAATTGAAGGTTTACAACGCGAAGGCGCATTGCATCCGGTTCAACGCGCGTTCATCGAAACCGGCGCGGTGCAGTGCGGCTATTGCACGCCGGGATTTATTTTAAGCGGCGCGGCATTGCTCGACGAAATCGCGCAACCATCGCGCGAACAAATTTTGCACGCGCTCACCGGCAATTTGTGTCGTTGCACCGGGTACTATAAAATTATCGAGGCGCTTGAACAGGCGACGAAATCAGTGGGGCAGACTTTCTAGTCTGCCGTTCTGCGGGCTCGCAAGCGAAGCCCGCGCCACATCGGGGTGAATGATGGATGACGCGAAAAATTTGAATCGGCGGTACGAAACGATTGCGTGGGGCGCGTTTTTCATTTGGCTGGGCATCACGAGTCTATTTCCCAGTTTGCCCAACGGCGCAAGCACAATCGGCATCGGATTGATTGTCCTGGGATTGAACGCCGCGCGTTTAGCGCGCAACATTCCGATTAGCGGATTTACGGTAACGCTCGGCGTGCTTGCGCTCGTGCTGGGTGGCGCGGAGATGGCGCGCGCGGTATTGCATTTTGAATTCGATTTGCCGGTCTTGCCGATTGTGCTGATCGTTCTCGGCGTGTTGATGCTCGCGCGCGCGATGGCGTCACCGAAGGGCGTCAACGAATGAAAACGAATAAACGAATCTTGTCGATCCGCTCATTCGGTTATTCGTTCCAGATTCGTTGACGCGAATCCGGGAACTCGCACTACCGCAAGATAAATTAATCGCTCGCGTCAACGAATGCAAATGGATCAACGAATCTTGCCGAGCCGCCCATTCGTTTATTCGTTTTCCATTCGTTGACGCGAATTTGGAAAGTCACTATGCCAAAACCCAAAGACAAATCCGAATCGTTTGAATCCCTCTTTCGCGAACTCGAAGCGACCGTCGCGAAACTCGAAGCCGGCGATCTCGCGCTCGATGAAGCGCTCGCGCTGTTTCAACGCGGGATGGAACTCGCGAAAAAATGCGGCGAGTTGTTGGATCACGCGGAACTCCGCATCAAAGAACTCGTGCCGCGCGGCGAAGAATTGATCGAAAAAGATTTCGACGGGGACGACGCGTGAACGAATTTTTTGCGAACCGCGTCGTGCAAGGCGCCGCCATTCCCTGGGTCGCCGCGCAAATTCTCAAAGTGCTGATCGAACTGATCACACGTCGCCGCTTGAATCTGCGTTTGCTCACGAGCGCGGGCGGGATGCCGTCGTCGCACTCTGCGCTCGTGTGCGGACTCGCGACCGCGATTGGCGTGCGCGACGGCGCGGGCTCGAGTATGTTCGCGCTCGCGGTCGCGCTCGCGATGATCGTGATGTACGACGCGACCGGCGTGCGCCGCGCCGCGAGTATTCAAGCGCGCATCCTCAATCAAATCATTGACGAACTTTTTCAAGGACATCCGATCAGCGAAACGCGTTTGCGCGAATTGCTCGGACACACGCCGATTGAAGTCGTCGCCGGCGCAGTGCTCGGAATTTTCGTCGCGTGGTGGTGGATGATGCGCGTGTAACCGGTTTACGACTGCTTTTAGACCCGAACTGCGATGTGCAACTGATATGACAATCGAGATTGGAGATTCGTGATTAGAGATTGGATGCCGACCGTCTCCAATCGCGAATCTCCAATTTGATTTTCATCTGTCATTGCGAGGAGCATCGTGAGCGGAGCGAAGCGTAGTCGAACGATGCGACGAAGCAATCTCCGCACAACCCGGTGGGGATTGCTTCGCTTCGCTCGCAATGACATTTCTCGGAGGTCAACGATGATTACACGCCGCGAATTTTTACGCCGTTCGCTTTTGCTCGCGCTCGGCGGCACGGTTGCCGCGTGCGCGCCCAAACTTGCGCCGACCATCGCGCCAACTTCTGCGCCAACGCTCGCGCCGACCATCGCGCCAACCGCGACGCGCGCGATCAGCGCGACTGCCGCGCCCGTCGCGACAATGACCGCGACCCCAATCGCGCCGACCGCATCGCAACCGCATCTCGTCATCGCGCGCGGCGCGAATCCCGGCGCGATCACGCGCGCGGCGATTGACGCGCTCGGCGGCATTACGCGCTTTGTCAAAACCGGCAACGATGTGATCATCAAACCAAATATATGCAACTCGGCATACGGTCCCGAATTTGCGACGACGACGAATCCCGAAGTTGTCGCGGAACTCGTGAAAATGTGTCTCGAAGCCGGGGCGAAACGCGTGCGCGTGATGGACAATGGATTTTCCGGCACCGCGACCGAAGGGTACAAACGTTCTGGTATTCGCGATGCGGTCGAACGCGCGGGCGGACAAATGGAAATAATGGCGAACGCCAAGTACGCGACCGTCGCGTTGCCGAACGCGCGCGACATTAAATCCTGGGGCGTGTATCAAGAGATTTTGAAAGCCGATGTGGTGATCAATGTGCCGATTGCGAAACATCACGGCTCGGCGCAAGTAACGCTCGCGATGAAAGGATTGATGGGCGTGATCCAGGATCGTAACGGGATTCATCTCTCGCTTGATCAACGCATCGCCGATTTGTCCACGCTGATCAAACCGACGTTGAATGTGATTGACGGTGTCCGCGTGCTCACCTCGCACGGTCCGACCGGCGGGCGACTCGATTATGTTCGAACCGACAACACAATCATCGCGAGCCACGATCCGGTTGCCGCCGATGGATACGCGACGCAATTGTTTTTCAAGAAAAAACCGGAAACGATTGGTTACATCAAGTTCGGCGCGGAGATGGGCTTGGGTAGGTTTGATTTTGCCAAGTTGCGCGTGAAAGAGGTGACAGCGTAAAACGTAAATCGTAAAACGTAATTACGTTTTACGATTTATGTTTTATCTCAATGAGCAAGATGATGGCACCAACTCATTGGCAACGCGCGCGTCAACTCACCCAAATCGCGAGTGTCATTTTGTTTTTCATGCTCGCGTTCCTCACCTATCGCGGATTCGAATCAATCATTCCGCTCGATTTATATTTCCGCGTCAATCCGCTCGTGATGTTGTCCGCGCTGATCGCGATGCGCGCGTTCGTCGCGGCGATGGCGTTTGCGATCATCGCGCTCGCGCTCGGATTTGTAATTGGGCGCGCGTGGTGCGGCTGGCTGTGTCCACTCGGCGCGATACTCGATTGGATCACACCGAAAACCCGAAGGGTCTCCGAGACCCTTCGGGTTTCGCGCGGCGTCAAATACGTTTTGCTCAGCGCGATTTTTTTCTCCGCACTGATGGGCAATCTCACCTTTTTGATTTTCGATCCGATTACGATTCTCAATCGCACATTCAGTAGCGCGGGATTGCCCACGCTCAACGCGCTCATTCTCGGCGCGGAAAAATTTTTGATCGCGCTCCCGCCGTTCGAGTGGATCGAGCAAAATTGGCGCGGCACGATTTTGCCCGCGCAACAAACGGTCTACGATCTCGGAATTTTTATCGCGATCTTTTTTGGCGCGATCATCGCGCTCAATTGGATCGTGCCGCGTTTTTGGTGTCGCTATCTCTGCGCGCTCGGCGCGGTGTACGCACTGCAAGCGAAAATTTCCTGGCTTCGCCCGCGCGCGGTGAGTGATTGCGCGCATTGCGCCGCGTGCATGAAAGTTTGCCCGATGAACGCGATCACCGTGACGAAAAAAGGATTCACGGTTGATCCCGCCGAATGTGTGGTGTGTTTCGATTGCGTCCCCGCATGTCCGACGAGCACGATCGCGATCACGTTCGGCGGCAGTCGCGCGACCCAGGTCGCGTCATTTGATTTATCGCGACGACATTTCATCGCGGGCGCGGCGGCGAGCGTTGCATCGGTCGCGCTGTTTCAGTCCGCGCCATCCGCAAAACGCGATGACGCGTTTCGCGTGCGTCCGCCCGGTGCGCGCGAAAATAATTTTCTCGAAAAATGTATTCGCTGTGCGGAGTGCGTCAAGGTGTGTCCGACCGGCGGATTGCAACCGAGTTTACTGCAAGCTGGGCTGGAAGGATTTTGGACGCCAATCCTGGTTTCGCGCTTGGGCTATTGCGATTTTTCGTGCAACGCGTGTGGGCAGATTTGTCCGACCGGCGCGATTCCGCCGCTCGCGCTCGAAGCGAAACGCCACAATGTGATCGGCATCGCGTACATTGACGAAAGCCGGTGTTTGCCCTGGGCGAGTTACACGCGTTGCGTCGTGTGCGAGGAAATGTGTCCTGTGCCGGAAAAAGCGATTCGACTCGACGATGTGGATGTGATCGCGCCGGACGGCACACGCGCTCACTTGCAACGTCCGCGCGTGATTCACGATTTGTGTATCGGGTGCGGCATCTGCGAATATCAATGCCCGCTCGCCGGTCCCGCGGCGATTCGCGTCTACGCGCCGACCAAACTTCCGCCGCGTTTATAATCCGCGAATAAATCAACCACCGATTGCACAGATTCCACAGATTTTATTTTTTAATCTGTGCAATCGGTGGTAAGCAAATTGTCCAACCGCGTGATTCGCGGATCAATCAAAATGAAACTGCAAACAAAATTCGCGCTCGGCATTCTAATCGTGTTCGCGATTCTCGCGGCGAGCATCGCGCTTGTCAGCGTCGCGTGGATCAATCAGAACACGATCAATGAAGCCGAACAGCGCGTCAAACTGTACATCCAATCGTCGTGGGAAATTTACGATAACAAACTCGCGCGGATGCAAGCCGCGCTCGAAATCCTCGCGCTCGATCCGCAAGCGCGCGATCTTCTGCGCCAGCCGCAACACGAATCGCTCGCGCGCGTGGTGCAGATCAATCTCCAAGCAAATCGGCTCAAACAAAATATGGATGTGCTGAATCTGCTCGACGCGGACGGACGCGTAATCGTGCGCTCGCGTCCGCCGTATACGCGCGGCGATTCAATCGCGTACGATCCGCTCGTGCGCCAGGTGATCTTTAGCAAAGAGCCGCGCGCGGGCACAATTCTGCTTTCCCAAGAACGGCTTGAAGAAGGCGGCGAGGGTTTGCTCCAACAATGTGTGCAATCGTGCGGCGATTCGCAAGGAATGCTGTTGAGCGTCGTCGTGCCGATCCTCGACGACGGCAAATTGATCGGGCTGTTGCAAATCGGAAATTTGTTGAACGGCTCGACGGATAAAGTGGATCGTGTGCGCGACACGGTTTTCAAAAATGAAATGTACAAAGGCAAGCCGCTCGGCACCGCGACGATTTTTATGCGCGACCTGCGCGTCTCGACGAATGTGTTGGACAATTTCGGCAATCGCGCGGTCGGCACGCGCGCCGCGCCGGATGTCGCGGCGCAAGTCTTGAAACGCGGCGTGCCGTGGACGGGGCGCGCGTGGGTCGTGGACACCTGGTATATTTCGCACTATGATCCGCTCCGCGACCCGGATGGCAACGTGATCGGAATGTTGTACGTCGGCGAGTTGGAGCAAAAATATCTCGATCTGCGCGCGCAGGCGACGCTGATGTTTTTGGGCATCACCTTCGCCGGGATGGTGCTCGCGCTGATCGTTTTCTTTTTCATTCTACGGAACATCATCGAGCCGATTCAAAATTTATCGCGCGCGACCAAACAACTCGCGTCCGGCGATCTCAGTCATCGCGTCGCGATCACGACGCGCGACGAGGTCGGCAATCTCGCGCAATCGTTCAACGAAATGGCGGCGCAGTTGGAAGCGCAACGCGCCGAACTGACCGCGACGAATCGCAATTATATGGAGACGCTGGGATTCGTAACGCACGAGTTGAAAAATCCGCTCTCGTCCGCGATTCTGAATGTGTATACCGTCAAGGATGGTTACATCGGCGAGTTGAATGAAAAACAAAAGGGCGCGCTCGAATCGGTCGCGCGCATGCTCGATTATTTCAATCACATGATTCGCAACTATCTCGATCTATCGCGTTTGGAAAAAGGCGAACTGCAAATCAAATTGACGCGCGTGAATGTGTTGTCCGATGTGATCGCGCCGGTGATCGAAGGATTGGATCGCGCGCGATGCGAGCGCAAGATGACGCTTGAAAACACTGTGCCCACGCAATTGATCGCGAACGCGGATCGCGATTTACTGCGAATCGTGTACGATAATTTGATCGCGAACGCGATCAAGTACGGACGCGAGGGCGGACGAATTGTGATCGAGGCAATCAGCGATAAAGAAAATGAGCGATTGAGCGTTTGCAATGAAGGAAGCGGGATCGCGCCGGACAAGCTGAGTTTGTTGTTTCAAAAATTTAGTCGCTTGCCGAATCCCGAATACGCCGGGAAAAAAGGGACGGGGCTGGGTTTGTACATTTGCCGCGAGATTGTCGAAAAGCACGGCGGCAAAATTTGGGCAGAATCCGAGGTTGGCAAATGGACGCGCTTTGTCTTCACCTTGCCGCGATGATGGGACGCGAACAAACGCGGACAAGCGCGGATAAAAATATAAAAGACTGAATGGCAAATAATGGAGTCGAGCGTTTACGCGGTTGTTCACTCGGACAAGCAACCCGCTAAAGCGTCGAATCCGTCCGTGCCATTCATTATTCGATTACCATCAAAAATATCGCGCAAACTAAAAGCCCTCCGGTTTTCCGAAGGGCTTTTCCAATTTCCAACTTCTAACTTCCAATCTCTAAGCGCTAATCTCGTTTAGCCAACTCATCACCGCTTCCAGCGCGCCGCCGCCGACCGCGCGCGCTTTGTCGCTGATCGAAAAACACGCGTCGCGATTCGCGCGCGCATCCACATCGCCGATTTTCATTCCGGCATTGACGCGCAAACCGGCGTGAACCAAGCCGCGCAAAATTCCATCGAACGGCGCGAGCACATCGGCATCGTCAACTTGCGCGATCACTTGCCCGCGCATAACAAAACCTCCAATCGCCAAGTGCTCTTTCACTATGCCATCGCGCGGCGCGCGCAGAACGCGTTCGTCGCGCTTGCCCGCGATTTCGCCGGGCGCGCCGGTGTTTGCTTCCGCCGCGCGATCCCACCACACGCGTCCCAGGTTGTGCCCGCGATTTGTTTCGATGACCGCGTGGCAATCCTGGTTTGGCGTAAATCCCGGACCGAGCGCGATCACGAGCGGCGCATCGGCGCGCCGCGTGCCGGTGTTGCGTTTTGCCATCACCGCATCAATCAGCACGCGCGGCGCAAAAAAATCGCGCGCGCGCGTTTCGGGATCAAGCAAAACCGGGATGATGCCATCGCGCAATAAATCGCGCGCGTGATCGAATGAATCCGCGCGGCGCGCGGTGATGCCCTCGACCGTGATCGCGTTTTCGTACACCGCGCTCGCGAACGCGACCGTGCGGCGCACGACGAGCGGTTGCGCGAGTTCGCTAATCAACACCGGCAAACCGGCGCGGCGCAAACGCCACGCGACGCCGGTGCCCAGATCGCCCGCGCCTTTGACTAAAATGTGAATCGTTGAAAGTTGAGATTGCCAAGCCATCGGTTGTATGCTAGAATCGCGGCACGAAAGGAAAAAAATATGTCGCGGGTTTTATCAATCCCAGAATCGAAAATGACGGTCGCGCAATTGATCGCCAAAGTTAAACGCGCGTCCACGCCGTTTGAAATTCCAGTGCCGCAATCCAAGATGGTTGTGCTGGTGATGCAACAACGCGAGTACGATCAGCTCAAGGCGTTGCGGTTCGCGCAAAAATTGTTTGCGAATCGTCCGCGCAAAACGCCGGCGCAACATTTGGCGGAAACGACGCGCGTCTTGCGCGGCTATGAAAAAAAATACAAAATGACTTCGGCGGAATTTTACCGGCGTTTTCAAGCGGCTGAGTTGGAAGAACTCCCGGATTTTTTTGATTGGCGGGTCGAGTATAATGCGTACCGCAATTTGAAAGAAAAAATCGCAAATGGCAAACGGCAAACTGCGTGATTACGTCTGGCGGGTTCTCAGTTTTCTCGCGGAGCGTTCCGAGTTTTTGGATTCGGAACACCCCGCGTTTCAATTTCCTGAACCTGACTGGGTTGAAAATACAAAAACGCTCCAAGCCACATTGATTTTTCGAGATGGCTCTCGGTTGCATGTGCGCGCGACTTTGGATATCGAATATGATGTGCGCGAATTTGATTACGCGTACGTTTATTACGATTCACACGGCGCGCGCGTGTTTCAGTACGACGATGCGCCGCATCACCCCGAAGTTGCGACGCATCCGCATCACTTGCATCGCGGCGAAAATCGCATACTCGCGCTCGATTTACCGCGCGTGGATTTTTTCGCGATGCTTGAGCAAGCGCTCAACTATCTCCGCTAACCAATCTCTCAATTTCTTATCCCTACGCCTCTGCCATCTCGCGCGCCTTTGCCGCGTCCCCGCGCGCGCGCAGACGATCCTCATTCTTGAGAATTTTTTTGCGAATCCGTAAACTCTTGGGCGTAACTTCCAACAATTCGTCTTCCGAAATGTACTCAATGTTTTCATCGAGCGACATGATGCGCGGCGGCGTCAACTGAACGGAAATATCCGAGTTCGAACTGCGAATGTTCGTGAGATGTTTTTTCTTGCACACATTCACCGCGATATCACCCGTGCGCGCTTGTTCGCCGATGACCATACCTTCGTACACATCAATTCCCGGTCCGATAAATAAAATGCCGCGCCCCTCCGCGTTCGCGAGCGCGTAACTCGTCGTGGTGCCGGCTTCGAACGCGACCAAGCCACCGTGTTCGCGCGTTTCGATCTCGCCCAAAAATGGAAAATAGCCGTGAAAAAGCGCGTGCATAATCCCGGTGCCGCGCGTCGAGGTGAGAAACTTGGTGCGAAATCCGAGCAAGCCGCGCGTCGGCGCGAGAAAACGCAAATGCGCCGCGCCATCGTCGGCGGTGTGCATTTCTTTGATTTGACCGCGCCGCGTGCCGAGCAGTTCCATCACGACGCCGAGAAATTCGCCGGCGACTTCGATGTACACATCTTCGACCGGTTCGAGTCTTTCCCCGTGCGCGCCTTGTTTGAAAATGACTTCCGGTTTGCCAACTTGGAATTCATATCCTTCGCGGCGCATCGTTTCGATCAAAATCGCGAGATGCAATTCGCCGCGCCCGGACACGATGAACGTATCCGGCGACGGAGTCTCTTCGACGCGCAAACTCACATTCGATTCCAATTCTTTGAACAAACGCTCGCGCAATTTGCGCGACGTGCTCCACGTTCCTTCGCGTCCCGAAAACGGCGATGTGTTCACGCCGAACATCATTCGCACGGTCGGCGCTTCGACGCGAATCGGCGGAAGCGCGCGCGGGTTCTCCGCGTCGGCAATCGTCTCGCCGATATAAATTTCCGGCAAGCCGGTCAGCGCGACGATCTCGCCGGCTTCAACGTGCGAAACCGGGATGCGATCCAAGCCCTGGTGCACAAACAGTTCCGCGATTTTTCCCGGCGACATCGCGCCGGCATGATCGATTCGCATTACCGGTTGCGCGGGGCGCAGAGTTCCGGCGAATACGCGCCCAATCGCGATGCGTCCTTTGTAATCGTCGTACGCGAGCGTCGTTACGAGCATTTGCGCCGGCTGATCCGGTTCGACCTGGGGCGCGGGCAAATAATTCACAATCGTCTCGAAAAGCGGTTGTAGATTAACCCCGGTGTCGCCGGGCGTGAGCGTCGCCGCGCCACGAATCGCGTCGGTGTACACCATTGGAAATTCGGCTTGCTCATCGCTCGCGCCGAGATCAATAAACAGATCGAACGTCGCGTTCGCGACGTGATTGAGTCGCGCATTTGGGCGATCTACTTTGTTGATCACGACAATCGCCTTGTGTCCGAGTTCGAGCGCCTTGCGTAAAACAAAACGTGTTTGCGGCATCGGACCATCCACCGCGTCCACGAGCAGTAACACGCCGTCCACCATATTCAACACGCGCTCGACTTCGCCGCCGAAATCCGCGTGCCCC
>JACRPR010000023.1:0-10023 GCA_016223105.1 Chloroflexota bacterium | reverse complement strand
TGATATGTGATCGCGGTATTTTTCGCGAGGATCGTAATGCCGCGCTCGCGTTCGAGATCGTTGGAATCCATCACGCGTTCGGCGACGACCTGGTTATCGCGAAAGATATGCGATTGTCTGAGCATTCCATCCACGAGCGTGGTTTTGCCGTGATCAACGTGCGCGATGATCGCGATATTTCTGAGATCGGATCGAACAGCCATAAAAAACTCCAAAATTTTTGCGCGCGCGTGAGCGCGCCGCGCAAGAAAAAACTCGGCTTGCGATCAGCCGAGTAGGGTCGGACGAACAAACGACTTGCATTATACGCGGAAAAAGCGATTTGGCAAACGCGTTAATGTACGATGTCGGGGCGAAGCATTTTCCGCTTGAACTTTAGCGGAAAATGCTTCGCCCTTACACAGATTCATTTGCGCGGCGCGCCGGTTTGCATTATACTGCCGCCGATGAAGATTGCCTTGACCGCGAGTTGGCTCAATCAATACGGCGGCGCGGAACGCGTGCTCGAAGCCGCGCACGATCTCTTTCCTGCCGCGCCGATTTTCACTTCGATTTTTCGTCCTGGTTTTTTGCCGGCGTTTTACAAAACCTGGGATGTGCGCGCCTCGTTTCTTAACCGGTTTCCGACGCACAGCACGCGCCTGCTCCTGCCGCTTTTTCCGGCGGCGTTCGAGTCGCTCGATCTGCGCGGGTACGATTGCGTCGTCAGCATCACGAGCGCGTTCGCGCACGGCGTGCGCGTGGCGAACGGTGCGCGCCACATTTGCTATTGTCTCACGCCCGCGCGCTTTTTGTGGAACTATGCCGATTACGTCGAGCGCGAACACATCGGCAAGTTGCCGCGCGCGCTGTTGCCGCTGGTGATCGCGCGCTTGCGCGAATGGGATCGTCGCGCGGCAGAGCGCGTGACGACGTTCATCGCGATTTCGGAAACCGTGCGCGCGCGCATCGCGCAACATTATCAGCGCGACGCGATCATCATTCATCCGCCGGTCGAAGTGGAACGATTCACGGTCTCGCGCGAACGCGACGATTATTTTTTGATCGTCTCGCGCCTTGTGCCGTACAAACGAATTGATCTCGCGGTGCAAGCGTTTAGTGAACTCGGTTGGCGGCTCGTAATCGCGGGCGATGGGCGCGACCGCGCGCGTTTGGAAGCGCTTGCGAAATCGAACGTGCGATTCCTGGGACGCGTGAGTGATGATGCCGCGCGCGATTTGATGGCGCGTTGTCGCGCGTTTATTTTTCCGGGCGAAGAAGATTTTGGCATTACGCCGCTCGAAGCGAACGCGTGCGGCAAGCCGGTGATTGCGTTTGCCGGCGGCGGCGCGCTCGAAACAACCATCGCCGGAGTTACCGGCGAATTGTTCCGCGCGCCGACCGCGCTATCGCTCGCGGAGGTCATCCGCGCGTTCGATGATCGCAAGTACGATCCGAATGTCATTCGTCAGCACGCGGAAAAATTTGGCGTAAATGTGTTTAAGGAAAAGTTGAATAGTTTGGTAGTTGAATAGTTGCATAGTTGGTAACTATCCCACGATCCAACCATTCAACTATTCAACTTCGGAGTAATTATGGAACTATGCGATTATGCCCGAATCATTTTGCGCTATTGGTGGGTGGTGCTGGCATTGCCGATTGTTGTCGGCGTCGGTAGTTTTGTTTTTCGATCCCAGCCCGCGCCGGTGTACACCGCGAGCGTGCGCTTTACGATTGGCGTCAATTCGCCCGCGCCGAGCCAGGTTACCGGGTTCGATCCGATCCTTTCATCGTTCCAGGCGTCCGAGTACATTCGCGATGATTTCGTCGAGATCATTCGGAGCGATGTGTTCGCCGACGATGTGAACGCGGCGTTGGCGAAAATGGGCGCGCGCGATATCGCGATCAGCAAAGCGAACATTTCGGCGACGATTGAAAAGCAACGGCGGTTGATGTCAATGACGATTGCGTGGGGCAACGCGGAACAGGCGCAACAGATCGCGGACGCGGCGGTGAAAAATTTGAGCGAGAACAATGCCAAGTATTTCGCGCAACTTGGCGCGACCGGCGCGATGATCGCGGTGATTGACAAGCCAGCCGTGTCGCGCGTCGGCATTTCATTGCGCGAGCAACTCGACATTCCGATTCGCGTCGCGCTCGCGCTCCTCGCCGGCATCGCGCTCGCGTTCATTCTCGATTACCTCGACACTTCGATTCGCGACGCGCGCGACGCCGAAGCGTTGGGCTTGCGCGTCGTTGGCGAAATTCCAAAGCCACGCTGACGCGGAGATTGTCACCGCGTCACCGGGTCTCCGCGTCACCGCGTCAATCCCTCGATGAATCAGCAACTCGGAAAAATCTACGCCAAACTTTTCGCGCACTTTGGCGCGCAGAATTGGTGGCCCCACAACAGCGGCGCGTTCGAAATCATCGTCGGCGCGATCCTCACGCAGAATACCGCGTGGACGAATGTCGAACGCGCGCTTGCAAATTTACGCCGCGCAAAAATGCTCGCGCCCGCGCGACTGCATCGCGTTTCGCGCGCGCGCCTCGCGCAATTGATTCGCCCCTCCGGCTATTTCAACCTCAAAGCGAAAAAACTTCACGCGTTCACCGAATTTTTGTTCGCGCAACATCGTGGAAGCATCGCGCGTTTGTTCAAACGCGATATTGAAACTTTGCGCGCGGAATTGCTCGCGGTGTATGGCATCGGTCCCGAAACAGCGGACTCGATCATTTTGTACGCCGCGCACAAACCGATCTTTGTTGTGGACGCGTACACGCAACGCGTCTTCGCGCGGCTCGGTTTAGCGCGCGAGCACGCGGCGTACGCCGAATTGCAATCGTTTTTTATGGATCACTTGCCGCGCGATGAAAAATTATTCAACGAGTACCACGCGCTCATTGTCATGCTCGGAAAAAACATTTGCAGAAAAACCAAGCCGCGATGTGGCGCGTGCCCGTTGCGCGAAATTTGCCCGACCGCGCGCGCGGATCAAATCGAAAATCTAACCACCCGACAGTTTTGAAATTGGACACTGATGAACACAGATCATCAGGAAAAAATCAGTGAAAATCCGTGTATATCTGTGTTCAATTAAACTGACGATGCAAAGTGTCGGGTAGCTAGATCGAAAATCATAAAGCCTAAATCGAAAATCCAACTTGATTTGTCATTTCCCCCCTTTCGCGCTATAATGCGCCCCGCTAATCTTACCGCACAAGGAGTAATTGTGAAACGCGTATACCAACCCAAACGACTCAAGCGCCAACGCACGCATGGGTTTCGCCAGAAAATGAAATCGAAAGGCGGACGCAAAGTGATTTCCGCGCGCCGCGCGCGCGGACGCAAGCGGCTCACCGTCGCGCCTACCCGCTCCGGCTTGAAACAAAAATAGAGACGTTGTATATGTAGAGACGTTGCATTGCAACGTCTCTACCGATGCAACGTCTCTATGCGCGGCAATGAAACACACTTTCAGTTTGCGGCGCGGCGCGGAATTTCAACGCGCGTGGGACGAGGGCAAGGCGTGGTCGCATCCGCGCGTGATTTTGCGAGCGCGCGCAAACGGAATGACAACGTGCCGGTTTGGATTTGTGGCGGGCAAAAAAATCGGAAGCATCGCGGCGCGCAATCGCGCGAAACGTTTATTGCGCGAAGCGGTGCGCCGACATCTGCCGCGCATCGCGCCGGGCTGGGATTTGATCTGGATCGCGCGCGCGGGCGGAGAATCCATCGCGTTCAAAGAAATTGATGATGCGGTTGCCGCGCTAGTGCAACGCGCACATCTCATTCGCAATTCTTAATTCGTAATTCGCGCAATGAAATTCATCGCGTTGATTCTGATTCGGTTCTATCAAAAAATTCTTTCGCCGCTTTTGCCGCCGAGTTGCCGATTTGTGCCGAGTTGCTCGCAGTACGCGGTCGAAGCGATTTCGCATTTCGGATTTTTCAAAGGCGGCTGGCTCGCGGCGACGCGCATCGCGCGGTGTCATCCGCTCAACCCGGGCGGGTACGACCCGGTGCCGTTCGAATAAATTGGGAGGCAGTTAGTTTGGCAATTTTTAATCGCGCGCGGCTGGCGTTGACGCTTGGCGTCCTGATCGCCGCCGCGTTTCTCTTGATCGGCTGTGGCGCGGCGCCAGTGACCGGCTGGTCGGGCGCGACCATCGCGAATCAAATGATTTATGTCGGCGGCGTCGCGGGCAAAGTGTACGCCTTGCCGATTGCCGGTGGCGAAGCCCGATGGCAATTTCCCAAAGACCCGCAACAGGTGATTGGCGCGATCTATGCGACGCCCGCGTTGACAGACAATACCGTGTATGTCGGCGCGTTCGACAAAAAGATGTACGCGTTGAACGCGACCGACGGCACGGAAAAATGGAAACCGTTTGAAGCTAGCGCGTCCATTGTTTCTAGCGCGGCGGTCGGTGGCGGTGCGATTTATTTCGGCGCGAATGATCACAAAGTGTACGCGCTCGACGCGGCAACCGGCGTAAAAAAATGGGAGCCGTTCGTGACCGGCGGACAGATCTGGGCGGATCTCACATTTGCGGACGGCGCGCTGTACGTCGCGTCGCTCGATCACAAACTGTACGTGCTCGATGCCGCGACCGGCGCGAAGAAATGGGAATATGACGCGGGCGGCATCATCGTAACGAAACCGCTCGTCGAACAAAACACGATCTATTTTGCCGGATTGAATAAATTTTTCGCGCTCGACATCGAGACCCGCCGGCTGAAATGGGAAAAACCGTTCGAAGCATCCAACTGGATTTGGTCGAATCCAACCATCGCGAATGGTAGCGTGTATTTTGGCGCGCTCGATGGAAACATTTATGCGCTCGATGTGCAGACCGGCAAACTAAAATGGAATTCGCCGTTCAAGGCAAACGATGCCGTGCGCTCCGCGATTGTGATCGCGAACGGCATCGCGTATTTTGGATCGGATGATTTCAAAGTGTACGCGATCGACGTGAACACCGGCACGCTCAAGTGGTCGCGCGCGACTGGCGGACGCATCGTTGCCTCGCCGGTCGTCGCGGATGGCATCGTGTACATTCCGTCCCAGGATCGTTCGCTGTACGCGTTGGACGCGGCTGACAAGTCGCTCAAGTGGTCGCTCGATCTCGGCACCGGCAAGCCGAACACGCCGGCGGCAACTAAATAGGAGCAAGTTGGAATGTTAGATTTTCTCGCGCCCGCGTGGAATATGTTCGTGTTCGACCCGATGGTGAACACACTGTTGTACATTTACGTCCTCATCAAAAATTACGGAATCGCGATCATTCTCTTTACCCTGCTCGTGCGTCTCGTCACATTGCCGTTTTATTGGCAACAACAAAAAGCATTCAAGAAACAGCAAGATTTGATGAAGAGCAAAGACTGGCTCGAGATGCAAAAAAAGTTCGCGAAGGATAAAGAGAAACTCGCACAAGAACAAATGCGGCTCTATCGCGAAAACGGCGTCAATCCACTCGGCGGATGTTTGCCCGCGCTAATTCCGTGGCCCGTGATGATCGGTTTGTATCAATCCATCACGATGGTGATGGGCGCGCAACCGGAACAATTGATGGATTTGGCGAAACATCTCTACACCGTTTTGCCGGAACTCGCGGCGGCGGTGCCGGTGAATAGCGATTTTCTTTGGATGAATCTCGCGGCGACGCCGGACTTGGGCGTGCCGTTGACGTTGATCGTGCCCGCGCTCGTGTTGGGCAGTACCTGGGTTCAGCAAAAAATGATGACGATGCCTTCCGCCGATCCGCAAGCCGCGCAGATGAATCAATCTATGCAAATGATGATGCCATTGTTCATCGGCTACATTTCACTTTCATTTCCGATTGGCTTGTCGCTGTACTGGATCGTGTTCAATATCGTCGGCATCATTCAACAATACTTTACAAGCGGCTGGGGCAATTTGTTTGCGAGCGCGCCCGCAACCGCCGAGGCGAATAAAGGGAAAAAGAATGTCGCAAAATGAATTTTCCGGCAAGACCGTTGACGAAGCGATTGGCAAAGGGTTGGCGGAACTTGGCGTCGCGCGCGACGCGGTTAAAATCGAAATTGTGCGCGAGCCATCGCGCGGCTTGCTCGGCTTGGGCGGCGAGGACGCGCTCGTGCGTTTGACGCGCGTTCAAGTCGTGGCGGAATCGGCAGGTGATGTCGCGAACGTCGCGCAAGAAATTCTTGAAACGGTGTTGAGCGGAATGGGCTTGCCGGCGCGCGTCGAAATTTTGCCGGATGTGTCTTCGGAAGACGAGGACTCGTTCGTGCTGAACATTCTCGGTGAAGACCTGAGCGTGCTGATCGGTCGGCGTGGCGAAACTCTGCGCGACCTTGAATATCTCGCGCGCTTGATGGTGACCGGCAAAACCGGCAAATCGATCCGGTTCATTGTGGATGTCGAGGGCTATCGTACGCGACGCGAACGTCAACTGCGCGATCTCGCGACCCGCATGGCGGCGCGCGTCGAAGAACATCGCCAACCGGTTACGCTCGAAGCGATGCCGCCGAACGAACGGCGCATCGTGCACATCGCGTTGCGCGAACATCCGCGCGTCAAAACGCAAAGCATCGGCGAAGGCGATCATCGCCGCGTAATGATCTTGCCACAATGATTGATTTTCTCGTGATCGGTCATGTCGTTCAAGACGTGGTGCCCGATGGTTACACCGTCGGCGGAACGACAACCTATAGTTCGATCACCGCGCGTAACTTGGGGCGAGAGCCGGGCATCGTAACCCGCCTCGCCCCTGATTTTGTTTTGCCGGAAGTTTTGCACGATATTGCCGTGCATCGCATTCCGTCCGCGCACACGACGACGTTTCATAATATTTATCGTGACGGACATCGCGAACAATTTTTGCTTGCGCGCGCCGAGCCGCTTGAGCCGGACGATGTGCCGCCCGCGTGGCGCAACGCGCCCATCGTTCACTTGGGTCCGCTCGCGCGCGAACTCGATCCGCGCATCGCGGAATATTTTCCGCGCGCGCTCGTCGGCGTAACGCCGCAGGGATGGATGCGCCAGTGGGATGATCCTTCGACTAGCTCAGGAGGACGCGTGCGGATGCGACCCTGGGAAGAAGCCGCCGACATTTTGCCGTACGTAGATGTTTTGGTTTTGAGCGAAGAAGATTTGAACGGCAATCTCGCGTTGATGGATGAGTACGTCCGGCTCACGCGGATCGCGGTGATGACACAAGGCGCGCAGGGTTGCATGGTTTTCGCGAACGGCGAGGCGCGCCAGGTTCCCGGTTTTCCCGCGCGCGAAGTAGACCCGACCGGCGCGGGCGATGTGTTCGCCGCCGCGTTCCTGGTGCGCTTGAGTGAAACGCACGATCCATTTCAAGCCGCGCGCTTTGCAAACGCGACCGCGTCGTTCTGCGTCGAAGCGCACGGCGTTACCGGAATTCCGACGCGCGAACAAGTGCAAGCGCGGCTCGATGGGTATTCGGGGTTTTGGGGTTAGGAATGACTCTGCTAGCTTTAGACAGCCCCGCAAAAATCGCGGCAAGCAAATCGAATACGGCTTTGGCAGAAATTGAACAACTTGATCAATTCTGGTCGCGTCATTTCAGAAATAACATTATCGTTCAATCATCGCTCACGCGTCCGTTGGTAAGTTTCCAGGCAAACAAAACGCGCCCGGTCTATCGGTGGTACAAATACAAGGAAGCCTTTTCGGCGGCATTGGTCGAACATTTCCTTCACAAGTACGCGATTACGCAAGGCACGATTCTCGATCCATTTGCCGGTAGTGGCACGGCATTATTTGTCGCGAGCGCGCAGGGGATCAACGCGGAAGGCATCGAATTGTTACCGATTGGACAACAAATCATCGCAACCAAAAAAATGATCGAGTCCGAGTTCACACCGGAAGATTTCGCCGCGTTGAAACGCTGGTCAACTACGCGCGTTTGGGAACAAGCGGAAACAAAAGGAAATCTGTCCGAATTGCGAATCACCAAAGGCGCATATCCCGAAGAGACCAAACGCGCGATTGAAAAATATCTCGCGGCGTGCCAGCAAGAAAATACGCGTGTGCAAACCGTGTTACGATTGGCATTGCTCTGTGTCCTCGAGTCGATCAGTTTCACGCGCAAAGATGGTCAATATCTACGTTGGGATTATCGCGCCGGGCGACGCGTGGGCAAAAAGATTTTTGACAAAGGCGAAATTTTGAATTTCGCGCGCGCGATCAACGCCAAGCTTGATGAAATTGTCGCCGATCTCGCACCTGAACCGGGTTTGTTCCCGATTGAAAAATCGCCCGGCGCAATTCGTTTGTTCGACGGTTCGTGCTTAGAAATTTTGCCCACATTGCCGGACAATTCTTACGATACGATTTTTACTTCGCCGCCGTACTGCAATCGCTATGATTACACGCGCACTTACGCGTTGGAGTTGGCTCTGCTTGGCGTGGACGAGCCAGGTTTGATCAAACTGCGCCAGGAAATGCTTAGTTGCACGGTCGAAAATCGCGCGAAAGATTTATTGAAAATTAACTCGCGCTGGACAACCGCTATCGCGATTGCCGATAAGCAAAATCTTTTGCAAGCGATTCTAAAATACTTGGACGCGCAAAAAGCAGAAGGCGCGTTGAACAACGTCGGCATCCCGCGAATGGTCAAGGGTTATTTTTACGAAATGGCGTGCGTCATCGCAGAGTGCGCGCGCGTTCTAAAATCCGGCGCGCCGATGTTCATGGTCAACGACAATGTGCGTTATGCCGGCGCAGGTGTTTCGGTTGATCTGATTCTTTCTGCGATGGCGGAGCGACTCGGTTTGCGCGTCGAGAACATTCTGGTTTTGCCGAATGGCAAAGGGAATAGCAGTCAACAAATGGGCGAACACGGACGCGAAGCATTACGCAAGTGTGTGTATGTGTGGAGAAAACAATGAGACGTACATCCGCGCGACCATACCGCAACCATCTCAAATCGAGCGATGATCTGGTAACAACATACGAAGCGACGCGCGCCGGTTTTGTCGCGTTGGCATTGGAGAAAAATCGCCGAGCGACGCCATACATAGCCGAAGCGCGCACACTTCAAGAAGCCGCTTTGATTGCAAAAACTCCTGTTGATCTGCTCCAAATCAAAGGGATCGAAGCCGGTTTGCTGACGGCGGCGGGGCTGTCTGACAAATCGCTCAATCATTTGTTACCGCAGGACAAACAAGAGGCAATTCAAGGACTGGTTAGAAATTTTCTTGAGCCGGCCGGTGCGAAATTTGTCGAAGAATTGGTATTCCGTTTCCTCCTCACGCGCGGCGAAACACTGGGTGGTTCGATGCGAAATGTTGGCGGCGCGTTGGCGCAACAAAAACTTACCCGCGCGATCATTTCAGCCCTGACGGTTGCGGGCATCCCATATCATTGGCAAATTTCCAAATCTCGCGAATGGATTGAAAAGCCGGACGACGATTCAAGTATCGAGTTGTCCTTGCGCGGTTTACATTGGCAAAACGGAAAAGCCAATCGCACGTTGATCTACAATTTGACTGTGCCGCTTGTCAAGAACAATGTGGATTTTTGTTTGTTCAATCTTGCGCCCGATCAATTGGAACTCGGCAAATACGCGCTCGCGAAATCATATATCGCGTTTGGCGAACTCAAAGGCGGAATTGATCCCGCGGGCGCGGATGAACATTGGAAAACCGCGCGCACGGCTTTGGATCGTATTCGCACGGCGTTTTCCAAAGCGCGCGCCACGCCGCATACTTTTTTTGTTGGCGCGGCGGTCGAGAAAAAGATGGCAAACGAAATCTGGGATCAGTTGACCAATGGAACGCTTAGCAATGCGGCGAACCTGAATGATGAGAGCCAGGTCGCTTCTATTTCGCGCTGGTTGTGCAATTTGTAAAATCCTAAATCCTAAATCTGAAATCGAAAATGATTTACACCTTCGCCAACCAAAAAGGCGGCGTCGGCAAAACGACGACCGCGATCAACATCGGCGCGTACCTCGCGGCGCGCGAGAAACGCGTTTTGCTTGTGGACATTGATCCGCAAGCGAACGCGACCTCGTCGCTCGGCGTTG
>JACRPR010000112.1 GCA_016223105.1 Chloroflexota bacterium | reverse complement strand
AGTCGCCGCGTCAGATAACCCGCGTCCGCAGTTCGCAGAGCCGTGTCCGCCAAGCCCTTGCGCGCGCCGTGCGTCGAAATAAAATACTCGAGCGCGGTCAATCCTTCGCGGAAATTCGATTTGATCGGCAGAGCGATGATGCGCCCCGCCGGGTCTGCCATCAATCCGCGCATCCCCGCGAGTTGGCGAATCGGTTGAAAGCCGCCTTTCGTCGCGCCGGAATTTGCCATCACGCGAATCGGCGAATGTTGCCCCATTCCCTGCGCGACGGCTTCGGTCACTTGCTCGGTCGCTTCCGTCCACAATTCAACCGTCTTGACGTACTGTTCGTCTTCGGTGATTAGCCCGCGCCGGAATTGTTGTTCGACTTCATTCACGCGCGCGCTGACGCGATCCAGGATCGCGTACTTTTCATTCGGCACGGTAATGTCGTCAATCGCGATCGTCAAACCCGATTGCGTCGCAAAGCGAAACCCAATGTCCTTGATCCGATCCACGATTTCCGCAGTGCCTTCGGGTCCGAGTTTCGCGTACACTTGCGCGACGAGTTCTTTGAGTTTTTTCTTGTCGAGCGTGTCGTTCACGCCGCGCACTTCGGGCGGCAGAATTTCGTTAAAGATGACGCGTCCGACCGTCGTTTGCGAAACGCGGCGCAACGCGCGGCGCGCCTTGTTCTCGCCGAGGAGCACTTTGATTTTCGCGTGCAGATCAATGTGTCCCAGGTCGTACGCGAGCACGACTTCTTCCGGCGACGTGAAGGATTTGCCTTCGCCCTTTGCGCCGTCCTCTTGCATCGTCAAATAATAAACACCCAGCACCATATCTTTGGTCGGCTCGACAATCGGCTCGCCCGATGCTGGCTTGAGCAAGTTCGACGACGACAACATCAACGTACGCGCTTCGTGTTTCGCGGCTTCGCCGAGCGGAACGTGCACCGCCATTTGATCGCCGTCGAAATCCGCGTTGAACGCGGCACATACCAACGGATGAATTTGAATCGCACTGCCTTCAACCAGGAGTACTTCAAATGCTTGAATCCCCAACCGATGCAATGTCGGCGCGCGGTTCAACAAAACCGGATGATTCTTGATGATCTCTTCGAGCACGTCCCAGACTTCGGACGAGCCGCGATCCACCAAACGCTTTGCCGATTTGATGTTGTGCGCGTAATTGTATTCGACAAGTTTTCGCATCACGAACGGTTTGAACAATTCGAGCGCCATACTTTTCGGCAAGCCGCATTGATTCAATTTCAAATGCGGACCGACGACGATCACCGATCGTCCGGAATAATCCACGCGCTTGCCGAGCAGGTTCCGGCGGAAACGTCCTTGCTTGCCTTTGAGCAAATCGGAAAGTGATTTGAGTTTGCGTTGTCCGCGCGCGGAAACCGCTTTGCCTTTTTGCGCGTTGTCAATCAACGAGTCCACCGCTTCTTGCAACATTCTTTTTTCGTTGTTGACGATCACTTCGGGTGCGCCGAGTTCGAGCAAACGTTTCAACCGATTGTTGCGATTGATCACGCGGCGATACAGATCATTGAGATCGCTCGTCGCGAAACGTCCGCCGTCGAGTTGCACCATCGGACGCAAGTCCGGCGGAATCACCGGCAGAACCGTGAGAATCATCCACTCGGGACGATTGCCGGAGACGCGCAGTGATTCGACGACGCGGAGCCGCTTGATTTCTTTTTTCTTATTTTGTTTCGAGCGCGTGGTCTTGATCGTCTCGCGCACGCTCACGCTCAATTCTTCGAGATTGACGGTGAGCAGAATTTTGTAAATCGCTTCGGCGCCCATCCCGGCTTCAAAGAGCGTGCCCCATTTTTCGCGCATTTCGTGATAGCGCGCTTCGCTAATCACTTCGCCGACGCGAATCGCTTTGAGATCGTCCATCCGTTCGTCGTGCGCGTCGTGAATTTTTTCAGTTTGCGTGTCGAGGCGTTGGCGAATTTTCGCAATCTCTTCGTTCGCCGCGTGCTGGCGTTGTTCGCGCTCCGCGTCCAACAGCAAACGCTTGTCCTGTTCTTTTTCGCGCAAGTCTTTTTCGATCTGCGCGATATGCGCTTGCACGATTTCGTTCAACCGTTTGCGATGTTTGCCCGCGATCGTTTCGCCGTCGCCCGCGATGATTTCGTCCGTCGGCTCAAACACGATGGCTTTGCGAATTTCCGAGCCCTTGGCTTCCTCGATCCGATTTTCGAGTTTCTTGGCAAGCCCCATCACCTGGTCGGTTTTTTCGGTGAGTTGCTCTTCGAGTTTGGAAATCGCGCCGTCGGTTTTGCGGGCGAGCGCGTCAATTTCCTTGTCCGCGCTTTTTTGAATCGCGTCAATTTCTTCTTCGGATTTGAGTTCGAGTTCCTGCGTTTTCGCGGTCGTCTCTTTCGAGAGGCGTTGCATCATTCGCTTGCGCGCGTCTTCATCCACGCGCGTAACGATGTATTGCGCGAAATAGAGGACGCGTTCGAGCGCGCGCGGCGACATATCGCGAGACCGGCGACGCGAGCTCGATGTGCCCCATCCGCTCGCGGCGAACGCGCGCGGGCGCGACCTGCACGCCGCACTTGTCGCAAATAATTCCGCGATTGCGAATTTTTTTGTATTTGCCGCACGCGCACTCCCAATCGCGCTGGGGTCCGAAAATGCGCTCGTCGAACAAGCCGTCGCGTTCCGGGCGGAGCGTGCGATAGTTGATCGTTTCCGGTTTCAACACTTCGCCGTACGACCACGACCGAATATGATCGGGCGAGGCGACACTGATTCGAATTGCAGAAAAGTCTCGTAATTCCATGCTTACTCCGCGTAGTTTGCTAGTTCAATGGTTGAATAGTTGGATCGTTCATTCCACGAAATGAACGATCCAACTATTCAACTATCCAACAATGCGACCATTCAACCCTATTCATCGTTACTCGGCTTGCGTTCGCGTTCGCGTTCGCGTCGTCCGCGCCCGCGCCCGCGGTCGCCGCCGCCACTGCCGATGCGTTCGCCGCGCGCAAAGCGTTCGCGCATCGCGCGTTTCGCATCCATCGGTTGATCGTCACCGTCGCGCAACAGACCCATTCCGCCCAGCGAGGGGATGCGCTCTTCGCTCTCTTCTTTGCCGAATGTTTTGCGCTCGCCTTCCTGGTCGTACACTTCGACCGAGAGACCCAGCGACTGCAATTCCTTAACCAGGACGCGGAACGATTCCGGCACACCTGGTTCGAGAATCTCTTCGCCTTTGACGATGGCTTCGTACGTTTTCACGCGCCCGGTTACATCGTCGGATTTGACGGTGAGCATTTCTTGAAGTGTGTGCGCCGCGCCGTACGCTTCGAGTGCCCACACCTCCATTTCGCCGAAACGTTGCCCGCCGAATTGCGCCTTGCCGCCGAGCGGTTGTTGCGTTACGAGCGAGTACGGTCCCGTGGAACGCGCGTGCACTTTATCTTCGACCAAGTGCGCGAGTTTGAGCATATAAATCACGCCGACGGTTACCGGCTGATCATAGCGCGTGCCGGTTTTGCCGTCGTGCAACACCATCTTGCCCGCGGTAGGCGGCGGCAGTTTGAGTTCGTGACTGACCTTGTTCACTTCGGCATTCAATTGTTCTTCGGTCAATTTCGCGGAAACCGAATGACCGTGCGCCTGCAACCACAAACGATAACACACAATGCGCGCGGCGCGATCCGATTCGGGTCGCTCTGCCGGTGTCCGCTTGTCATCTTCGAACCACAGAATTTTATCCGCGTCCAAATTCTTTTCGGCGAGCCACGCGCGCAAAACCTGGCGGCGCGCATAAACGCGATCGCTTGCGAGTTTACGCCGCTCCGCGTGTTTGAGCCAGTGTTGCAGATACAACAAACGCGCTTCGTCTTCGTCGTTCAAATCGTCAAGGTTGTAGTCTTGCTCTTTGAGCCAATCCCAGGCGCGCGCGGTGGTCTCGTCCCACGCCTGATCGATCAACCAGGCGCGCGCGAGTTCCGCGCTGATCTCGCCTTCGTCCGCGCCGTCGAATACCGGCGAGACGACTTTGAATCCGAGCCGATCCGCCGCCCAGCCCAAATGCGTTTCGAGAATTTGTCCGATGTTCATCCGCGCGGGCACGCCGAGCGGATTGAGAATGATGTCAACCGGCGTGCCGTCTTCGAGGTACGGCATATCTTGAACCGGCACAACTTTGGAAATGACGCCCTTGTTACCGTGCCGCCCCGCCATCTTGTCGCCTTCGGTAATCTTGCGTTGTTGCGCGATCGCGACGCGCACGAGTTTGTCTACGCCCGCGGGCAATTCGTGATGCTCATCGCGCGTAAACACGCGCACATCCACGACCTTGCCGCGCTCGCCGTGCGGCAAACGCAGAGACGAGTCCTTGACCTCGCGCGCTTTTTCACCGAAAATCGCGCGCAGTAATTTTTCTTCCGGCGTCAGATCGGTTTCGCCTTTCGGCGTAATTTTGCCGACGAGAATATCCCCAGGTCCAACTTCCGCGCCGACGCGAATGATGCCCTCTTCATCCAAATCTTTCAACACATCTTCGCCGACGTTGGGAATATCGCGCGTGATTTCTTCGGGACCCAGTTTCGTGTCGCGCGCTTCGATCTCGTGTTTTTCAATGTGGATGCTGGAGAATTTATCCTCGCGCACCATCCGCTCGCTGATCAAGATCGCGTCCTCGTAGTTGCCGCCTTCCCAACTCATAAACGCGACGACGACATTTTGTCCGAGCGCGATTTGACCTTGATCGGTCGAAGACGAATCCGCGATCACCTGACCTTGTTTCACTTTTTGCCCGCGCGCAACAATCGGACGTTGATCAATGCAAGTGGATTGATTCGAGCGATTGTATTTTCGCAAAACGTAGGTGTGTTCTTTCCCGCGGGGACCTTCGGTTTTGCCGTACCGGACTTTGATCTCTTTCGCCGTGACGCTTGTTACATCACCATCCTCTTCCGCGACGACAACCTGACCCGAATCGAGCGCGGCTTGGGATTCCATGCCCGTGCCGACGATGGGCGCTTCGGGGCGAAGCAAGGGCACCGATTGGCGTTGCATATTCGAACCCATCAACGCGCGATTTGCGTCATCGTGTTCGAGAAATGGAATGAGCGCGGCGGACACGCCGACAATTTGTTTCGGCGACACGTCGAGATATTCAACCTTGTCGGACGAATCGGTGAGAAATGTTTGGCGTCGGCGAATCTCGACGCGGCGATCCACGAATTGACCTTTATCATCGAGCCGCGCGTTTGCCTGCGCGACCGTGTGCCGGTCTTCTTCATCGGCGGCGAGATATTTAATTTCATCGGTCGCGTATGCGCGCACTGGAATTTCGGCTTGCTTGCCCAACGCAGTCAGTTTCTCGTACACGTCTTCGTCCACAACCGCGTCCGCTTTGGCAAGCACTTTGTTCGAATCGGGATCGCGAATTTCTTGCCGGATCGTGCGCCCCATCACCTGATCTTTTTTGTTCAGCACGACATTCTTGACGACGCGATACGGCGTCTCGATGAAACCGAAATCGTTGATCTGCGCGTACGTCGCGAGGCGACCAATCAAACCAATGTTCGGACCTTCGGGCGTTTCAATCGGGCAGATGCGTCCATAGTGCGAGTGGTGAACGTCGCGCACGTCAAAGCCGGCGCGCTCGCGGCGCAAACCGCCCGGACCCAATGCGGACAAGGTGCGCTTGTGCGTCAGTTCGTCGAGCGGATTCGTTTGTTGCATAAACTGCGACAACTGCGAGCCGCCGAAAAATTCGCGCATCGCCGCGACGACCGGGCGAATGTTGATCAAATTGATCGGCGACATTTGTTCGGGATCGCGAACGCTCATGCGCTCGCGCACGACGCGCTCAAGCCGGAGCAAGCCGATGCGAAGATGATTCTGGATCAATTCGCCGACGGTCTTGACGCGGCGGTTGCCGAGGTGATCGATGTCCTCGGGACCAACCACGCCGTTGTTGACGAGAATAATATGCTCGATCACTTTGACCAAATCGTCCGCGCGCAAAATGCGTTCGGGTGGCAGTTCGTTCGCGGGAACGTCTGTGCCGTACAATCGGCGATTCAATTTGTGGCGACCAACTTTGCCCAAATCGTACCGGCGTTGCGTGAATAGCAATGTCGTCAAAAAGTTTTTCGCGTTGTCTTGCGTCGGCGGATCGCCGGGGCGCATCTTTTTGTAGAATTCGAGAATCGCTTGATCAATCGTTTCAAATTTTGGCGATTCGCGTTCGAGCGTGGTGCGAATGTATTCGTGATCGGGGTTGTTGTCCGACCCGGCGAAAATGTTGAGGATGCCGTCATCGCGCCCTTCGCCCACACCGATCGCTTTGAGCAACAGCGTGACCGGCAATTTGCGTTTGCGATCCACTTTGACGGAGAGAATGTCGCGCTTGGATGTTTCGAACTCGAGCCACGCACCGCGATTCGGAATCAATTTTGCGGAACACAACACGCGTCCGGTCGCGCGATCTTCATCCGCGCTAAAATAAACGCCGGGCGAACGAATCAACTGCGAGACGACGACGCGTTCCGCTCCGTTGATCACGAAGGTGCCGTGTTCAGTCATCAACGGAAAATCGCCCATATACACTTCTTGGCGGGAGACTTCGCCGGTCGTATTGTTGAGCAATGCAACCCACAAGTGCAGAGGCGCGGCGAACGTCATATCCATTTCGCGACATTCGGCTTCCGAGTATTTCGGTTCGCCAAAGCGAAAGGTCAGATTGAATTTTTTCGCGGCGTCGTTATCACCGGGAAAGTGCAAACTGTATTCTTTGTTGAACGATTCGATGGGGGAAATTTCGTCGAACAGTTCGCGCAGTCCTTCGGACTTGAACCATTCGAACGATTCAATCTGCACCTTGATCAGGGTGGGGATGCTGTGGACATCGAGGATGCGCGCGTAGGTTTTTTGATCGGGCATCAAGCCGTTGATCGCAGTCGTCATTGTGAGTTCACTCATTCAACACTCCTCAAAAAAACGAATCTCGCGCACAACGCGCGCTCGCGGGAATAGAGGGAAAAAGGCAAAATGAATTCCCGCAGGTTACTGCGCCGGGTTGTCGTGGGGGACGGGAGCAACCTGTTGTGTGCGAACGATTTGGTTAGGTGTGAGAGATGGGAAAAGAGTTTAACCGCGCGTCTTCGGGCAAGACGCCATAGCCAACTCTCTCTCCGACAACAGTGCGTCTGCTGTTGCTAGTGCGAGGCGATTGAGGAGGTCGAAAAAATTGGAGAACTGAGAAGCGCGCGCGATGCCCGTTGAATAAAGCCAAAAAATTGGTCAAAGAAAAGATAAAAAAGTGGGCTGTTCCGCGCAACAAAAAATACCGACCGCGACCTGCTCTCGCCTCGCGCCCGATTTAATTTCGAGTCATTGAGCTGTAGGGGCGAAGCATTTTTCTGAACTGCGAAAAATACTTCGCCCCTACAGCGCGGACAGCGCAAATTCGACCCACCGATTTTGCGGCGGGACGATTGGCGGAAGCGCGGCAAGCGGCGACCAAAACAAACGAAAGGTGTGATGATCGGAGATTTGCGTCCACACATCCGGCGTTTCTCCGGCAAGCGCGAGATGAAATAAATAACGGCGTTGTTGCGCGGTCAGCGCATCGCTCGACACCCAACCGGTGATATGGTATGTCGTGTAACGCGCGTTCGGAAATTCGTCCGGCTCTGCATACGTGATTTGCGTCCAACCATCGCGTTCGCGTTCGCGCGTAACCCAAATGCCGCGCCGAAATTCCGCCCAATCGAAACTCGTCGCATCGGGTCGCGCGTACACGCGCGTCGCGCGCGCGACGATCAGCATGCGTTCGGGGAGCGGCTCATCAAGAATTCCGATTTGTTTTTCGATGCGGACGCGCGTCAGCCCGGTTTCTTCCGCCACTTCGCGCAAGACGGCGGCGCGCGGGTCTTCGTTTTCTTCAACCGTCCCGGAGGGCAGTTGATTGCCCGCGTACGGATGCGCGAGCAAAAGCAGTTCCGATCCGCGCGCCGATTCGCGCGTGATGAATGCGACGACTTTGGCGATCACGATTTCTCTACTGCCTTGATCACTTTTTTGATTCGCGCGGCTTGCGCGGGCGTCAACGCGCGCGCGCGTTCGTTCAACGCATCCACGAATTGTTGTTTGTTTTTCGCGTTGACCGCCGGCAAAGCGCTCTCGGCGTGTTGCGCGATTTCTTTCGGGCGACAGGTTTGCAAATGTTCGATCAGGTACGGAAAAATTTTCTTATTGCGCGCATCCCCCGTCGCGGCGACGCGCGCGAGCACCTTGACGCCATTATCCACCGTGATCACCGAACCGGCTTTCATCGCCGCGATGATCTTGTCCGTGTGCGCGCCGATTTCTTTCGCGCGCAATTCGGCAATCGTCGCGAGCGCGATCATCGCGCCCCAGACCAGGCGATTGTTGCGGCTCGCCAACAGTTTGATGAACTCGGCATCATACGGCGCGATCAACTCCGGTTTGAGATAACCGATTTCGTACAAAACTTTGATGCAATCGGCTTGGATCTGTTTGTCCTTGTGCCACACATTTTCCGCGATTTCCTTGACGCCGCGTTTATCGCGGCGCGTCGCGAGATCACGCGCCAATGCTTGATTCGGAATTTCATCGCGCCGCCCTTGCAAATGCGCGAGTTGATGGAGAACTGACATTTTTCACCTCCGTTAATTCGCGTCGTCGCGGATCGGAATTTTCAATTCCAGCCCCGCGCGGAAAATCCACAACACAATCGCGATGCCCGCGATCAAAATCAGTTCGGTCGCTTCTTCCCAGAACTCGAACCACACATGATTGTCGCGATAAAACGCGCTGAGCATCAAACGCAAGAAGCCAAAAACGAGATGTCCCATTCCGGCGGCAAAGAAAATTTTGGAGAGAATCAAGTGACGCGGCGCGCCGAGTTGCAAAATCGCGAACGCTAGTGTGAAGAAAAACATCGCGAGCGCGGGAATGACGCGAATTTCGTACAACTGCAAAATGATCGGGTGCGTGTAAATGACCGGAATGTTCAGCACGCGCGTCGTGTACACAATCGCGAGCGGTTCGGCGTTCAACGGCATCACCGCGACGGCAATGAGCGCGACAATTGCAAGTTTGAACGTGCGTTGTAATCCGCACGATACCGGTTTGTACTTCACACAACCGCGACACAAATTTAACAACGCGCATTTCGCGTTCGCATCGCTAAAGCCGATGACGCGCTGATCCAATCCTTCGATCAGCGCAAAGACGATGAACGCAACCGCGACGACCATTCCGTACGAGTGGAGATATTCCAGGAACGCGGACTCTTCGTTGAAAATCGGAAAGTTGATCCAGCAAATTGCTTCGCCCGCGAAAAACGCGACCATTCCCCAACCCAGCACGGCAAGGTCGCGCGATTTTTGTCGCCACAACAGAACGACGACGAGCGCGAACGCGATCAGCATATAAATCGTTTTGACGCCATAGCCCGCGAGCACCGCGACGAATTGTTCGCCGGGCGATGAATCGCGAAACGGCAAGCGCATCATTTCGCCGGTCGCGAGGCGCAGAGACGCGAATCGCGCTGAACCAAAGTGATGCGCGTTCGCAAACCAGGATTGCATTCCACCTTCCACGCTCCACACCTTCGCAACGCCCAACGCGTTCAACGCGCGCGCGGCGAACGCGCTCTCGATGCCGCTCTCGCAAATCAACAACACGCGCTTGTCTTTGAATGGCGCGGGAATGTTTTCACGCGCCGCATTTCGCCAATCCCAGTTTTCCGCGCCGTCAATGTGACTCGCGCGATACGCCGCTGGCGCGCGAACGTCAACGAGGATCGCGTTTGGATCATCGAGCATTTTGACGGCGGCGCGCGCGGTGATCGCAGGAACGTTGCCGACGGCGACCCAATACAGTAGCAACGGAAGCGCGCCCGCGCAAAAAATCAAAACCAGGACGAGCGCGATGATTTTTCGAGCGGATGGATTCACAAAATTTTTCCTCACCGGACTTTCGCATCGGAAACAAATTGGGAGACACAGAAATTTTCATTTCGTTTCCGTGTCTCCCGGTTTTCCATTCGCGTTACACGAGATTCTCAAAAATCCCCGCCGCACTCACGCTCGGCGCGCCGCCGATGCGCGTGGTGACGATCCGGCTATCCCAGGTTTTCAAAAATCCCCGCCGCGCCCACGCTCGGCGCGCCACCGATGCAGATTGTGTGTTTTGAGTTACGCGATGTTTTCAAAAATCCCCGCCGCGCCCATTCCACCACCGATGCACATACTCACCATTCCGAATTGCGCGTTGCGCCGTTTCATTTCGCCGATGAGTTGCACCGTCAGTTTCGCGCCGGTTGCGCCGAGCGGATGTCCGAGCGCGACCGCGCCGCCATTCACATTGACGCGTTCCTCATCCATTTCGAGATGGCGCATCACCGCGATCGCTTGCGCGGCGAACGCTTCGTTCAACTCGATGACACCAATGTCGTTGAGCGACAATCCCGCGATCTTTAACGCTTTTGGAATCGCGGCAATCGGACCGATGCCCATCACTTCGGGGCGCCCGCCGCCAACCGCGAACGCGATCATTTTGACGAGCGGTTTCAATCCGAGCGCGTCCGCTTTTTCGCGCGACATCATCACGACTGCGCCCGCGCCATCGCTCGTTTGCGACGAGTTGCCGGCGGTGACCGTGCCGCCCATCGCGAATGCCGGTTTCAAATTCGCGAGCGCGTCCAGCGTAGTATCCGCGCGCGGACCTTCGTCCACATCAAAGACGTACTTTTGCGTTTTAGTTTTTCCATTGTCCGCTTCGACGATTTCGACGTTGAGCGGCACGATTTCGTCTTTGAATTTGCCGGCTTGAATCGCCGCGATCGCGCGTTGATGACTGCGGTACGCGAACTGATCCTGGTCTTGACGCGACACGTTGTACTCGCGCGCGACATTTTCCGCGGTCAAACCCATTCCTAGGTACACGCCCGGATATTCTTGGGCGAGCATTGGATTCGGCGCAAAGTGAAAGCCGGTCATTGGTACCATACTCATTGATTCGACGCCGCCCGCGATAATGCAATCGCCCCACCCCGCGATGATTTGTTGCGCGGCGAGCGCGATCGTTTGCACACCGGACGAACAAAACCGATTCACGGTCATTCCTGGGACGACGTTCGGCAAACCCGCGCGCACCGCGACGATGCGCCCCAGATTCAAACCCTGCTCGCCTTCGGGAAACGCCGAGCCGATGATCACGTCGTCAATCTCTTCCGGCTGGATCGCTTGCGCGCGTTCAAACGCGGTTTTGACTACCGTCGCCGCAAGATCATCCGGTCGCGTCGTGCGTAATTTTCCGCGCGGCGCTTTGCCAACGGCAGTGCGCGCGGCGGAGACGATGACTGCTTCTTTCATACTGCCTCCAAATTGCGAATTAGGAATTGCGAATTGCGAAATCCTAATCCGTTATTTTGATCGTTTTGATTTTTGTTGCGCGATGGTCGTTACTAACAGCGCGATAATCTCATCGAGCAAAGCAAGGCGATGATCGAGAACTTTTTCGGTGAGTAAATGTCTGGCGCGCAAATACCATCCCTGAGTTTCGCGCGCCGAGCCAAGCGCAAATTTCAAGAACCGCGCATAATCGGCTCCCAGCCCTCGACCATATCCTTCCTCGACATTCGCACTGATCGAACCCGCGCTCCGAATAATTTGTTCCTCGATGGCACGCCCGCGTCGATCCTGCTCCAACTTTTCGCAGTCGTACCACACGAGATCGTACAGGAACAATGCTTTGGGATACGCAACGTAGCTCCAAAGCGAACTCTTGCGAATCCGTTGCGGAATTGTTGCTTGCCACGTTTCAAATGAAGTCGGTCGTGTTGCCATTTTGATCCTCCAAATGTGATATGTCGCAATTCCTAATTCGCAATTCGCAAATCTTAATTCCGAAGCGGCTTGCCCGTGCTCAAGAAATGCCAAATCCGCTCGCGCGTTTTTTCTTCGCCGCATAGCGAGACGAATGCTTCGCGTTCCAGGTCGAGGATGTACTGTTCATCCCCCCACGCCGGCGCGGTGAGATTGCCGCCGCACAAGATGGACGCGATCTTGTCACCAACTTTTGCGTCGTACTCTGAAATGTACTTGCCTTGCACCATCGAGTAAATCGCGATGCGGAGCGCGGCGAGCATCCGTTCACCTGCCGCGTAAATTTTCGCGCGCGCCGGCGGGCGATACCCTTCCGCGACCATTTCGATCACGGTGCGTTTCGCCTCCGCGATCAATTGATCGCGATTCATCACGACGCGCGTCGCGCTGTCGAAGAATCCCATTTGGATCGCTTCCGTCGCGCTCGTCGCGACCTTTGCCATCCCGATCAATTCAAACACGCGTTGCAAAGACGGAAGCGGATCGGTGTTGGGCGTTTGCATCGCGGGCGAGACGATGCGGCGCAGTAATTCTTTGCAACCGCCCGCGGCCGGAACCAAACCCATTCCCACTTCGACTTGACCGACGTACGATTCCGCGTGCGCGACGATGCGCGACCCAGCCATCGCGACTTCGCATCCGCCGCCGAGAACGTAATTGAATGGCGCGGTCACGACGGGTTTGGGACTGTAGCGCATCGCGAGCGTAAAATTTTGCAACTGCTTGCCGATGCGATCAATGTCATCCCATTTACCTTCGTTCGCCGCGAGTCCAACCGTCATCACGTTCGCGCCCGCGCAGAATGCCTCGCCCTGATTGCCCACGACCATTCCAACGAAATTTTTGTTCACTTCTTCCATTGCCGCCGTCGCGATTTCCGCGATGCCTTCGTCGAGCGCGTTCATCTTGGTATGAAATTCGAGACACGCGACGCCATCGCCGAGATCGATCAACGACGCGGAATCGTTCGATTGAATCACGCGTTGACCTTTGAGCGCGATCACATTTTTGCTTTGCGGAATCGGGCAATAACCTTTCGATTTCGGATCGTAATACTTGCCGTCGCTGTAAAAACTGGGATGCCCGGTCGCGAGCATTTCTTTGACCCAGGGCGCGACCGTGATCCCTTCGCGTTCCATGCGCGCAACCGCATCTGCGACGCCGAGCGCGTCCCAGGTTTCGAACGGACCCGTCTCGTGGGCAAAGCCCCACTTGACCGCGTGATCTACCGACACAATATCGTCCGCGATTTCAGGGATCCGTTTCGCCGCGTACGCGAGATAGTGCGCGGTCGTGTCCCAAATAAATTTCGCGGCGCGATCTTCTTGCGAAACGATAAAGCGCAAACGTTCCGCGAGCGTCTCGTATATTTCCGCGTTCGTCGTCGAATCGTAAAACGTTTTTTCGGTCGGTTTGTACTCGAACGATTTCAAATCGAGCGCCCAGAACTCGCGCCCTTTTTCGGTTTTGACTTCTTTGTAAAAACCTTGTTTCGATTTGTTGCCTAACATTCCGCGCTTGACCATCTCCGCGATAAATTCCGGCGGCTTGACCGTCGCGCGATCTTCATCCTCCGGGATCAAATCGTACAGATTGTTGCCGACGTGATACATCACATCAATCCCGACGAGATCGCCCAAGCGATATGTCGCGGATTTCGGATGCCCGACAATCGGACCCGTGATGTCGTCAATCTCGCTGATCGCGTAACCGTTTTCGAACGCGTACCGCATCGCGTACATCCCGGCATACGCGAACAAACGATTGCCGATAAAGTTCGGGCGATCCTTGCACAACACGACGCCTTTGCCCAACGTCGTCGCGCCAAAATCTTTGACGAACTCGACCACGTCCGATAGAGTTTCCGGTCCGGGGATCACTTCGAGCAATTTGAGGTAACGCGGCGGATTGAAAAAGTGGGTGCCGATGAAATGTTGTTTGAACGACGCGGAGCAATTCGCGGAAATGTCCTTGATCGGAATTCCCGAGGTGTTCGTCGCGATGATGCTGTCGGGTTTGCGAATCGCGTCAATGCGCGCCATCAATTGTTGTTTGATCGCGAGATTCTCGACGATCACTTCGAGGATGAAATCGGCATCGCGGAGCAGATCGAAATTGTCTTCGAGGTTGCCGACGGTGATGCGGTCGGCGAGTTGCGCGGCGAAGAGCGCGGCGGGGCGAGATTTTTTCACCGCATCAAAACCCAGGTTGACGATGCGGTTGCGTACGGCGGGATGACTGAGCGTCAACCCTTTTTTTTCTTCGTCGGGCGTCAGTTTGTTTGGCACGATGTCGAGCAGGATCACGTCCATGCCGGCGTTCGCGAAATGCGCGGACAGCGCGCCGCCCATCGTGCCTGAACCGATCACCGCGACTCGGTTGATCGAATGCGCCATTGCATTTGCCTCCTTGAAAATGTTGGGCAAATTTTCAATTTGCCTTACGAACAAACGCGCGCGGCAAATCGTTTCATCGCATTCGCCGCGCGCGTTCATCGTTCGTAATTCTATTATAGCATTATTGCGCGAAATTGCCAATAAAAAAAAGACCCGAAGGGTTTTCGCGAAGCGAACCCTTCGGGTCTCGCGCTATTGCACCGTGATCGTCCCGGTCATTTGCGCGCCGTGAGTTTCACAAAAGTACGGATAGGTTACCGGCGTCGTGAAGGTATACGTGAACACCCCGCCCGGCGCGAGTTGTTGCGAACGGAAAAAGCCGGTCAAATTGCCGGGCGTGCCGCTCGTTACCGTGTGCGCGATCGTATCCTGGTTTTTCCATGTAACCACTTCGCCAACCTTGACGGTTTGCGTCGGCGGCAAGTATTTTACATTTTGCATAATGATCACCACCGGCGCGCCGGTCGTGGTCGTCGGCGTCGGCGTAAGCGTTGGCGCGCCCGGCGGAAGCGGTGTTGCCGTTGGTCCCACTACGGTGGGGATACGCGTCGGATATTTCACTGTGCCGGTGTACGGCATAATTAAATTTTGTCCCACGTAAATCAAATTCACATTCGGAATTCGATTGACCAACGCGATGGCATAGATCGAAGTTTCGAACTTGACGGCGAGACTGTAGAGCGTGTCACTCGCCACGACCGTGTGCGACGGGAACGGCGCGGGCACGGGCGTAATGCACGGCACGTTGAGCGTTTGCCCGACGCGAATGTACGGCGTGTACAAATAATTCGCCTGCATCAACAAATACCAGGGCGTTTTGTTGTAACGATAGCCAATCGAATAAATCGTATCCTTCGACAAAACCGTGTATTTGCAAGTAAAATTCGGCGGCGGCGTTACGGTCGGCATCGGCGTCGTCGGAATCACCAACCGTTGCCCGACGTAAATGTAATCCGTCGTCAAATTATTCGCGGTCATTAGCGCGGGCACGGTGATGCGAAAATGTTGCGCGATTGAAAACAGGGTGTCGCCGTGCCGCACAACGTAAATCAATTGATTCGTCTGCGGCGCGGGCGCGGCATTCGTGATCGCGGGGATCAGCGCAAGCGCGAGCGCGCAAACAAAAATCACAATCAACGCGCGTTGGGTGGTGAGTAGTGTGTACGATTTCATCGAATCCTCCTGGTGCTGAGACTGCCCTACCGGCAAATCGTTAAATGGATGGTCCGAACGGTTACACAAGGATTATACCACAACTCGCGCGCGATGCAAAGGGGGATTTTTGGGGTTTGGAAACCGCGCGCACTTGCGTTATAATCGCCGTATGATTTCATCCACACTTGAGCAAGCCCGGCAATTGATCGCCGAACGCGTCGAGGTGTTTGCGCGTTATCGCGCGCAGTATCGCGCGGACGAGTACAAAGAAGCGCAACTGCGCCGCGAATTTCTCGATCCGTTTTTCGAAGCGCTCGGCTGGGACGTTACGAATCGGCAGGGCTTGGCGGAGCAGTTCAAAGAAGTCGTCAACGAAGACGCGTTGAAAATCGCGGGGACGACCAAAGCGCCGGATTATGCGTTTCGCATCGGCGGCGTTCGCAAATTTTTTGCCGAAGCGAAAAAGCCGACCGTGCCGCTCAAGACCGATCGCGAAGCCGCGTATCAATTGCGGCGTTACGCGTGGAGCGCGCAACTGCCGCTTTCGATCCTTTCCGATTTTGAAGAGCTAGCGATTTACGATTGCCGCGCGCGTCCATTCGAAAATGACAAGGCGAGCGTCGGGCGCATCGCGCTGTTCACCTTCGATCAGTACCTCGACCGTTTGCCGGAAATTTTCGATGTGTTTTCCAAAGCCGCGGTTTTGCGCGGATCGTTCGATCAGTACGCGCACGCGATCAAAACCAAACGCGGCACATCGCCGGTGGACGCGGAATTTTTGAAAGAGATCGAAGGATGGCGCGCGACGCTCGCAAAAAATATCGCGACGTTGAATCCGCGCCTCACGATTGATGAAATGAATGACGCGGTGCAACGCACAATCGATCGGATCATCTTTTTGCGAATGGCGGAGGATCGCGGCGCAGAAGCGTACGGGCAACTCCTTGTCATTAGCGAAGCAATCCCCAACGAGCAACGTGGAGATTGCTTCGCAAAAATCGCTCGCAATGACAAACGTGTACGCGCGATTTCTTAAACTGTGCCGCGACGCGGATGCGAAATACAATTCCGGCTTGTTCGATTTCGCGACCGATACGCTGACGCCTGCGCTGAAAATTGACGATGATAAATTATCCGGCATTTTGCGCGCGCTGTACTATCCGCAATCGCCGTACGAATTTTCGGTGCTGGCAGATGACACGCTCGGCAACGTGTACGAACAATTTCTCGGCAAGGTGATTCGGCTCACGCCGGCGCATCAAGCCAAGATCGAAGAAAAGCCGGCGGTGAAAAAAGCCGGCGGTGTGTTCTACACACCGCGGTACATTGTGGATTACATCGTCGCGCAAACCGTCGGCAAAATGATCGCGGGAAAATCGCCGGATGATCTCGCCGGGCATCCTGAGCGGAGCGGCGTCCGCCCTTTGACTTTACTTCGTTCCGCTCACGCGAAGCGTGCGGACGCCGCGCAGTCGAAGGAGCCATTCCGCGTTCTCGATCCCGCGTGCGGGTCGGGATCGTTTTTGCTTGGCGCGTACGAATTTTTGCTCGCGCATTGCCTCGCGTGGTACGTCGCGCATCGCGACGACACGGCGCGCGAACGCATTTACGAAAGCGCGCGCGGCTGGCGACTGACGACCGCGGAAAAGAAACGGATTTTGACGACGCACATTTTCGGCGTGGACATTGATCGCCAAGCGGTCGAGGTAACAAAACTTTCGCTCTTGCTCAAGGTGTTGGAAGATGAAACGCACGAGACGCTCGGCAAACAGTTGACCTTGTTCAAGGAACGCGCGCTTCCGAATCTTGATGCGAATATCCGGTGCGGCAATTCGTTGATTGAACCGATCAGACCCGAAGGGTTTTTTGAAACCCTTCGGGTCTCGGACGAAGAATATCGCCGCGTCAATCCGTTTGATTGGGCGCGCGCGTTTCCAAGACCCGAAGGGTTTTCGAAAACCCTTCGGGTCTCCGATGGATTCGATTGCATCATCGGCAATCCGCCGTACGTGCGAATCCAAACGCTGAAGGAATGGGCGCCGCTCGAAGTGGAAATGTACAAGGAACAGTACGCGGCGGCGCGCGCGGGCAATTACGATATTTACGTTGTGTTTGTCGAAAAGGCACTGCAATTGTTGAACGCGCGCGGGCGAATGGGATTTATTTTGCCGCACAAATTTTTCAACGCGCAGTACGGCGAGCCGCTCCGCGAGTTGATCGCGCGCGGAAAACATTTGGCGCGCGTCATCCATTTTGGCGATCAACAAATTTTTGCCGGCGCGACGACGTACACCTGCTTGATGTTTTTGGATCAAGCCGGCGCGGACGCGTGCGCGTTTGTAAAAGTGGACGATTTGAACGCGTGGCGCGCGAATGGCACAGCAATTGAAGGCGCGATTCCGGCGACGCGCATCACAAACGCGGAATGGAATTTCGCGGTGGGCAAGGACGCGGCATTGTTCGAGCGACTGCGCGCGATGCCGGTCAAGTTGGAAAACGTTACAAGTCGTATCTTTCAGGGAATCAAAACGAGCGCAGATAAAATCTACATCGTTGAGGAATTGGAACGCAAAGAGGGAAAAGTCAAAATCTTTTCCAGAGAAACGGAATCCGAATATTGGGTTGAAAGCGATTTGTTCCATCCGCTCATCAAAGGAGGCGACAGCAAACGCTACAATCTCATACGCACAAATCGCCTGATTCTTTTCCCGTATGCCAAACGCGGAAACGAGACCGCATTGATTCCTGAAACAGACTTTGATAAAAGTTTCCCGCTGACCTGGGCATACTTGATGGACAATAAGAAATACTTGGAGAATCGCGAAGATGGAAAGATGCGCGGCAATCGTTGGTACGGTTACATTTATCCCAAAGCGTTAGACGTGATGCCATTGTCGAAAATTTTCACGCCTGACATTGCCAACCGTTCAGCATTTTCGCTGGACGCAAGCGGCGAAGTGTTTTTCACCGGCGGAGTTGCCGGTGGATATGGCATTCTCGTTCTGCCGGAATTTTCGCGCGCGTATATTCTTGGATTACTCAACAGTCGTTTGTTGGAGTGGTTCAATCGCCAAACCGCAACGCAAATGCGCGGCGGATATTACAGTTACGAATCGCGTTATATTCGGAATCTTCCCATCCGCGCGCTCAACCTCGCGGACGCGGCGGAGAAAGCACAGCACGATCAAATGGTCGCGCGCGTTTCGCAAATGCTCGAACTGCACACGCGCCGACGCGCCGCGCAAACCGCGCACGACCGCGACCTGGTGCAACGTCAGATCGACGCGACCGACGCGGCGATTGATGATTTGGTGTACGCGTTGTACGGGGTAACGGAGGAAGAAAGAAAAGTGGTGGAGGGAAAATAAAACCCGAAGGTTTTTGCGTAAGCGATCCATTCGGGTTTGAAGTTACAAACGTTGGTACGGTTGCGCGATATTCAACGTTGGCACAACGCGATAATGTTTGAGATTGAAAGTATACAATTGCCATGATCGTTCCAGAATCATCGCGGCGACCAAACAATCAGGGATGCTCAAACCGGAAGCAAGCCGATGCGTTACCAACAAATCGAATGCGCGCGTAAAATCGCGCGCTTCGGGCCACACGACGTTGAAGGAACGCAAAAATTCTTGCGTCCGTTTCAAATCAGTTTGGTTTTGACTACCCATCACAAGCTCCATCGCGACAATTCCAGGCACAACGAATGGCTCGCTCGCATGTTGTTCAAGCCACGCGCGGGCTTGCGGCAATCCGCGCAAGCAATCAATTAGCACATCCGTATCGAGGCAAATGGTCATAGCGCGCGGCTCCACGCCTCCGCGCGCAGGCGGCGCGCGAACTCGACGCTATCGGCAATATCGGTGCGATCATGCCACATTCCAAAAAAAGTAGAACGCGCCAAATCGCCTAATGTGAATTCGGTCGTGGCGCGCGACGCGACAACGATCACCATTTCAGCCGGTCCCACCGGCACATCATTCGGAAGCGTGATCCGTACTTGGTGATCCGCTGGCACATCGGTCATCAAATTTATTGTTCTCATAAAATTTAACTCCTCGGTTTGATTATAGCACGCGGCGCGACTCGGCGCAAGCCACCGCGAGCCAATTTGGTGCAACGCCAAATCGACGCGACCGACACGGCAATTGACGCGCTGGTGTACGAATTGTATGGGGTGACGGACGAGGAAAGAAACGTGGTGGAGGGGAAATAAAATATGCCGCAATTTAAATTCCCGGTTCTGCAAGGTCAACAAACTGTGTTCCCAAAAGATCACATTTGTCCGTGGTGTGGCGCAAGAAAATTAAGCGATCCACCCGGTATGGCGATTCTGAACGCGGGCGCAATGAAACCGACCGCGCCGGAATGTTACACGATGGCGATGGATGACGCCGCATTTATGACATTGACCTGGCACAGCAACGATCCGGCAAATTATGATGACGCGTCGGTTGAGATCGCCGAACGCGTCAACACAGGACAATTCGAGTTGTATTTTTGTTCGACCGCGTGCTTGCGCGCGTTTCTGAATTATTGCATAGACGAGTTGGAACGCCGGCGCGGATCCAATTTGTCATCAACCTTGCAAACATTCAAAAACAAACCGCGCGTGCGCGGGTATCCGAAAGGAAGACCGCGCAAATAAAATCGGGACGCACAACCTTGTGCGTCCCGATTCTTTTTACTGTGGCGCGGGCACGCAAGCGAGCCCGCAATGGCGGACGAGCCGTCCGCCCCACATCACACGCCGATATTTTTTATCTTCGCGTCGGCGTTGCCGATGGACGCGGCGATGGTGTGATCGTCGCGGTCGGTGTGATCGTCGGCGTCGTGGTCAGCGTTGGCGCGGTCGTCGCGGTCGCAAACGCAGTCGGCGTGAATGTCGCGGTCGGTGGCGCGGTGGGCGGCGGCGTAGGCGTAACGATGACGATCCCATCCGCGCGACCTTCGACGCGAATGTTTGTGCCGTTGCGGAAAAGATTGTTGCTCTCCAGCCGGTTGAAAATCGAATTCTGCAATCGAATCCCGGCAACCGCGTTATCGTGGATGGTGTTGTTCGCGATCAGATTATCGCGCGACGCGTACCGATCCGGCGAAGGCGTCAAAAAGAAAAACTGTTTCGCGTCCCAGGTGTCCCAGTAAAAGTAAATGCCTTCGCGACTGTTGACAATCGTGTTGTTCGCGACGATGGTGTTGCGGCTGTTGTACGAAATGATCCCGTGATTCGTCATATTCGTAATCACATTATCGCGAATTTCGGTGCCGTCCGAAAAGCCAAGCCACACCGCGTCGTACGAGCCGGTGATTTCGTTACCGATGACCTTGTTGCCTTTGCAAAATGAAAACTCGATCGCGTTCCATTTCGCGTTGACGATTTTGTTGCCCTGGATCAAATTATTGTTGCCGCACGGCACCGCGTGCGCTTTGATGAAAATGCCGTTGCCGTTTTGACCATCTACGAAATTGCCGCGCACGACATTGTTGCTCGACCCGGTTTGCAAAATGATCCCGCCCGCGTCGCATCCCTCCGCGACCGTGCCACTACCCCACGCGCACCAGCGGATATTATCGCGCAGAGTGTTCGTGAGAATTTCGCTGTTTTGCACGTTGATAAAATTAATGCCCCACGCGGAATTGACCGCCGCCGTGTTGTTCCGCACGCTCACGTTTTGACTATCGCGCACGTCAATGCCGACGGCTTGATTGTTCGCGGTGTTGAATTCGACGACGCCTCCGTTCACGGTATCGAGTCGCAATCCACCGGCATCCGCCTGACCCAGGAAAACTCCAAAGCGGCGTTCGTCGGTGTCATCGCGATTATTTGAAAAATCGTTGTGATGAATGTAAATGTTGTTACCACCGCCGACAAAAATTCCGGTTCGCAAATAACGCAATTTACAATTTTTGATTTCGACGTTCGTCGGCGTCTCCATAAATGGAAAATTGAATTTGCGAACAAAGAAACCATAGAACTCGTATTTTTTATCTTTGCGCTCGGTGCCTTGAATCGTGTGATTGTCGCAATCGAAAACGACATTGTGACTTTGAACGTAAATGCAATCGCGATTGGTCGGCGCTTTCAAATCCGCGACGAGTTTGTAATAACCCGGTTGCCAAATCTCGGAGCATTGCGCGATTTCGCGCACGGGCAACGGCGTTGATGTTGGCGCGATGGTTGGCGATGGCGTAATTGTCGCGGTCGCGGTTGGTTCGAGCGTTGGCGTTGCTGATGGCGCGCCGGTCGCAGTGGGCGGCGCGATGATCGCGGTCGCTTGCGCTGGCGCGGTTGGCGTATTCGCCGGCGCGCCGGGCGCGATTGCAATCGTCGTCGGCGCGAGTGTTGGCGCGAGTGGCGTCGGTGTCGCGCACGCGGAAATCAAAATCGCGCACGCGACGAGCATTGAAAGTAGAACTAGATTTCGCAAGTGTGTACCTCTCTGAATAATGTGGCGCGACCTTTCTATAGATGTTCAGATAATGCTTTAGAAAGCGTGCCAGCATCCTGAGCGGAGCGAAGCGCAGTCGAAGGATGCGGTTTTCTAAAAGCAAATCTTAACATCTATAGGTCGCCGCATTAGCGGGCTGAAAGCCCGCGCCACGAATCTTTAACGCTGGGCGAGTATAGCATAGGACAGCACGGACACAAAATCACGCGCGGCTTTGACACGCGCGCGGTTTTGCGTTAGTATCGTTTGGTAATTGGTAAATCGTAATTGGTCATTGGGAGGCAAGCGTGGAACAACTCAATTTGATCGAGGAAAAGATTCGAAAAAATTTTGAAGCGAAGAACGCGGCGCGCGATGCCGCGCTCGCCGCATCGCGCGAATTGATTCGCTACTGTTCGCTCGCGATTCGCGCGACGCATCGCGGCGAGTTTGACGAGGCGACGAAATTGCTCGCGCGCGAACGCGAGATTGCCGCGCAAATGAAAAACCAGGTCGCCGCGTATCCCGATTTGTATTTTGCCGGGTACGTGCAAGATTCGCTCAAGGAACTCGCGGAGGCGCACATCGTTTACGCGCTCGTTACCGGCAATCCAATTCCCGACCCGGACACGCTCGGCGTCGAGCACGCGGCGTACTTGAACGGCTTGGGCGAAGCCGCGGGCGAACTTCGGCGTTACTCGCTCGACATCATTCGTCACGACAATAGCGCACGCGTCGAAAAAATTCTCGACGCGATGGAAGACATTTACTCGATGCTCGTTACGATGGATTTCCCGGACGCGCTGACCGGCGGTTTGCGCCGCACGACCGATATGGTGCGCGGCGTGCTCGAACGCACGCGCGGCGATTTGACCGTCGCCGCGCGGCAAGAAAAGTTGGAGACGACTCTGCGCGAGTTTGAGGAAAGAATCAAAAAGTAAATGGGACGCGGACAAACGCGGATGAACGCGGATAAAAAATAATTTCCGCGTTCATTCGCGTTTGTCCGCGTCTAATAATTTTGGGAGAGGGAATGGCGGCAGATAATTCGCGCATCATCCGCGCGAGTGAAATCGGCGAATACGTCTATTGCCATCGGGCGTGGTGGTTGCATCGCGTCCAGGGCGTCGAGTCCGCGAACCGCGAGCAGATGCAAGCCGGGAGCGCGCAACACATCGCGCACGGACGCGCGGTGCAACAGTCCGTTTCACTTTTTCGCTTCGGTTTCGTCCTGGTTTTACTCGCGCTGATTTTGGGCGCGCTATTTTTTCTCTCGGTCGCGGCGCGATGAGTGGATTACTCGCCGCGCTGTTCATCCTCGCCTTGTTCGCCGCGTTCGTCGTGTTGATTGCCGCGCAGAGACAACGCGCGCGCACCGGCGTCCCGATTGATGCGCGCGTCGTGTACTCGGATACCGGCGCGTGGGAAAAAATTGAAAAGCCGCTTTTCGCGCGACGCTACAATCTCACCGGCAAACCCGATTACATCGTCGAACAAAACGGCGCGATTGTGCCGATTGAAGTGAAACCGAATCGCCGCGCGAGTGTGCCGCGCGAATCGGACGTGATGCAATTGATGGCGTACGGATTGTTGATCGAGGAAACGCTGGGGCAGAATCGCGCCGCACCGGAGTACGGCTTGCTCAAATATCGCGACACGGTTTTTCAAATTGATTTCACGGACGAACTGCGCGGCGAACTGTTGGCTCTGCTCGATGCGATGCGCCGCGACCTCGATGCGCGCGATGTGCCGCGCAGTCACGAAGAAGGTGCGCGATGTCGCGCGTGTGGGTATCGCGGGGAATGTGGACAGATGGTGGAGTAAACCAAAGACCTTGTTATGAATCTATTTTGATGCGAGGTTTTCGATCTCGCGAAGAATTGCCAGAAGATTGGGGCGTGTGAAACTTATCTCTGGCGCAGGAACGCGATGCCGTTTAATGTCGGGCGGAATGTGCTTGTGATGTGGAAATGTTGATGCCAACGTCGCATCGTTAGGATGCGGAAAGTCGTCGTACCAACACAAACGCTCTTCATCGCGATAAATTTCGTATCCGTACGACGTAATGATGCCCGCGTCAAAATCGAGTTCCTCACGCGCGCGAAGATGCAACCCATTCGCAAAATAAACATCGCCTTCTGCGACACCGGTGAACGGACTATCCGACCACACAGAAAAAGTTGATCGCGTAATGTCCGGGCGATCAAGCAACTCGGCAACGAACTGGCTATACTTCGCGAGCGAGTTCAAAGATGGATGCGCCATTGTTAGTACGCCGGTTGAAATCGTAATGATTCAGCGACTTGGTGGTGTTGGAGTTGCGCCGTGTACGCTTGCTTGCGGCGCAACCAGGTTTCGTAAATTCCTTTCCACCGACTGAAATCCGCGCGCGATTCATCGAACTCATCATAACGCGCGAGTTTGCCAGACATCAACGCGGCGTAAAAATCTTCGCTTAGCACACCGTACTTTTCTTCATATAATGTCAAACGGCGTTCGAGCAGTTTCATCTCAATTACTAATTCGTGAATTTGCATTTCGTTCTCCTTATTCGTCCCGGCAATTTTACCACATCACTTGTCGCGCACCAACTGCCACGCTTGAATCCCCGCGAGTCCCGCCGCGCTCAACTGCTTGAATGCCGCACCGATATTGTCCGCCGCGCCGGTCGGTTGAAACAATGGCAAACTCGCGTAAATCGTTTGTGTCGGCACCGAAAATTTCGCGAGGTCGAGAATGAACGCGCGCGCCTGTTCGAGATCGGATTTATTTTTCGGATCGAGTGGTGCAAAGCGTTTGAAATCATCGCCGACCGCGAGACCGATTTCATTCGCGACGCGCAGTTGCATTTGATACGCGATCAATTCCTGCTCAATCGAATCCACCCAAAAACCTTGTTGAACGTGACAGTACTCGTGCGCGAGAATGCAGGTGAGCCAATCGAAACTGTTGCGGTCGTTGAGATGCGGATCAACGAAAATCGAATTGATCACATTCAACGTAAACCCGCCGCTGATGAGCGTTGAAAAACTTACGCTCGTCGCGCGCTGATCAACTTGCGCGGACAACGCCGCGCCCATCGGCAATTGCGCGATGCGCGCGTGCGCGTCTTTCAAAATCGGCGCAACCATTTTGACTGCCATCTCGCCTCCTGTGAAAACGTAGGGCAATTTTCCACATTGCCCTCACAATCTTAATCCAAGTTGCGCGGCGCGTCAACCATCACATTGACATTTTCATTCATTTCGCATACACTCGGCTTGGTCGTGCTAGATGGGGAGCTAGCGGTGCCCTGACTCCATTTCGGTGGCTGACCCGCAACCCGCTACAGCGGGGTCGAATATCTTTTCGAGGGGCGCACGTTTCGGGACTGTTCAGTTCGTGTGGCGATGAAGGTTGGGTCCGGCGCGGCAAAAGCCGACAAACCCCGCCAGGGTCGGAAGACAGCAACGGTAAGTCGTCACTTTTGGGCGCCGCCGGGGTACCTGGCTGGAGTTTACTGTTCAGGACAAGCCGGGGCGCGCGTTTCGACAAAAGGGTGCACGACCATTTTTTCTCAGCGCGCGTTTTATAATTCGTGGCGCGGGCTTTCCAGCCCGCATTGGCGGCTTGGAAAAGCCGCACCACAGTT
>JACRPR010000111.1 GCA_016223105.1 Chloroflexota bacterium | reverse complement strand
GCAACGTTTTCCGCAATCGTTAGCTGAAGACCCGCACGCAATCGCGATGCCGTCAAATTGGGACATCATTCTAACCACTTTTCTGAACACGCTCAACAGTCCCGCGACTCGACGCGAGTATCGGCGCGATATTGAAACCGCATTTGCGGTCTTGGGCGATTTGAACACCTTGACGGCGGTCGCGTTGGCTGATTATCGCGCGCGCTGTCTCGCGAGTTTAGCGAACAAAGGCGCCAACCGACCTTCGCCGACGAGTGTGGTTCGGCATCTGGCGGCGGTGCGCGCTTTTTTGCGGTTTGCGCGATTCACTGGGCAATTGCATTTGACGGATGAGGTGATTCGCTTCATCTTGAAAAGTCCGCGCGCCGAGGTACGCAACCCGTACCAGGTTTTGTCCGATGAAGAACGCCCGCGCTTGATTGCCGCGACGAAAAGCAACGCGCGCGATCACATCTTGTTGCTCCTCGTCGTCGCGACCGGTGTGCGCGCGTCGGAGGTGTGTGCGTTGCGTGTCGGCGACCTGATTGTCGCCGGGTATCTGCATCAATCTGGATTGAATGACAAAACGATCTCGCCGCACAGTTTGCGGCACGGTGCGGCGATCGCGTGGTTGCGGAGCGGTGCCTCGGCGGTCGAGGTGCAAAAACTTTTGGGGCACGCGAGTTTGTCCACGACGCAAAAGTATGTGGATCACCTGGAGGTGTGCGATTTGAAAAAGGTGGTGAACCGTCGCGGCACAGCCAGGCGAATGAGGCAAAATCAAGCGTGAGTTTTCGCAAAGGGACATTAGCGCAAACCCAATTGAACGTTGTGATTTTACGAAAGGCGCGCGTGTGAGGTGCAGATGAACGAGAAAACCGTGGATCCTGTTGTAGATAATTTTTGTCGGCTCGTCGCGACGATCCTTGTTGAGACGTGTCGCCAAGAAACTCTGCCGGATTCAAAGAGCAATCAACTTCAACCCAAATCAAAAACAAAATCCAGAGGAGCATCATAGGTGCGAAACATTGCCTTGTGCTACATCCGCAAATCAATGGTGCGTACCAAGACCGATGCAGTCAGCCCAGAACGCCAACGCGCGAATTGTTTGGCAGAGGCAGAACGCCGTGGATGGATCGCCGAAATCTACGAGGATGCCGAAGGACATCGGTCGGGTCGATCAGAAAAGGGGCGTCCAGGTTGGTTAGCCCTCCGCGCTCAGTTGGATCGTCCCGATGTGGCTGCGGTGATCGTCGAAAGTCTTTCGCGCGCGAGTCGAAGCGTTAAGGATTTGGCGAATCACGTCGAGGAATTGCAAGAGCATGACATCGCGCTCATTTCACTCAAAGAAACGATTGATACATCATCTGCAATGGGGCGCGCGTTCGTCGGTTTTATCGCGGTGATGAATCAATTTGAATCCGACATCACATCCGAGCGAATGGCGATGACGATTGCGTTCAAACGCGAAAGCAAGGGACAACATTTCGGATTCACGCCGTTTGGATGCGACCGCAATACGAATGCCGACGGCGCGCTTGTGCCGACGCGCGCTGGTGTGTGGATCGTTGACGACAAAATAATTGTCGGCGCGCGCGATGTGCCGCCGTTCATCCCAGGAACGCGCGCCGAGTGGCGCGGCTATCACGATGCACTTTTGCGATGCTATGAATGGTACGCCGAGGGCGTAACCGGCAATCGCAATTTGTGCGACCGCTTGAATCTCGCGGGCTATCGTTTCCGGGATCGCAATGGCATCCCGCGCGTGTTCGATGAAAACGATGTGCGACGTTTGCTTGACGCGAATCGTTTGTATGCCGGGTATCTCCTCGCCGGGCGCGCCAAAGACAAACGGGATGCGGTGTTACGCGAGGCGAACTTTGCGCCGATTCTCCCGCGCGATTTGTGCGACCGTGTGGCGGCGACCCAGGTCGCGCGGCGCGCATTCGGTGCGCCATTTGTTGGACGACACTCTCCCCACGATTATTTGTTGAGCAATCTGCTTTACTGTGCCGAGTGTGGGCAAAAGATGGGTGGCGCATTTCAGGACGGCAAGATGTGGTATCGGCATCAGCGCGCCAAGGATTGCAGTTGTCGCCAAGTTTTGGCGGAGGCGATTGACGCGCAGGTGTTCGAACGCTTGGGTCAATTCACAGTGCCAACGGAATTGAAAGAACGCATCGCATTTCTGGCGCGCAAAATGATGCAGGAGAACGGACGCACCGATTGGCAAGAAGCACGCGCATCTATGCGCCAACTCACGCGCAAGTTGGACAATCTCAAAGAACTGCGGATTGATGGCGAAATCGATCGCAATGAGTACGCGCGACGCAAAGCGGAAATCGAAACACAATTGCGCGAAACCCAGAAACGATTACCGAGCGCGCCGGCGAATGTGCAGAGCATAGAGGATTTGATCCCGCAAGTTGATCGGATCGCCGAGGTGATTCGATTGGGAAGTGTGAAAAACAAAAAGCAACTTTTCCAAACGCTCTTCAAGCGTATCGAACAACAGGACGGGCGGATCACTCGACTGGTGATTCGCGATTGGGCGCGCCCATTCTTTCAATGTGAATGAAACCAACTCATGAGACCATTGACGTTGGTGTCGGTCTCGTCGCATGGAATCATGTGATAATGATTCAGGGAAACCAATGGCGTTTGGAGCGTCGTTCCGAATTGCATCAGGTGGGTGACTGCCGGAGGAACGCGGCGTGAATTCGTTCGCGGGGCGGCTTAGCCGGAAAACAAAGTCTGGGCGTCGCTTATGGCTTCGAGTGGTACGGCGGTGATGCGTTCAGAAATGGGATAACGTCGGTCGCCCGGATAGATCACGGCGATCTGATCGAGTTGCAGATCGTCGAGCGCAGTTCGCATGGATGAAGTTAGGCGCGGCGCATCCACGCGCTTGCACTCGACGCCGAATTTTTTTCCGTGCGTGAGCAAAATCAAATCTAATTCTGCGCCATTGTGCGTCGCCCAAAAATACGCTTCGTCTGGCGCAATAGATTTGAAAATTTCTTCGATGGCATAGCCCTCCCAGGACGCGCCGACCTTGGGATGTGTTTGCAATTCGACTGGCGAACGGATGCCGAGCAAATGATGGAGCAGTCCCGAATCGCGCAAATAAATTTTAGGCGATTTGACTTGGCGTTTGGTGACATTCGCGTGCCAGGGTTGCAATTGGCGCACCATAAATACGCCTTCCATCAGATCGAGATAGCGACGGACGGTCGTTTCGCCGATGCCGAGCGCGCGCGCAAATTCGGCGGCGTTCCAAATTTGACCGTGATTATGTGCCAGCATCGTCCAAAAGCGAAGCAAGGTCGTCGCGGGAATCCGCACGCCGAGTTGCGGCAAATCGCGTTCCAAAAATGTTTGCACAAAATTTTTGCGCCACGCCAAACTGTCCGGCTCGGACTGCGCGAGAAAGGACAGGGGAAAGCCGCCGCGCAACCAATGTTGTGCCAGCGCGGGCGTGCCAACTTCGGCTAGCATAAATCCGCCGAGTGTGATCGTCTCGATGCGACCCGCGAGCGTTTCGGAAGAACGTTTTATGAGTTCGGGCGAGGTGCTACCCAGGATTAGAAATTTACTCGGTAGAGGTTGGCGATCCAAGAGAACGCGCAAGACCGGAAAGAGTGTAGGGGCGCGTTGGATCTCATCAATCACGACCAAGCCGCGCAGTTCGCGGAGCGCGGTCATTGGTTCTACGAGCCGCGCTAAACTCACAGGGTCTTCGAGGTCGAAATAATTGAGCGAATCGGGTGGGACGAATTGGCGCGCGAGCGTTGTTTTTCCGCATTGGCGCGGACCGATTAGCGCAACTGCACGACTCCGCTCCAAAGCGGTTTGAATAGAATTTGTGATGACTGGTCTTTTTATCACAACCCTACTTTACCACGAAAATCAACCGCGTCAAGGGGGAATTTCTTGGCAAAATGATCTGGGTTGTGTTTCTGTTGAAGTGTCCGAAAAAAATTCTTGGACTTGGTTCAGATCGGTGCGCCCATTCTTTTAGCGCGATTGACGACGCTGGCGTTTTTTGTTGGTTCGACACGGCTTCTCAAAAGTCGCTTGACAAGCTATGAAAAAGACCTTCTTCCGAGTATGATGGGAGTTGCAGAACAACCATCGCATCGGAGGAAGGTCAAATGGAGTGTACCACACCCACTTTTGATGTCAACTTGGATCCGA
>JACRPR010000110.1 GCA_016223105.1 Chloroflexota bacterium | reverse complement strand
GAATGCCCACCACCAGGTCGGCGCTTCCGATCTCCGCGAGACGCCGTTGACCATCCGTCCGCAGAGAAGTCTCATACATTCCGCTTTCCCTCACATCCAAAATTTGCTCTCGTCATTTCGAGCGGAGCGAGAAATCTCCATCCGGGAAAATGCGCTTTCTCGCTTCGCTCGAAATGACAAGGGCACGTTTACTATTTTGAAACTGCCGCGATGGTGCGCGCGGCATCTTCGGGCGTCATCTGTCCCGACCACACTGCCGGAATCGCGACGCGCCACACTTCCGCCGATTTCGCGTACATCGCCGCCGATGGAAAAAACGCGCGGTCAAGTTGTTCGCGCAAAAAGATCGCGTACCCGTACGACTCGACCACCAAGCCGAGCGCGGCGCGTTGCGCGGGCAACCGGCGCGCCGCGCGCAAGTACGGCGCCAGCCGGTCGGTTTGCGTCAACCACTGAATCAAACGTGCCGCCGCGGCTTGGCGCGTCGGCGCGCGCGTCGTGATCGCCCAGCCCCAGCCGGTCGCGAGGGTTGCCGTGCGCCCATCGCGCGTGGGAATCGGCGCGTATTGCGCGTTCGGCAATTTATCGCGCTCGACCAAATACCGCGACGCGGCAACTTGCGCCATCGCGACCTGGTTCGCGGCAAACGGCGACCAGCTCTCGCTCACATTCATGATGTTAATCGCCGAATCCGGCATCACGCCGAGATCGTGCGCGCGTTTGAAAAAATTCAATACCTGGGTCGTCGCACTCGCCTCAAAGCCCACGCCGGTCGCGCCCGGCTCGAGCCATGCCAGCGCGCCGTATTGCAACAGAAACGCGTCGTCGCCGCCGACCGGCATCAGCAGAGTTTGTTTTTGTTTGAGCGCGTCATCCCAGGTGCGCGGCGGCGTTGGCACAATGCCGCGATCATAAACGAGATGCTGAACATCGGCGGCGAATGGAACGATGCGCCATTGATTTTGCGGACGCGCGGCTTGCCGGGCAAATGGGAAAAGATCGTTTTGCGTATCCGCCGGTATCCACGCGTCGAGCGGCTGTAACACCTCGGCGGCTTGTTGCGCTTCCGCGAGATCGAGCGCGATCAAATCGGGCAATTGCGTTGGCACAATCGCGGAGGTCGTCAACAAATAATCGAGCAGACCGCCTTTGCCGTACGCCTTTTTGAGCGCGACCTCGATGTGTATATTGGGGTAGGCGGCGGTGAATGAATCGAACTGCGCGCTCAACACCTTGCCCGCCGGCGTCGCGCCGGGCGCGAACTCTTCGGATGTCCACAGCGTCAACGTGATCGCGCCGGTCGCGGTGATCGGAGTGCTCGCCGGTGCGCTCCGCGTGGCGATTGGCGCGGTCGTGTGCGCGACCGGCGTGGACGTTTGATCATTCGCGCTGGATGACGCGCGCGTGGGCGTTAGAGACGCGGGAACGGACGCGGCACAACTGGTTAAAAAAATCGCGCCCAAAAAAATTACGCCCGCGATAAAATAAATCCTCACACGCTTCACCCAAAATTCTTCTGTGGCTATTATAGCACAAGCCGTTTGGATTTGCATTTTTTCATCTTTTGGAATAATATCGGAATGGAGCGGTGAAAGTAATCCCTCCAAAAAAATTTGCGGAGGTTCCCCGATGGATCTTGCCCAACTCGTGCGTGCCATCCCCGATTTTCCAATTCCCGGCATTCTCTTTCGCGATATTACCACGCTGATTCGCGACGGCGAAGCATTTCAAGAAGCGATTGATTCGCTCGTCGAGCATTATCGCGACACCGACATCGAAGTTGTCGCTGGCATCGAAGCGCGCGGTTGGATTTTCGGCGCGCCGCTCGCGTACGAAATGGGCGCGGGATTCATCCCGATTCGCAAACCGAGCAAACTGCCGGCGGAAAAAATCTCCGTGTCCTACGCCCTCGAGTACGGCGCGAACACACTCGAAATCCACAAGGACGCACTCGAACCAGGCACCAAAGTTTTGCTCGTGGATGATTTGCTCGCGACCGGCGGTTCTGCTAAAGGCGCGATTGATCTGATCGAGCAACTCGGCGGCAAAGTGGTAGGGCTCGCATTTCTCATCGAACTCGTTGACTTGCACGGACGCGATAAACTCAAAGGGTACGATGTCTTTTCGCTGATTCAATTTGAAGGCGCGTAGATTCAAGACCCTTAGGGTTTCCAAAACCCTAAGGGTCTTTCCAATTCAACTATGCTTGATTTACTCCTCACCAACGGCGCGATTTACACACTCCATCCTTCGCGCCCGCGCGCGACCGCGCTCGGCATTCGCGATGGACGCATCGTCGCGTTCGATGATGATGCGCGCGCGCGGCAAACCGCGCAAACCGAAACGATTGATTTACGCGCGCGCATCGTGATTCCTGGGATCACCGATTACCACATTCATTTCACCGCGTACGCGATGAGCAAAACGCGCGTGATGCTCGACGGCGCGCGTTCGCTCGAAGAAGTGGTCGCGCGCGTTGCGGCGCGCGTCAAGACGGCAAAACCGGAAGAATGGATTTTCGGTTTGCGTTGGAATCATCTCGATTGGGCAGTCCCGAATTTTCCGACGAAGGAACCGCTCGACGCGATCGCGCCGGAAAATCCGGTTGTGCTGAAACGCCAGGACGGTCACTCCGCGTGGGTGAACAGCGCGGCGTTACGCGCAAAAAACATTTCGCGCGACACACCCGATCCGGCAGGCGGCGTGATTGATCGCGATGCGCGCGGCGAACCGACCGGCACTCTGCGCGAAAACGCGATGGACTTGCTCGGTGATATGGCGGGCTTTACAACCGGCGACATCTCCGAAGAAATTTTGGTGAACGCGATGCGCGCCGCAAACAAACTTGGGCTGACCGGGATTCACAACGTCGAAGGCGCGAATTCACTGCGCGCATTTCAAAATTTGCGCGCGCAAGACAAACTGACTCTGCGCGTCGCGCACACCGTTCCGTCCGAAAGTTTGGAGCGCGCGCTTGAAATCGGTTTGCGCGGCGGATTCGGCGACGAGTGGCTTCGTATTGTCGGCGTAAAAATTTTTTCCGATGGCGCACTCGGCTCGCAAACCGCGTGGATGCTCGAACCGTTCGAGGGACAACCGAACAATCGCGGCGTCGCAACGCACTCGATGGAGGAAATCGAACGACTCGCGCGCGCCGCTGGGCAAGCCGGGATGGCGGTGTACACGCACGCCATTGGCGACCGCGCGAATCGCGAGGTGTTGAACGTGTACGCAAAATTGCGCGGCGAAAAAATCACCGCGCCGTTTCGCATCGAGCACGCGCAACATTTGGATCGCGCCGACATTCCGCGTTTCGCCGCGCTGAACGTGATCGCTTCGATGCAACCGATTCACGCGACGAGCGATTACAAAATGGCGGATCAATTGATCGGTGCGCGCGGGCGTTATGCGTACGCGTTCAAAAGTTTGCTCAACGCGGGCGCGACGCTCGCGTTCGGAAGCGATTGCCCGGTCGAAACGCTCGATCCCTGGGTCGGCATTCACGCCGCGGTCACGCGCGAACGCGCGAACGGCGAACCCAACGGCGGCTGGTATCCCGAAGAAAAACTCACGGTCGCGGAAACGTTACGCGCGTATTGCAAACCGCTTTCGCACAACGCGCGCGCAGATTGCATCGTGCTGTCGCAAGATATTTTTGCGATTCCGCCGCGCGAGATTTTGAACACGCGGGTGGAGATGACGATTGTGAACGTAAAGGCGGTGGCGTAAAATGATCCTCACCCCCACACAACTCGCGCAACTCATCGCACAAGCGCGGCGCGACGCGCCGAACGAAACCTGGGGCATCATCGGCGGCAAGGATAATCGCGCACTCGAAATTTATCCAATGAAAAATGTCCACGCGAAAACTGAAACGCGTTACGTCGCCGATCCGCAAGAACTGCTCCAGGTCTTGCGCGAAATCGAAGATGAAAAACAATGGGACATTCTCGCAATCTATCACTCGCATCCGGCGACCCAGCCCTACCCTTCGCCGACCGACATCGCAGAGGCGCACTATCCCGATTCGGTGT
>JACRPR010000109.1:3352-9194 GCA_016223105.1 Chloroflexota bacterium | reverse complement strand
GTTTGCACACCCGATCATCGCTTTATGCTCCGCGATGGAATGTACTGCGAAGCGCAACATCTCAAACCAGATGATGCGCTGATGCCGTTCTACGCGCGATTGAATACGGGCAACGATCCGAACTTACGCGGGTACGAAGAAATATATCAACCTGCGACAGACGCCGCGCGCACACACACCGATCGCTTGAATCATCGCGTCGTTTCGGTCGAACCCGCCGGTTACGCGGACGTGTACGATCTGACTGTAGACGGCACGCACAATTTCGCGCTCGCCGCCGGTGTGTTTGTGCATAACTCGATTGACGACGATCCCGCCGCCGCGATGCGCTACACCGAAGCGCGGCTCACCGAACTCGCGGAAGAAATGTTACTAGACATTGACAAGAACACTGTCGAGTTCTACGACAACTTTGACGGTTCACTCAAACAGCCGACCGTTTTGCCATCGAAAATTCCGAATCTTTTGCTCAACGGCACCGCCGGCATCGCGGTTGGAATGGCGACGAATGTGCCGCCGCATAATTTGATCGAGTTGGTGGACGCGATCAAATATTTAATTGATCGCTGGGAAAAAATTGACGACATTGAAGTGGACGACTTGATGAAATTCGTCAAGGGTCCCGATTTTCCAACCGCGGGAATCATTCTCGGCACGGAAGGCATCAAGGAAGCGTACGCGACCGGCAAAGGGCGTATCGTCGTGCGCGGCAAAATTCACACCGAAGAAGTCGGCGGCGGCAAAACGCGCATCATCATCACCGAACTGCCTTACCAGGTCAACAAGGCATCGCTGATCGAACGCATCGCCGACCTGGTTCGCAACGACAAGCTCGAAAACATTGGCGACCTGCGCGATGAATCGGATCGCCAGGGCATGAGCATCATCGTCGAACTGAAACGCGGCGCGAATGTGAAACCGGTGATCAATCAATTGCTCAAGTACACGCAATTGCAAACCGGCTTTTCGATCAATATGCTCGCGCTCGTCGAGGGCGAACCGAAAGTCTTGTCGCTCAAACGGATGCTTCAACTTTTCGTTCAGCATCGCCAGGAAGTTGTAACACGTCGGACGAAATTCGATCTCGAAAAAGCCAAAGCGCGCGCGCATATTCTCGAAGGGCTGAAAATCGCGCTCGACAATCTTGACGAAGTGATCAAGACGATTCGCCAATCGCCGGACGCAGAGACGGCGAAAGATCGTTTGATGAAACGCTTCAAGTTGTCCGAGATTCAAGCGCAAGCGATTTTGGACATGCAACTGCGCCGGCTCGCCGCGTTGGAACGCAAGAAAATCGAAGACGAACTCGCCCAAGTCAAACAGCAAATCAAGTTGCTGGAAGATTTGCTCAAGCATCCGAAAAAAATTCTCGTCGTGATTGCGGAAGAGCTCGCAGAACTCAAGAAAAAATTTGGCGATGTGCGCCGCACGCACATTTCAGAATCCACCGAAGAGCAACCGACCGAATTCAAAGCCGAAGACCTGGTGCAAGATCAACCGATCCTGGTTTCGATCACGCAACGCGGCTACATCAGCCGCGTGCCGCTCTCGTCGGTGCGTCGCACGGCGGGCGGATCGAAAAGTGTGCAAACGCGCGAAGAGGACGCGGTGCAATATCTGATTCCCGCGAACACGCGCGATACGCTTCTGCTGTTCACGAATCGCGGCAAAGTGTATCCCTTGCGCGCGCATCAAGCGCCGGATGTCGAACGCACGCCGAAAGGTTTGCCGCTCAATAATTTTTTATCGTTCGAACAAAACGAACGCGTCACCTCCGCCGTCGCGGTTTCCGATTTTTCGCAAGCCGAATTTCTAACGATGGCGACTGCGCTCGGTCGCATCAAGCGCACGCCGCTCGTGGAGTTTGACGCGATTCGTTCCGCGGGCGTCGCGGCGATCAATCTCAACGAAGGCGACGACCTGGGTTGGGCGCGCCTTACGCACGGCGACGGCGAATTGTTTTACGTAACCGAGCAAGGTCAAGCCCTGCGCTTCAAAGAAGAGGATGTGCCGGTGCAAGGGCGCGCGGCGGGCGGCGTGTACGGCATCAAGTTGAACGAAGGCGACAAGGTCGCGTCGCTCGATGTCGTTCAGCCGGACGGCTTTGTCCTCCTCGTAACGCAAAAAGGTTTCGGCAAGCGCACGCCGATCAAAGATTTTTCGACGCAGAATCGCTACACCAAAGGCGTCGGCATCCTCGGTCGCGATGTAGCGCGCGCGGGCATCATCGCGGCGGCGCGCGTCGCGAACGAAGAAGACGACGTAACGATCATTTCGACGAACGGGCTCGTTCTGCGCGCGCGCGTCGCGAATTTGCCCAAGAGCAAACGCACGTCGAAAGAATCTGAAGTGATCAAGTTGAAAGAGGGCGACGCGGTCGCGAGTATTGCGCGATTAGAAGCGCGCCCAAGTGAAAAGGAAAAAGAGAAAACGAAAAAGTAAAACGTGATGCGTGATGCGTGAAATAAATTTTCACGCATCCGCATCATGTATCACGAGGTCAATATGTCCCAAGTCCACGTCTCGAATCACCCGTTACTTCGGCACAAGGTAACGCTGATGCGCGATTTCAAAACCGAGCCGAAAAAATTTCGCGAACTGATTCGCGAGGTCGCGATTTTGCTTGCGTACGAAGCGACCGCCGATCTCGCGTTGAACGAGATCAATGTCGTTACGCCGCTCTCGAATGCGAAAGGGTCTGACTTGAAAGAAGTGATCGGGCTTGTCCCGGTTTTGCGCGCGGGACTGGGAATGGTCGAGGGCTTTTGGGAAATGATGCCCTCCGCCGAAGTGTGGCACATCGGTTTGTATCGCGATCACAAAACACTCGAACCGATTCAGTACTACAATCGTCTCCCAGTCGCGCCGAGCGTGGACGTGTGTCTCATTCTCGATCCGATGCTCGCGACCGGCGGTTCCGCATCCGCGACGACGCAGATTCTCAAAGACTGGGGCGCGAAACGGATCAAGTACGTCGGCATCATCGCCGCGCCCGAAGGCATCAAGCGATTGCAAAACGATCATCCCGACGTGGATATTTATCTCGCCGCGATTGACGATCATCTCAACGAACAAGCGTACATCGTGCCGGGCTTGGGCGATGCGGGTGATCGGCAGTTTGGGACGGGATAACAAAATTTCAGATTTCAGATTTATGATTTCAGAATTGATTTCACACAGACCCAGTTGGGATGAGTACTTTATCGAAATCACCCTCGACGTGTCGCGCCGCGCGACTTGCTTGCGCGCCCAAGTCGGCGCGATCATCGTCAAGGACAAGCGTATCCTCACGACCGGCTACAACGGCGCGCCCAAGGGCTTGCCGCATTGTTTAGATGAAGGGTGCGAAGTTGTGGCTGGGCATTGCGTTCGCACATTGCACGCGGAGCAAAACGCGATCATTCAAGCCGCGTTGCACGGCGTCTCGCTCGAAGGCGGCACGATTTACACGACGCATCAACCGTGCCACACTTGCGCGAAAATGATCATCAATGCCGGCTTGCTCCGCGTCGTGTACGCCGGACATTATCCCGATGATCTCGCGATGAAGTATTTGAAAATTGCCGGCGTCCAAGTGGATCATTTCGATCTCGGTGATCGCACACCCGCGCCACCGCCGAGTGTAAAAAAGTAGGAGTCGTAATGGTTATTCAAACAATCACAGTTGACCTCGCGCGCGATGGCACGCTAAAAATTCCGCCGGCTTTTCGCCGCAATTTACGAAATCTCAATCAATTGAGCATTACCCGTGTGGGTTCAACGCTTGTGCTCGCGCCGATTCCCGAAAAATGGACGCGCGCGAAAGGGCGCGCCGTGAAGTACGAAGATGGATTAATTGTCCGCGATCCCAAAATAATGTTCGGCACACCAGTTATTGCCGGCACACGTATTCCCGCGCGCGTCATTGCCGGTTATGTCGCATCGGGATTTTCCTCACAACAAATTCAAAAAGAGTTTCCGCAACTGAGCGATCTACAAATCAACGCGGCAACGCGATTCGCAAACAAACACCCAAGATAGTTTTTTACATTCTGTTTACGCCGCGCTCACGCTTCGCCAACCCACGCGTGCGATTCTGACCCCGATGAACATTCGCTTCCGTTTGCTCGATCCGCTCATCGCAATTTTTATTTTCGCGATTTGTTTGCTCCTCTACAACGCGACACTCACACCAAGTTTGTCGTACGCGAGCCCCGACGGCAACGAACTTACGACGGTTGCCGCGATCCTGGGACTCGCGCATCCGCCCGGCTATCCGCTCCTCACCTGGCTCGGCTTTCTTTTTTCGCGATTGATCCCAGTCGGCGATGCCGCGCATCGCACGAATTTAGTGTCCGCTTTTTTGGGCGCGGGCGGCGTCGCGCTTTTATTTTTGATCGCGCGGCGCGTCGAATTGCCGCGCGCGTTCGCGGCGTCACATTTATCAAACCTGGGATTCGCGCCCGCGTTCACATTGTACGTTTTGCTCACCGATTGGCGTATCCTCAAGCGACCACTCACGCTTATCGCCGCGTTCATCGCGTTTGTGCTCGGCGCGGCGCAATTCGCGTGGATTCCGTTACGCGCCGCGACGATCACCGAACCGTTGCTGATGCGCTTTCCGCCGAACACGCTCGCGGGATTTTACGTGTACACGCTCGGCGCGTTCACGAACTTGCGCTTTGCGTTTCCACTTGCCGCGATGCCGGAACGCATCGTGATTTACGTTGGCTATGCCGTCGCGAATCTCACGCCGATTGGTTTCGTGATTGGCGTGCTGGGCGCGTGGGCGTTGCTCTTTCGTCACCCAAAACGATTCTGGCTTTTGATCGGAATGTGGCTGACCAACGTTTGGTTTTTCACACAGTACAAAGTTTTCGATCTCGATGTGTTTTTCATTCCCGCGCATTTTGTCTTTGCGATTTTTGTCGGCGTTGGCGCGCACCAACTGAGCGATTGGTTGCGCGCGATTTTAGCGCGATGGCGTTTCCCGGCGCGCGCGATTTCGTTCGCCGCGACGATCGCGTTTGTGATTTTTCTCGCGGTGCCGCTCGCGTCGCTTGCCGCGATCAATTTCCGCGAGAACAATCGCGCGACCGATACCGCGATCCCGGATTTTTATCAGCACGTTTATGCGATCCTGCCGCGCGATAGCGCGCTCGTCGGTCGCCGCGCGGTGTTTGGCTTTGATATGTTTTATTGGCAGGCGGTCTATCGCGTGCGTCCCGATGTAACGCTTCCGATGCCGCGCAACATTCCGATTCCAAATCGCGATGCGCCAATTTTCACGACCGTGCGCGTCGAGAACGGTCAACCGCAAGGTGGCATTTGGTCGCCGCCGCGCGATCTACTGCCGACGGACGCGTGGTACATTCCGGTGTTGATCGGAAGCGCGCGCGACCTGGTTTTGTTTCGCGCGAGTGCGACCCCGCCGCCATTGATGATCGCGGACGCGCAACCGCAATCGCGCGCAAATCACGATTTTGGCGGATTGATGTTGTTGGGATATGATGTGCGTGAGGTTGAATCGCGCCCCTTGTCCGAAATCGGTTTTCCGAAAATCAATCCAAGTTCGCGCGTGCAGATCAAAACGTATTGGCAAATGACACAACCGCGCGCGTATCTGATCTCGACGCGCGTAGATGATCGCACACTCGAAACACACGATCTCGGGTTTGGCAATCTCGCGCGCTATGCGCGCGAGGCGCGCACATCGCGCGAAAACATCATCGTCGAAGAATTTGATCTGGTGATTCCATCGCATCTCAAACGCGGCGCGCATCCGTTGAAAATCGGCGTTACCGAATTTGCGGACAAGGGCATCACGGTCGAGTGGGTGGACGCGGGAACAATTAACGTCAAA
>JACRPR010000109.1:0-3309 GCA_016223105.1 Chloroflexota bacterium | reverse complement strand
GTCGAGTCCGACGCCGTTGGATTCACAATGCGATCACGAAAAATAATGATCGGTTGCGGTGCGATCACGCTCGCAAGTTTGATGTTGATCTGTGCGTCATCGTTCGGCATCACGCTCGCGTTGCGCGGCGGCGCGCGCAACGCGCAGGCGCGCCAATCGCCGGCAAGCGCGGCGACGCCGGTATTGGGCGGCTCGCCGGATGTGATCGGCACACTCCAATTTTTTGGCGAGAATACGTTGACGGTTCAGACCGCGCAAGGCGCGCGCACGATCAGCATCACCGAACAAACGCTGGTGCGGCGCGGCACTCTACCCGGCGCGTTAAATGATTTGCGACCTGGGGTCGCGCTCGCGATCTGGGGCGATTCCGGCGGCGCGCGGCGCGATGTGCTTGCGCGCGTGATTATGATTATCGAACAAAAATGAAATTGGACGCGGACGAACGCGGATAAAAATCTCGGCACCGGATTCGACGCTTTAGCGGGTTGCCGGTCAGACAAATCACCGCGTAAACGCTCGAATCCCTCACTCGTTATTCCGCGTCCCATTCAAAACGGAGAACGCATTGATTTTTCTGAAACTCGGCGGCTCGGCGATCACGGACAAGACGCGCGAATCCGCCGCGCGCCTCGACGTGATTCAGCGCATCGCGCGTGAAGTGAAAAACGCGCGCGACCAAAATCCCGCGCAAAAAATTTTGATCGGACACGGAAGCGGATCGTTTGGGCATTTCGCCGCGAAAAAATCTGGCTACGGCACAAATGGCGATTGGCGTGCGTACGCGGAAACCGGCGCGGCGGCATGGCGACTCACGCGCATCGTTACGGATATTTTTCTCGATGCGGGCGTGCCAATAGTCGCGATGCAACCGTCCGCGTCGGCAATGTGCCGCGATGGAAAATTGATCCGGCTCGCGTCCGAACCGGCGCAGACCGCGCTCGCGCACAATCTCGTGCCGCTCGTCTTTGGTGACGTGTCGTTCGATGAAACGCGGCGGATGACGATCGTTTCAACCGAAATGATTTTTGCGTACCTCGCGCCGATTTTGAAACCGTCGCGCATCGTGCTTGCCGGTATTGTGGACGGCGTGTTCACCGGCGATCCGCTCAAAAACCCGGACGCGCAATTGCTCCGCGCGATCACCCCCACGAATTTTTCGCAGATCGAAATGAATCTCTCCGGCTCGCACGGCGTTGATACGACCGGCGGAATGTTGACCAAAGTCAAGGGAATGCTCGCGTTGATCGAACGCGAACCGGCGCTCACCGCGCGAGTGATCAGCGCGATGCGCGCGGGAATGATCGAACGCGCATTGGGCGCGGAAAATTTTGACGAAGGCACATTGTTGCGCGCGTAGGGATGAAGCATTTTTCATCCTGAGCAAAGTCGAAGGATGCAAAATGCTTCGCCCTTACCGCGCGTTTTGTGGTATAATTTATCACACCTAGAAGGAGGCAGGCATGAAAATTCAAAACATCCTTGCCACGACTGGAACCAGGGTGGTTACGATCCATCCGGATCGCTCGCTCAAAGATGCGGTGGGTTTGTTGGCACAGCATAACATCGGCGCATTGGTGGTCGTGATCGGATTGGACGAGGTCGTTGGAATTTTGTCCGAGCGCGATATTGTGCGCGCGGCAGTTCACAACGACAATGTGTTGGGTTTGTCCGTGCAACAAATAATGACCAAGCATGTCGTTACCGGTTCGCCTAACGACGATCTCAAATCCGTGATGAACACGATGACCGAAAAACAATTTCGCCATCTGCCGATTGTCGAGCAGGGTAAATTGGTCGGCATTGTTTCCATTCGCGATTTGGTGAAAGCCCAGGTCGATCAGTATCAGGGCGAAATCGAAACACTCGAAACTCAAATAATGGAGGCATAATGGCAACGTTGCGCGTTGCGATTATTGGATCGGGTCCCGCGGCATTTTACGCCGCCGAGCATTTGCTCAAACAAACCGGCAACGCGGTCCAAGTGGACATGTTCGACCGCTTGCCGACGCCGTTCGGTTTGGTGCGCGGCGGCGTCGCGCCCGATCATGCGAAAATTAAAAGCGTGACAAAGGTGTACGAAAAGATCGCGGCGAATCCGCGTTTTCGATTTTTCGGCAACGTCGAATTTGGTAGCCATATCGCGCTCGCCGATTTCCGCGCGCACTATCATCAAATTTTGTACGCGACCGGCGCGCAGACCGATCGGCGGATGAATATTCCCGGCGAAGATTTGCGCGGCAGTCATCCCGCGACCGAGTTCGTCGCGTGGTACAACGGGCATCCCGATTATCGCGATTGCCATTTCGATCTGTCCCAGGAACGCGTCGCAGTGATCGGCGTCGGCAATGTCGCGATTGATGTCGCGCGTATCCTGTGTCGCACGCGTGATGAGTTGACGAAAACCGACATCGCCGATCACGCGCTCGAAGCATTGTGCGCGAGTCGCGTCAAAGAAGTGTACTTGATCGGGCGGCGCGGACCAGTTCAAGCCGCGTTCACCGCGCCGGAGATCAAAGAGGTTGGCGAGATGCAAGACGCGGATGTGTTCGCGCGCGCGGACGAAGTCGCACTCGATCCGTTGAGCCGCGCGGAACTCGAAAAGGAAAATGATCTGGCGAACGTTCGCAAAGTGGAAACGATTCAAGCGTACGCGGCGCGTCAACCGTCCGGCAAATCGCGCAAATTATTTTTGCGCTTCTTGATGTCACCGGTCGAATTGTTCGGCGACGCGTCCGGGCGCGTGACGAAAATGCGTTTGGTGCGCAACACGCTCGTCGCGTCCGAGTCCGGCGCGTTGAGCGCGCAGGCGACCGATCAATTTGAAGAACTTGAGGTGGGTTTGGTTTTTCGCTCAGTCGGTTATCGCGGTGTCGCATTGCCGGACGTGCCGTTTCATGACAAGTGGGGCGTCATCCTCAACGAAAAAGGTCGCGTGCTCGATCCCGAATCGAAGCAATCGCGCGTCGGCGAGTACGTGGCGGGCTGGATCAAACGCGGACCGAGCGGGGTGATCGGCACGAACAAACCGGATTCGGTCGAGACCGCAAACGCAATGCTCGAAGACGCGCAACGCGACGCGACGATGCAACCCGCGCATGCCGATCCGCTCAGCGCGGAAAATTTGATTCGCGCGCGGCAACCCAGGTTTGTTTCATTCGCGGATTGGCAGACACTCGATCGACTCGAACTCCAGCGCGGCGCGGCGCAAGGACGCCCGCGTGTGAAATTCACGCGCGTCGAAGCAATGTTGCGCGCGGTGGGAAAATAAAATCAAGGAGAAACAAATGGCGATCAGCGCGAATCAAATCA
>JACRPR010000108.1 GCA_016223105.1 Chloroflexota bacterium | reverse complement strand
GAATCGCCCCAGAGGAGCGCGGACAGTTTTTCGCGCGCGTGCGTTTCGGGATGCAGAACCAGGAAGGCGAAGAGCGATTCGACTTTGCGCGTGGAAAGATGGATCGTGCGCGCGTCGCGTTCGACGCGGAACGATCCGAGGAGGTGAACGCGAATCGGATTCATTTCACATTCTCCAACGCGTACTCAATTGCTTGATCGAGCGTCATCGCACGCCCCTCTGCCAACGCTTTCTCGAACGTCGCTACATCTAATTTTGCGCGCACGCTCGCCCAGATGTAATCATATTCCATGCGATCCGGTCGCCAAATAACTATCTTGGATTTACGAATGCTCGCTTCGACTACGTGCAATAAACGCATAGCTTGCTCGGCTTTGCCCATTGCGCTTATAACTTCAGCCATTCCCACGAGACCTACGCAAATGCCAACCATTTGTCCAAGTTCTTGCGAAAGGATAAGACTTGTTTCAAAAGTTGTTCGCGCTTTGGCGTAATCACCCACCCGAAACAAAACAAATCCCAAGCTTGATATTGCTCCAGCTAGCCCAAGTTTCTCACCGTTCTCACGTTCAAGTTTGATACACTCTTCGTATAATTTAGTGGCGCGCTGATAATCGCCTTGAAGCCGAGCTAGATCGCCCATCGAGCTCAAGACACTTGCAATCTCCTGATTGCTGCCTAGCGACTGAAACCTTTCGATGCTCTCAGTAAATAGCTGCTGGGCTAACTCAAATTCGCCTTGGTTTTGCGCCACATCCCCCAAACGAAGTTGCGAACGCGCGATGTATAACGCATGACCCAATTCCTGCGATATAGTGAGACTGGCGTTCAAAAGATTGTGTGCCGTCTCAAAGTCATTCAAGAAGAAGGATGAGAAACCCAGCCAGAAGGACGCACAAGCGATCTCAAATTTGGACTCGGTCTGCTTGGCAATCGTTAGACCCTGCTCTAACAATTCATACGCAACACTACTATTCAGCTGATACAAAGCCACGCGTCCAACGACGATCAACACACGCGCTCGCTTTGCGCTGACGCCCCATCCTTCCGTGAGTGGAAGCAAGCTGGCTAACCACTCGCGCGCTTCGGGCAAATGCAAACCCGCGCTCCAGAATTCGAGTAATGCCCACGCCAACCGCAATGCTATTTCGGCATCCGTCGCGATTGCCCACTCCCAAGCCGCGCGTAGATTAGCATACTCGTTTTCCAACCGAACTAGCCATGTTTTTTCTTCGGCACCCATGAGTTTCGGCTCTGCTTCTTCCGCTAGCTTTAGAAAATAATTCAAATGATGGTGGCGAATACTTGCCAAGCCACTGGATTCGACCAACTTTTCGTGCGCGTACTGTCTGACGGTTTCCAGTAAACGATAACGCAGTCCCGATTCTTTTTGCTCGACGACGACCAGCGATTTGTCCGCGAGCGCGGTGAGCGTATCCAATACCGGCGATGCTATGTTGCACACTTGTTCTGCCGCTTCCAATGTCCAACCTCCTGCAAACACGGACAACTGTATTAGCATCGTCTTTTCTGACTCTGACAGCAAATCGAAACTCCACTCAATGGTCGCGCGCAAAGTTTGTTGGCGCGGCGGAGCCGTGCGACTGCCTCCCGTGAGCAAAGTGAAACGATTGTCCAGTCGCGCGGCAATTTGTTCTACCGATAAAATTTTCACGCGCGCCGCCGCGAGTTCGAGCGCGAGCGGCATCCCATCAAGCCGCGCGCAAATCTGCGCGACCGCGCGCGCGTTCCCGTCGAGTCTCCACTGCGGCGCAACCGCGTGCGCGCGTTGCACGAACAATTGAATCGCATCGTACTGCGCGAGTTGATCGAGCGGCGGCAAATTCAGCGCGTCGGCAAGCGCGAGTGACGGCACGCGCCACACGGTTTCGCCGACAACATTCAAACCCTCGCGACTCGTCGCGATAATTTTGAGATTGGGACACGCGAGCAACAGTTGTTCCGCGAGTTCCGCGCACGCCGCGATGAGATGCTCGCAGTTGTCGAGTGCGATCAGCATCGCTTTGTCGCGAATCACCAACGCCAGCTGTTCCGTCAACGCGCGTTCGCGCGATTCCTGGACACCTAATGCGTGCGCGACACTTTGCGGCACGCGCGCGGGATCGCTCAACGCGGCGAGTTCGATCCACCACACCCCGCTCGAAAAATCCGGGACGACGGCGCGGGCAACCTGAATCGCCAAACGCGTTTTCCCCGCGCCGCCCGCGCCGGTCAGTGTGAGCAAGCGTGTCGTCGCAAGCAATCGCTCAATCTCTTCAATCTCTCTTTCTCTCCCCACAAAACTCGTCAGCGGGTTCGGCAAATTCGCGAGCGCGGCTTCGTGCGATTTTGCGCCGCTCAGTGCCTGCTCGATCTGATCGCGGAGCGCGATCGTTTCCGGCGATGGTTCGACGCCGAGTTCATCGCGCAGTTTTTTCGCGCACGCGTCAAACTGTTTCAGCGCGCCGATGCGATCTCCCGTCGCCGCGAGACAAACGATGAGATGCTGATACGCTTTCTCGTTCGCCGGATCGTGCGCCAAAATTTTCTGCGCGACCTCCATCGCGCGCGCGTATTCGCTTTTGGCTCGATGGTGTTGCGCGATCTGCAAGAGCGCGTCGAGAAAGATCGCGCGCAGGCGTTCGCGTTCGGGGTGAATCCAGTCGTCGTAGAAATCAGGCAGGAGATCGCCCGCGTAATTTTCGATTGGCAAATCAGCAATCGAAAATCGAAAATCGGAAATTTCTCGCGCGTCAACCCAAATCGGCGCATCGGGATTGAGTTGTACCGATTCGCGATCCGCGATCACAATTTCATCGCCGAGTGCTTTGCGAATCGTCGCGAGCGCGGTGCGGAGCGAGTGGCGCGCCTGTTCGTCGGGTGAGTCGCCCCAGAGGAGCGCGGACAGTTTTTCGCGCGGATGTTGTTCGGGATGCAAAACGAGGAATGCAAAAAGTGATTTGACTTGGCGCGTCGAAAAATGGATCGTTTGCATGTCGCGTTCAACGCGAAACGAGCCGAGGAGATACAAACGAATTAGCTTGGTCTGGCGCGCCGAACTCATTTCACATTCTCCAACGCGTACTCAACCGCTTGTTCCAGTGTCATCGCGCGCCCTTCTGCCAACGCTTTCTCGAACGCCGCCTCATCTAATTTTGCGCGCACACTTGCCCAAATGTAATCATATTCAATGCGATCCGCTGGCTGAAGAATGATATGGGTAACATTGAAGGTCACTTCGACTAGTCCTAGTAAAAGCGCCGCCTGCTCCGGCTTGCCGGTCGCACCAATCACGCCTGCCAATCCCATGAGATTCAAACAAATCCCATTCTTATGTCCCAGTTGTTGTGCCAAGATAAGACTCTCTTCAAAACACGCCTGTGCCTTTGAATAGTCACTTGCGTACAATGCAACAGCTCCCATGTTTCCCATCGCAATAGAAAGAAGAATTTTCCGACCGTTCTCACGTTCAAGTTTGATACACTCTTCATACAATTTAGCGGCGCGTGAATAATCTCCTATCTGCTGAGCTAGCGCGCCCAGTGAGTTCAAGCCCATGGCAAGCCAGCGATTGTTGCCCAATGCTTCAAGTCCTATCCTGCTTGCTTCATACAATTGATGGGCTTGATCCAAGTCTCCTTGATCTCTCCTCAGCATCGCTCCAAAAAGTTGCGACCGCGCGATATTCAACGCATTATCTAATTCGCGCCACAAAACGAGACTGGTATCTAATAACGTGCGCGCAATCTGCAAGTCACCCAGATGGTATGTTGAGAAGCCTAGCATTAGACTCGCATAGGCGATCTCAAATTTTGACGCGGTCTGTTTGGCAATTGCTAATCCTTGCTCGCTCAATAAACGGGCGAAAACATGATTCGACTGAAAGATAGCCACATTTCCGGCTACGGTCAACGCACGCGCATGCTTGGCACTAACGCCCCATTTTTCCGTGAGTGGAAGCAATCTGGCTAACCAATCCTGCGCTTCGGTCAAATGCAAACCTGCGCCCCAAAATTCAAGCAATGCCCACGCCAACCGCAATGCTATTTCAGCATCCGTCGCGATCGCCCACTCCCAAGCCGCGCGTAGATTAGCATATTCGTTTTCCAACCGAACTAGCCATTCTTTTGCTTGGGCACCCATAAGTTTCGGCTCTGCTTCTTCCGCTAGATTTAGAAAATAATTCAAATGATGGTGGCGAATACTTGCCAAGCCACTGGATTCGCCCAACTTTTCGTGCGCGTACTGTCTGACGGTTTCCAGTAAACGATAACGCAGTCCCGATTCTTTTTGCTCGACGACGACTAGCGATTTGTCCGCGAGCGCGGTGAGCGTATCCAATACCGGCGATGCTATGTTGCACACTTGTTCTGCCGCCTCCCAAGTCCAACCTCCTGCAAACACGGACAACTGCATCAGCATCGTCTTTTCTGACTCTGACAGCAAATCGAAACTCCACGCGATGGTCGCGCGCAAAGTTTGTTGGCGCGGCGGAGCCGTGCGATTGCCTCCCGTGAGCAAAGTGAAACGATTGTCCAGTCGCGCGGCAATTTGTTCTACCGATAAAATTTTCACCCGCGCCGCCGCGAGTTCGAGCGCGAGCGGCATCCCATCGAGCCGCGCGCAAATCTGGGCGACCGCGCGCGCGTTCCCGTCGAGTTTCCAATTCGACGCGACCGCGTGCGCGCGTTGTACAAATAGTTGAATCGCATCGTACTGCGCGAGCTGATCGAGCGGTGGTAAATTCAGCGCGTCGGCAAGCGCGAGCGACGGCACGCGCCACACGGTTTCGCCGATAACATTCAAGCCCTCGCGGCTCGTCGCGATAATTTTGAGCCGCGGACACGCGAGCAAAAGTTTTTCCGCGAGTTCCGCGCACGCCGCGATGAGATGCTCGCAGTTGTCGAGCGCGAGCAACATCGCTTTGTCGCGAATCACCAACACCAGCATTTCCATCAACGACCGCTCGCGCGATTCTTGGATGCCTAACGCTTGCGCCACGCTTTGCGGCACGAGTGCGGGATCGCTCAACGCCGCAAGTTCGACCCACCACACCCCGCTCGTAAAATCAGGGACGACGGCGCGGGCAACCTGAATCGCCAAACGCGTTTTGCCCGCGCCGCCCGCGCCGGTCAACGTCAACAAACGCGTTTTTTCAAACAGTTCCTTCAGTTCTTTTTGCTCATTTTCTCTACCGATAAAACTCGTCAGCGGATTCGGCAAATTCGCGAGCGCGGCTTCGTACGATTTCGCGCCGCTCAGTGCCTGCTCGATCTGATCGCGGAGCGCAATCGTTTCCGGCGACGGTTCAACGCCGAGTTCCTCGCGCAGTTTTTTCGCGCACGCGTCAAACTGTTTCAGCGCGCCGATGCGATCACCGGTCGCGGCAAGACAAACGATCAAATGTTGGTACGCTTTTTCATTTGCGGAATCGTGCGATAAAATTTTCTGCGCGAGTTCAATCGCGCGCGCGTACTCGCTGTGCGAGCGATAATGCTGGACAAGTTGCAAGAGCGCGTCGAGGAAAATCGCGCGCAAGCGTTCGCGTTCGGGGAGAATCCAGTCGTCGTAGAAATCGGGAAGCAGGTCAATTTCAGATTTCAGATTGATGATTGCAGATTGGGAACTCAAATCTGAAATTTGAAATTTGAAATTTGAAATCTCGCGCGCGTCAACCCAAATCGGCGCATCGGGATTGAGTTGAACCGATTCGCGATCCGCGATCACAATTTCATCGCCGAGTGATTTGCGAATGTTGTTCGGGATGCAAAACGAGGAATGCAAAAAGTGATTTGACTTGGCGCGTCGAAAAATGGATCGTTTGCGCGTCGCGTTCAACGCGAAACGATCCGAGGAGATAGATTTTGATTGGGGTGGTTGTCTGCGAGGAAAGGCGCGCCATGACCTGATCCTCCTAGAGTGGCGGAATAATACTTGCTTTGTCCTGGCGCGTCAATGGGGCTGGCGATGCGCGCGAAAAAATCCAGGTTTCTCGCAGAAACCTGGATTATGACGAACTGATCTATAGCTTGCTGTGAGATTTATTTGGCGCCCACACCTTCTTGGTGCGATGTGCCGCGCAACGCATCAAGCCCGCCCGGCGCGTTCAGATCGATCAGATAAAGATCGAAACGTCCGGCGCGCGGCGAGGCAAACACCAGTTTCGAATTGTCCGCGTTCCACGCGACCGGCTCTTGCATTGACATCAAATCGTAGAGCAATGTGCGCGCGCCGGTCTTGAGATCGTACGCCCACGCATTCGTCCACGCGCCGCCATAACGCGGCGGCACATACTCGGTGATGAACGCGACGCATCCGTCCGGCAAAAACCAGGGAAGGCGATTCGTTTCTTCATCCGCGATGATCGCGCGCGCGTCCGTGCCATCGCGCCGCATCACCCAAATAGATTTGCCATCGCCGCCGGTGTATGCTAACCATTGGCTATCCGCGCTCCACGCCGGTTGGCGTGATGCTATCGTCGGTTCTTTTCGTCGCCCATCCGCGAAATCGTGCGTTAACGGTTTCGCGTCGCGCCCATCCGCGCGCATCGTCCACAAATTGAGCGTCATATCTTTGTAGAGATAAAACACGAGTTGCTTTCCGTCGGGGCTGAGTGCCGCGTAATCTGCCAAGCCCTCGACGCGCGTGAGTTGTTTCCGTACACCGCTCGCGAGATGGACGATCCAAATATCTTGATGCGCGCCGTCGGACGAATCGTACAAAATAGACTTGCCATCCGGCGTCCACACCGGGCGACGATTCTCATTCGCGCCAGCGGTCAACGCGCGTTGGTTACTTCCATCCGCGTTCATCACGTAAATCTGAAACGCGCCATCGCGATTCGATTCGAACGCGATCAAACGATTATCGGGGCTCCACGCCGGGCGTAACGCGTTGCCGGGATCGTGCGTGAGCCGCGCGATCGGAGCCGGTTGGGTGATTACCGCAGGCGGTTCTTGACCGGATGCCAAGATGAAAAACGCGATGACCGCCGAACTGCACAACAGAAAAGTTAGATTGATGATTCGCTGAGATGACATTTCTCCCTCCTGGATTTTTTCGTCCTGCACGCTTGCAAGTCAATTTACGACCAATCCCGCCGGCAAATATGACATTTCTTACCGCTCAAAGATGACATTTCTTACCAAATTGGAAATTTCACTCGCCCACCTATTGAATCCACCCGGATTCAGGGTTATAATGCGAGCAATCGTTTGAAACGAGTACTCGTTAGGAGGGTGATGACGATGCCTTCCCAATCTATCGCGCTGGACTCGTTCGCCACGTTTGGCGACCTGCTTAAATTTCTTCGCCGCCGCGCGCGGCTGACCCAACTCGAACTCTCGATCGCGGTTGGATACAGCGAAGCGCAAATCAGTCGCCTCGAAAAAAATCTCCGACTCCCCGACCTCGCCACGCTCAAAGCATTGTTCGTTCCCGCGCTCCATCTCGAACACGAACCCGAAACCACCACGCGCTTGCTCACGCTCGCGGAATCCGCGCGTCAGGAAGATGCGCCGGTTGCCGGCGTCGCGCCGTACAAAGGTCTTTTATTTTTCGACGAAGCCGACGCGGATTGGTTTTTCGGGCGCGAGGCATTGACCGCGCACCTCGTTGAACATCTCAACGCACTTGGATCACATCTTCCGCGTTTGCTCGCGATTGTCGGCGCATCCGGTTCGGGCAAATCCTCCATCGTCCGCGCCGGTCTCGCCGTCGCGTTGAAACGCGCGGGATACACGGTTCGCGTGTTCACGCCGACCGCGCAACCGATTCAAACGCTCGATGCAAATTTGGCGCGCGACGCGAGGCCCAACGTGATCATTGTGGATCAATTCGAAGAGGTGTTCACGCTCTGCCGCGATGAAAACGCGCGCGCGGAATTGATCGCGCGCTTGCTTGATCGCGCGAACGATGCAAACCAACGCACGACAATCGTGATCGCACTGCGCGCGGATTTCTATTCGCACTGCGCGCAATATCCCCAACTGCGCGATGCGCTTGCCGCGCACCAAGAATACATCGGACAAATGACGCGCGCGGAATTGCGCCACGCGATTCAAGAACCGGCGCACCGCGGCGGCTGGGAGTTCGAACCAGGTCTCATCGATTTGATGTTGAGCGATGTCGGCGCGGGCGGCGCGCAAGATCAAGAACCGGGCGCATTGCCACTGCTCTCGCACGCGCTTCTCGCAACCTGGGAGCATCGGTGCGGACGAATGTTCACGCTCGCGGGTTATCGCGCGGCGGGCGGCGTGCAACGCGCGATTGCGGAAACCGCGGAGAGCGTGTTCACCGATCAACTGAATCAAGCGCAACAACATCTCGCGCGCGATATTTTTTTGCGACTCACTGAATTGGGCGAAGGCACCGAAGACACGCGTCGCCGCGCGGGCTTGAATGAACTTGTGCCGCGCGCGGAGCAAGCGGCGCAATTACGCGCGGTGTTGAACACGCTCGCGGATGCGCGGCTCGTGATGCTAGGTGTGGACAGCGCGGAGGTCGCGCACGAAGCGTTGATTCGCGAGTGGTCGCGCTTGCGCGAGTGGCTGAACGAAAATCGCGAGGGCTTGCGGTTGCATCGGCACTTGAGCGAAGCCGCGCAATCCTGGGAAAGATTAAAGCGCGACGAAGGCGAGTTGTATCGCGGCGCGCGCTTGGCGCACGCGTTAGAGTGGTCGCGGACGAATAGCCACGACCTGAACACGTTGGAGCGCGAATTTCTCGACGCCTCGAAACAACTCGCGGAACGTCAAGCGCAAGAACGCGAAGCGCAACGTCTGCGCGAATTAATCGCGGCGCAAACATTGGCGGAGACGCAAACGCGCGCCGCGCAACAATTACGGAAACGCGCGGTGTTGCTCGCGGGCATGTTGTTGCTGGTCGCGTTTCTGGCACTGTTCGCGTTTCAAACCGCGCAACGCGCGGAGATTGAACGACGCATCGCGTTTGCGCGCGAGCTATCCGTGTCTTCCGTGAACAATCTCGGCATTGACCCGGAGCGTAGCATTTTGTTGGCGCTCGAAGCCGTGTCCGTGTCTTCGACTAATGGCACGCCGGTCTTGCGCGAAGCAGAAGAAGCGTTGCATCGCGCTGTGCAAACATCGCGCGTGCAACTCGCCGTGCGGGGACACTCTCAGGGACTCTTTGGCGCGGCTTTTAGCCCGGATGGGAAACGGATCGCCACGGCAAGCACCGACAGAACCTCAAAAGTGTTTGACGCCGCTACCGGCAAAGAGTTGTTCACACTCTCCGGTCACACCGCGGTCCTCCGAGACGTTATTTTTAATCCCGACGGAACGCAAATCGCTACGGCGAGTTTGGATAAGACGGTGAAAATATGGGATGCGGCGACCGGACGCGAAATGCTCACTCTCGCTGGACACACGGATGGCATCTATGCGGTCATTTTCAGCGCGGACGGCAAGCGCATCGCCACGGCAAGCGCAGACAAAACTGCAAAAGTATGGGACGCCATCACCGGTCAAACTTTACTCACCTTGGTCGGACACACTGAACTCGTTCAACAAGTTGCATTTAGCCCGGATGGGGCGCGGCTTGCCACTGCCAGCAATGACCGGGTCGCCAAAGTGTGGGATGCCGTGACCGGCAGAGAACTGTACACGCTTTCAGGTCACACCAATTCGGTTTGGGACATCACCTTTACGCCAGATGGCACGCGCCTTGCCACTGCCGGGTTTGACGGCTCAATCAAAATCTGGGATATAATTTCCGGACGGCTGATCTCAACATTGAACTATCCTCTGCCGGTTTCGAATAATGGATTCGCATTCAACTCGGCGGGGACGCGCCTCATCGTCGGAAGAGGAGATGGGACAGCATTATTATGGGATGTCGCGACTGGACAAGTCGTGCTCGAACTTCGCGGCCACACCGGTCCGATCAACAAAGCATTGTTCAGTCCTGATTCGCAAGGGACACGCGTGTTGACTGCTGGCGCCGATGGGATGGTGAGAATATGGGATGTTTCATCCACAAGTGGTCAAGAGTGGTTTAATCTTGCCACCCAAAGCGAAGGATTTAGAGACATTGCATACAGTCGAGATGGGACGTGGTTTGCTACTGCCGGCAGAGACAAGACAGCCAAAGTGTGGGATGCGGCAACTGGCAAAGAATTGTTCACTCTTGTCGGGCATACCAATTTTCTCAGAGCGATCGCGATCAGCCCGGATGCAAAACGGATCGCGACGATCGGCGACGATCAAACATTGAGAGTTTGGGATGCCGCAACCGGTAAAATGTTGTATCAGCAAATCACGCAAGTAAATGCACTCGCACTCACCGATCATTGTATCGCGTTCAGTCCTGATGGAAAACGTCTCGCGGTTGAGGGCGCTGGATTCACTATCAAAATCTTGGATGGCGAAACGGGCAAAGAATTGTTGACGCTTTCGGGGCACACCGAGACGCCGCGCACAGTCGCTTTCAGTCCCGATGGAAAACGCTTGGCGAGTAGTGGTGACGACGCGGCAATCAAAGTTTGGGATTTGGCAACTGGTCGAGAAATCCTCACGATGCTGGGACACAAAGAGCGAATCTATAGCGTCGCGTCTAGTCCCGATGGGGCGCGCCTGGCTTCGGCTGGATCGGATGGGATCGTGAAAGTATGGGATGTTGCAACTGGCAGAGAATTGCTCGCGCTGGTTGGACACAGCGGTATAGTTTTCAGCGCCGCATATAGTCCTGATGGGATGCGCTTGGTGTCGTCAAGTTCAGATACGACTGTTAAGGTGTGGGATGTTTCGCCAACCAGAAATCGTAGTCAAGAACCCCTTACGTTCTATGGAAATAGCGCTTCGGTTTATCGCGCGGTCTTTAGTCCAGACGGCAAACGCTTGGCAACTGCGGCTACCGATGGCGCGCGCGTTTACGCCCTGCCTATTCAAGACATCATCGCGATCGCGAAATCACGCTTGACGCGAACCTGGACGCCGGACGAATGTCAAAAATTTTTGCACACCGATCAATGCCCGGCGGATCCGCGACAATGAAAACCCGAAGGGTCTCGCAAAGCGGACCCTTCGGGTTTTAGCGCGCGCCGCTTATTGTTTGCGCGGATCATCCGCGGGATTGACGTAGGTGATGCCCCAGGGCGTTACCACGTTGAGTTGCACGATGGTCTCCTCTTTCGTCCATACAAAGTGATGCGTTTGAGGTGGTATGACCATAATGCTTCCGGCGGGCAAAGCCGTGGATTTGGACGCATCCAACAGATCGCCCAATCCCATATTGAGCGCGCCGGACAAAATGGTAACGCGCTCGACGACGGGATGAAAGTGCGGCGGAACTTTATAGTCTGCCGGGAATTTTAGTCGCACGGTCGCGAACCCGGTTTCCGCCAGCGATCCTTCAATGATCGCGATTTTTGCGCCGCGTGGAAGCGATGGCACATCCGCCCATTTCAAATCGTTCGGGGTGGCAACGATGTGCGTCGTCATCGCCATCGCGGCGGGCGCGGATGTTGGCGGCGGATTGGTCGGCGGCGGCGGCACCGGCGTCGCGGTTGGCGCAGGCGCGCACGCGGATACGAGCGCGCCCAAAGCGACGAGCAAAACGATCCAGTATCGGCAAAACATTTTATCCTCCTCCTTGATCGGAAATTATTTTGCGCGATTATTCGCGCATCCCGATCTTGATCCGCATCATAATCGCGACGCGTTTCAAACGCGTAGATGCCAGCGTGAATTTAGCGTGTTTTTGAAAAATCCCTCTTGTCGTTGCCCGGTTTTTGTGCTATAGTTTGGCTCACTCGCGACATACATATCCTTTTTACTCCTCTCCTAGTTCGCGACAAGGTTGGAATGGATATGCTCCAGGTCAAGATGCTTGGGGAATTCGATGTGCGTCGCGATGGCGCGCCGATCCTCATTCCCTCGCGTCCCGCGCAATCGCTCCTCGCGTTCCTGCTCCTCACCGCCGGCACACCTCAGCGCCGCGAAAAAATCGCGGGTCTGTTGTGGCCCAACACCAGCGACGAAAATGCGCGCAGTAGTTTGCGCCACGAACTCTGGCGTTTGCGAAAAACACTCCACGCCGGACCGCCGCGCGCGCCGGTCGAAAATTATTTGCTCACCGATGAACTTGCGCTCGCGTTCAACGTGAACGCGCCGCACTGGCTCGACGTTGCAATTTTGAAATACACGCGCGCTGACGCGCCGACGAATGATTTGCTCGCGGCATTGGCGCTGTATCGCGGCGAACTGCTCCCCGGTTTTTACGAAGACTGGGTTGTTCTGGAACGCGAACAACTGTACGCGATCTTTGAACAAAAGATCGCGCGCGCGCTCGAACGCTTGCTCGCCGAACACCGCTGGCAAGAAATTTTGGACTGGGGCGAACGGTGGATTGCGCTGGGGCAGTCGCCCGAAGCCGCGTATCGCGCATTGATGATCGCGCACAGTGAACTGGGCGACCGCTCGCGAATGGCGGCGGTTTATCAACGTTGTATCGAATCACTTCGCACCGATCTCGGCGTCGAACCTTCGCAAGAAACTCGCGCGCTGTTCGAACAATTGCGCGTCGCCGAGAAAAAATCGCATCACGTCGAGGTCCTTACGCCGCGCACGCTCGAAAGCGAACGCAAACAAGTTACCGCGTTGTTTGTGGATGTGCCGGGCTTTACCGCGGTTGGCGACCAACTCGATCCCGAACAAATTCATCAATTGATGAATCGCTACTTTGAATTGATCCAAACCCAAGTCCAGCGCTACGAAGGCGCGATCAATCAAATCCTGGGCGACCGTATTCTCGCGGTGTTCGGCGCGCCCCGCGCGTATGAGGATCACGCGCAACGCGCGACGCTTGCCGCGCTCGACATCCAACGCGCGCTCGCGGATTATCAGAATCAGGCACGCGAACATTGGGGCATTGAATTTCGCGTGCGGATGGGGTTGAACACGGGGCTGGTTTTGTTCGGCAGTATCGGCGACAATCCGCGTCTCGATTACACCGCGACCGGTGACGCGGTGAATCTCGCGTTTCGCATGATGAGTTTAGCCGCGCCGGGTCAAATCGTCATCGCCGAAGATACGTTCAAAATGATCGGCGGCTTGTTCGAAACCGAATTTCTGGGCGCGAAAACGCTCAAAGGCAAAACCCGACCGATCAAGAGTTATCTCGTCAAACGCGCGCATCGCCGCACGCGCTTTGATGTCGTGATGGAACGCGGGCTGACGCCGTTTGTCGGACACGCCAAAGAATTAACGCTCTTGCGCGATCGTTTCGCCGAAGCAAAAGCCGGGCGCGGGCAAATCGTTTTTCTGATGGGCGACCCGGGCATTGGCAAATCGCGCTTGTTGATCGAATTTCGCCGCGCGCTTGAAAGCGAAAATCTGACCTGGCTCACCGGGCGGTGTATTTCGTTCGGCAATTCGATGGCGTATCTACCGCACATTGACATCGCGAAACAAAATTTTCACATCACGGACGAAGACGACGACGCAACGATTCGGACGAAAATCGAACGCGGTACCCTCGCGCTCGGCGAAGAACTGCGTCCGCACATTCCGTATTTCAATTATTTGCTCTCGGCAAACCCGGTCGATCAATCTATTTTGAAAATGGACGCGCAAGCGCGGCGGTTGAAAATTTTTGACGCGTTGCGCGCGGTTGCGCTCAAGGGCGCGCAGGTCAAGCCGCTCGTCCTCATCATTGAAGATTTGCAATGGATAGACAAGACCTCGGAAGAGGTGTTGCTGTTTCTCGCCGATAGCATCGTTGCCGCGCGCGTGTTGTTGATCTTGACCTATCGCACCGGCTATCAAAATCCGTTCGGCGAACGCACGTACTCAACCCGGCTCGCGCTAGCCGCGCTGTCGAATGACGAGAGCATTCGTCTGGCGGAAGGCGCGCTCGCCACGCGCGGCTTGCCCGTCGAACTGCGCGAGCTGGTCATTCGCAAAGCGGAGGGCAATCCATTCTTTGTCGAAGAGGTTATCAAATCGTTGCTCGAAACGCGCGCGCTTGAGAAACAAAACGGCAGTTACGCGTTGATGAAACCGCTCGCGGCGATCAATGTGCCGGACACGATTCAAGATGTGATTATGGCGCGCATTGATCGGTTGGCACATTCACCCAAACGCGCGTTGCAATTCGCGTCGGTCATCGGACGCGAGTTTGCCGCGCGCTTGTTAGATCGCATCTCCGATTTGAAAACCGAACTCGATCCGTCGTTGCACCATTTGAAAACGCATGAATTGATCTACGAAACCAGTTTCTTTCCCGAGCTCGCCTATATCTTCAAGCACGCGATGACGCACGACGTGGCGTACAACAGTTTGCCGATTCTGCGGCGCAAGGAATTACATTCAGGCGTGGGCAATGCCATCGAAGAATTGTACGCCGAACGATTGCCCGAATATTTCGAGACGCTTGGTTATCATTACGAACACGGCGAGGCGTGGATCAAGGCATTGCATTTTCTGTTCAAAGCGGCGCAAAAAGCGCAACAGGTGTACGCCAATCGCGAATCGCTCGATCACTATGCGCGCGCAGTCGCGATCTGCGAACGATTGGGCGAAACCGTAGAGCCAGAAACGCGGATTCAAGTGTACGCGGGCAAAGCCGCGGTGCATTTTATTTTGAGCGAATTTCGTCCGGCGATAGACGCCTATCAACGCGTGTTGCAACTTGCGCGGCAAATCCACGATCGCGAAAAGGAAGCCGACGCGCTCGCGCAAATCGGTTTCTGCAATTTCTATTTGCACGACTATCAGCAATCGCTCGAGTACGCGACGCAGGCAAAAACCATCGCGACCGAACTTGGGTCGCAACGCGTGCTCGCGACGGCTTGGCTCGTTACCGGCTTGCTCTACGCGGTAACCGGCAAGGTCGTTGAATCGAAAAATGATTACGAACAGGCATTGCAATTTGGCGAATCTGCCGACGCAAAACCGGTCCAAGTGATCACACGCCATTTTTTGGGAATGGTGTACAACTGGCTGGGGATTTACGAATCGTCCACACAAATTCATTCACGCGGCGTTGGCATCGCGCAGGAAAATAATTTACCGTACCCGCAATTGATCGTGCTATGGGGTTCCAGCGTGTCCGCCGGCTCGCGCGGCGAATACGACCGGGCGATTGATTGTTTGCGGCAAGGACTTGCGCTGAGCGCGCGCGTCGGCGACAAGGTATTCAAGTGCCGGATGCTCAACACACTGGGCTGGGTGTATCTCGAACTCTACGCTCTCGCGCGCGCGATTCAGTACAATCAAGAGGGTGTTGACCTTGCCACCGTCATCAAGGTTGCGCCGGAATTATTGCGAAACGCGGAACTCAATCTGGGCGACGCGTATCTGTTTCTCGAAAATTGGGCGCAGGCGCAATACTGGCTCGAAAAAGTTTATCGCGATTCGCAAGAGCGCGACAAGTGGGGCGAGGTGTTTATGAAGTGGCGGTACTATCAACACGCGTGCCATAGTCTTGGGGAATTGCGATTAAACCAGGGCGATGTGGCGAGCGCGCACGCGCTCGCGGCGGAGTGTTTGAAAATCGCCGAAGCGACGGCGAGTCGCAAGTATATCGTCAAAGCCAAACGTTTGATGAGCCAGGTCTTGCTCACGGAAAATAAATACGACCCCGCGGAAGAATTGCTGAATCACGCGCTCGCGCTCGCGCAAGAGATTGGCAACCCACCGCAGTTGTGGAAGACCTGGGTCGCACTCGGCGAATTGCACGCGCGCCAGGGCACTGCGCCGCGCGCGCGGGAAGCATACATGAACGCGTGGCAAGTAATTGATCAAATCGCGCGACGATTGCACGATCAGGAGCTCGCCCAAATTTTTCTGGCGGCGCGCCCGGTGCGCGAAATTCGCCAGTGGGTAAATTTGTGAAAACCCGCAGGGTCCCAGAGACCCTGCGGGTTTTTCATTTCGTCTCGCGTTCGATGATCCTCTGCATAATCGCGAGCGCGGTCGCGTACGTCGGATCCATTCCAAAGTACGACGGATGCACCGCGCCCAGGTTCTTGCCTTTGCTGTACGGCGTGTCCGACGCGTAATGCAAAAATCCAATGTCGAGATCGCTGTGATACAAACGCACAATCTCGTTGACCGGATGACGTTTCGGGTACGTCATTTCGTACACCGCCGACAAGTACGGTCCTGCTTCCATCTCGATGTCGGTGTAACCCTCGCGATAAAACAATTCCATATATTTACGATTTTGCAAAAACGTGCCTTTCACCGTGATCGCTTTTTGATTGTCCAACACCGAGCCGTAAACCAGGTAGGGCGTGATGTCGCTCGCGCTAAAACAATTGTTGAACAGGTACGTGTTTTGCGAATGTTCATCGTGCACGACATTTGGAATGATCACATCGCCGATGCGCCCGTTCAACGTCGCGGCTTTGCCGAGCGAGTAGACGCCTTTGATCTGATCCACATTGCGCGCGACTTCGGACAGAATTTGGTACGCCGCGAGTCCGAGCGGATAATCAATGTTGAAAATAAGCGCGCGGCTCGCGCGCAATTTTTCCAGATTGGCGCAGTGCAAACGCGGGTCAAGTCGTTCGGGAACAAGCCGATTCAGTTCGATGATTTGCGCGTCCACATCCAGGTAGCGTTCGCTATCAAACGACATCAACCCGGCGGATTGTTCGTCGCGCGCTTTCGCGCGCGCGGCGGCGGCGTTTTCGGGATCGGCGGTGTACTTTTTCAGCACATAGTACAGAAAATTTTCTTTGCTACTTTTCACTTCTTCCGCGCGAATCGCCTGATACTCGCGCAGTAAATTTTCGTGGCGGCGATCCTCGATGTACGCGATCAGATCGCGTTCGTGCGCGAGCGCGTAGCCGGAGACCAGGTTCGCGAACGCGTGCGGGTTGCTCGAAATGAAATAGACCGGGCGACCGGCGATCACGTTCGTCGCGTCACGCGCGATGTTATTCCACCAATGCCGCGTCGCCTTGCGATAATCCACCAGCGACCCGGCGAGCAAACGCAGACCAAACTGTTTGGCGTTTGCGGCAATCGCCAACAAATTCGGCACGAGCGCACTGCCCCAAATGTTTTCGAGCGTTTGCACATCGCTCAAACTGATGCGTAAATCGCGCGCGAGCATTTCGCGCTCCGCTGGTTCAAGCGCGTTCGCGCATTGGCTCAACCATTCCGCCGCGCCGGAAAAATCGAGCAGGTCGTGCAGTTTGTTCCATTCGATCTCGTACGCGGTGAGGATCGGAATCAGGTCGTCAATATCCGACGCGCTCGCGATGAACGCGGCGAGTGTTTGCTTGCCGTCGTAATACAATTTGCGGCGGCGTCCCGGCGCGCTCACTTCTTGCCATGCTTCGACGACATTGCTCAACCCGGCTTTGTCGAACACATCGTCCGATTGACCGAGCAGAACACGGCGCACATTTTTGATGCACGCGGGCAAACGCAAATTGCAATACACAAACGCCGCCATATCGGGAAATTCCGCGGGCGCGTGCGGATGCAAGGACGAATCCATTTGCGTATGCGTTTCGCTCAACGATTTAATTTGAATCTCGCCGCTCGAACGCAAGAGCGAATAGTACGTTCGCATATACAATTCGATTTCTTCATTCGCCGATGAGGGAATTGCGCGATCCATAAGGTCACCTCTGAAAATGTACGGCAAATTTATAAATTTGCCCTACGGATTGGCTCATTTAATTATTCGTCTGTTGCCGTTCCTTCAACCACGCGTACAACCAGACCGGCTCGCCGAATGTGCGTGTGCTGAAATACCAGACGAGCGCGATGGATTCGCGCGCGGTGTACCACACGCGATTGAACAGCAACGTGTACGTCGGACTGTTGCGCGCGCCGGAACCGTACGCGGCGATGCCGAGATCGCGCGCGATGATTTCCGCGCGATAAATGTGAAACGGATCGCTCACGATGAGCGCGGTGCGCCAGCCGCGCGCGTCCATCAAGCGTTTTGCGTTCGCGAGATTTTCGTCGGTCGAGTACGATTGATCTTCGAGAATCAACGCATCTGCCGGGACGCCCGCGCTGATCGCGATGCGCCGCATCATTTCCGCTTCGCTCGGCGGATTCGCGCCGAGACCGCCGCTCAAAATCAAATGCGCGGCGTAACCGGATTTGTACAATTCGATCGCGTGTTGCACACGCGCGTTCAGCGCGGGACTCGCGCGTTCGCCTTGCCACACCGCCGCGCCCAGCACGATGATCGCGTCGACGCGGCGCGCCGCGTCCACTTGCGAACGCGCGTCCACCTGCCAATATAAAATCGCGAGCGCGCCCGCGCACAACCCCATCGCGCTCAACGCGATCTTTTTCCAACTGATTTTCAATTCTCATCCTTCTAATTTTTCTTGCGCCCATCATACACCGCCGGGCAAGGCGTGTCAAACGATTTGCGCGAATCCGCAAATTGTGTTATATTCACACCCGTTCGACCTCCCCGTACGACTATTGAAAAGTGGGCATCCCCCACTTTTCTTGTTTGTTGGCGGGGCGCATCACATCGAAAATCGGCAATGGTCTGTCATTCTCTGAGCGAAGCGAACGCAAAGCGTCCCGCTCCGTTGCACACGCGAGACACTTCGCTCCGCTCCGAATGATTAGCAAAATCGGCAATCAAAAAATTTGAGGGTCAAGCAAGATGAAAAATGATTTTCTCGTCGCAATCGCGCAATTGTGCAGTGAGCGCGGGCTACCAAAAGAAACCGTGATTCAAGCCGTCGAGCAGGCATTGGTCTCGGCGTACAAACGCAATTTTGGCGGCGCGACGAATATCTCGGCGGTGATGGATCCGGCGACCGGCAAAGCGAAAATTTTCGCGCACAAGATCGTGGTGGATCAAGTGCAAGATCGCCGCGCGGAAATCAATCTCGCCGAAGCGAAAACGTACGACCCGATGGCGCTCGTCGGCGGCACGGTGCAAATCGAAGCGACGCCGGATGATTTTGGACGCATCGCCGCGCAAACCGCCAAGCAAGTTATTTTGCAACGCATCCGCGAAGCCGAACGTGACGCGCTCTTTGCCAAGTTTGCCGGGCGCGAAGGCGAGGTCGTCCACGGCACTGTGCATAACGTAGATTCGCAAAACGTCACCGTGATGCTCGACAAGATCGAAGCCGTGCTCCCGCGCGCCGAGCAAATCCCCACCGAACGCTATCGCCACAATCAAAAAATCCGCGCGTACATCAGCGAAGTAAACAAGACCTCGCGCGGACCCCAGGTCATTCTTTCGCGCACCCATCGCAATATGATTCGCCGGCTCTTTGAACTCGAAGTGCCGGAAATTTTCAACGGCTTGGTCGAGATCAAATCGATCGCGCGCGAAGCCGGGATGCGCTCCAAGATCGCGGTATTCGCGCGCCAGGATGGGATCGATCCGGTCGGCGCGTGCGTCGGTCAACGCGGCGTGCGAATTCAAGCCGTCGTCAACGAGTTGAACGGCGAAAAAATTGACGTGGTGGAGTGGAGTCCCGATCCGGCGAAATTCGTCGCCAACTCGCTGAGCCCGGCAAAAGCATTCTCGGTTACCTTGAGCGAGGACGCGAACGGCGACAAGGTCGCGAACGTGATCGTGGACAATAATCATCTTTCGCTCGCGATTGGCAAGGAAGGGCAGAACGCGCGCCTTGCCGCGAAATTAACCGGCTGGCGCATTGACATCAAGAGTGAAATCCAAGCCGCCGAAGCCACCGCGCGCCAGGTCGCGCAAGAAACGGAACGCGCGGCGGCAAGCGCGGCAGTGAGCGCGCCGGAATTATCCGCGGAAAAAGCCGCGGCGCAAGCGTTACTCGACTCGTTCGCCGAACCGGTCGCAGAAGAACCGGTCGCGGAAATTTCTGCCGAACCGATTATCGCGCCGGAAATTCCGGTCGCGCTCGAACCGACGCCCGAACCGGTTCCAGCACAAGCGCCGGTCGCCGAACCGGTCGCGGAGCAAGTGATCGAACCGGCGCAAGCCGTCGAACCGGAACAAGCCGGCGTCGCAGAACCATCCTTTGAACAAGCGCTCGAAGCGTTTGAAGAAGGCGAGGAAGGCACGCCGGAAGAAATGCTCAAACGCAAAGCCGGACGCAAAAAAGGTCAGGTCTTGGAATTTGATGAAGCGCTGGGCAAGGTCGTGGTCAAACGCAAACGCAAAGGCGGTCGCGAGCGCGCGGATTGGGATACGGAAGTTGAATAGTTAAATAGTTGGATAGTTATTTAGTTCAATGTTCGTCAGTTAACTATCCAACTATACAACCATCAAACTATTGAACAAATGGCAATCAAACATATTCCGCAACGCACTTGTATCGCGTGTCGCGCGGTGCGCGCGAAACGCGACCTGGTGCGCGTGGTGCGGACGAATGAAAATCGCGTGGAAGCCGATTGGACCGGCAAAAAAGCCGGGCGCGGCGCGTACCTGTGCCGCCAGCGCGAATGTTGGGAAGAAATTTTAGAGGCACGCCGCCGATTAGCGGACGCGCTCAAACTCGAATCGCCGATTCAACCGGACGATATGGCTCGCTTGAAAGAATTCGCGGCATCACTGCCGCCGCGTGAAAATTCAACCGCAGTGACATCAAAAGAATCACAATGAAGGCGTTCGCCCTGGTCGCCGCGATGAACGCGGGACACGTCACACCTGCCAAGCGCGCCGCGCTCGTACGCGCGGTGTTGCGGGAGGCGCGAGGGAGAAAATGATGCACGTATAAATTCGCGCGTCGATCGTCTCTCCGCTTTGCGTCGCGCACACGCGCACGCGCTCCCCGCTGGCGCGCCGTGATCGTGTTTCCCCGCGCGCACCGCTTTTCTCCCGGCGATTGCCCCACCATTCGATTCTCCGCGCGCGTTTGATCGCGCAGTGAAAGGAGAGTTTTAATGCCTGAACCAAAACCCGTGGTCAATCGCACTGATTCACCCAAACCAAAATCCGCCGACGGCAAAGCGCCGCCCGCGCCGGCGCGCAAACCGCAACCGACCGACAAAACCGCGCATCCTGCGCCGCGTCCAACCAGCGCGCCGCGTCCGCCGGCGCGACCAGGTCAAAGCGCGCCGCGTCCAGCCGCGCCGGCGCGACCGGGTCAGGGCGCGCCGCGCCCAGCCGCGCCTGCGCGACCGGGTCACCCCGCGCCGTCGCGACCTGGTCAGCCCGCGCCGTCGCGACCCCTCGCGCCATCGCGACCGGGTCACCCCGCGCCGGCGCGACCGGGTCACCCCGCGCCGTCGCGACCTGGTCAGCCCGCGCCGACACGACCCCTCGCGCCGAAACCCGGTCAGCCGGGTAACGCGCCGCGCCCGATGCAATCGCGACCTGGTCAACCCGCGCCGGTCGCGCGTCCACCGATCGCGCCCAAGCCGGTTGCGCCACCGCCGCCACCACCACCGCCCAAACCCATCGAACTGCCGGAAAATCTCACCGTGCGCGATCTCGCCGCACATCTCAAAGTCGGTCCGATCGACATCATAAAAAAATTGATGGCGAACGGGATTATGGCGAACATCAATCAGCCGATTGATTTCGACACTGCCGCGTTGATCGCCGGCGAGCTCGGCTTTGAAGTGATCGAACCGAAACCGATCATCGTTGAACCGGAAATTTCAACACTCACGAGCATTCCGAAAAAACGCGAATACACCGCCGCCGAACTCGCACACCTGGTTACGCGTCCGCCGGTCGTTACCGTGATGGGGCACGTGGATCACGGCAAGACCTCTCTGCTCGATGTGATTCGCAACGCGAATGTGGTCGCGGGTGAAGCCGGCGGGATTACGCAACACATCGGCGCGTATCAGGTGGTGCACGCGGACAAACGCATCACCTTTCTCGATACGCCCGGGCACGAAGCGTTTACCGCGATGCGCGCGCGCGGCGCGAAAGCGACCGACATTGCGATCATCGTCGTCGCGGCGGATGATGGCGTGATGCCGCAAACGCGCGAGGCGATTGATCATGCGCGCGCGGCGCAAGTGCCGATCATTATCGCGCTGAACAAAGTGGATAAAGCGAACGCGAATCCCGAATTCGTCAAACAACAATTATCCGAACTGGGGTTGCAAGTGTACGGCGGCAAAGACGAAGTTACCGTCGTGGCGCTTTCGGCAAAACAAAAAACCGGCATCGCGGAATTGCTCGACAATGTGATCGTCGTCGCGGAACTCGCCGACCTACGCGCGGATCCAAAAAAGCCGGCGACCGGCGTCGTGATCGAATCGAAACTCGACAAGCAACAAGGCGCGATGGCGACCTTGCTCATTCACGAAGGCACGCTTCAAATTGGCGACGCGGTGCTGATGGGCACGGTGTGGGGCAAGGTGCGCGCGATGTTTAATGATCGCGGCGCGCCGGTGAAACACGCGCGCCCTGGCGAGCCGGTGGTTGTAACCGGCTTGGGTGATGTGCCGGAAGCCGGCGAAACGTTCGCGGTGATCGCGGACGAACGCGCGGCGCGTGATCGCGCGGCGGAACGCTTGCTCGTGAAACGTCAAGCCGAACAAAAAACCGGGCGCGCGGTTTCGCTCAACGATCTGTACGTGCAATTCCAAGCCGGCAATGTGAAGGAACTCGACCTGATCATCAAAGCCGATGTCGCCGGGTCGCTCGAACCGATTGTCTCGTCGCTCGAAAAACTGGGTTATGATAAAATCAAAGTCAAGGTGATTCACCAGGGCATCGGCACGATCACGCGCTCGGACATTATGCTGGCGATGGCATCGCAAGGCATCGTGATCAGTTTCAACGTGGACATCGAACCACCGGCGGAAGCGCTTGCCGAAGCGGAAAGCGTGGACGTTCGCAAGTACAGTATCATTTACAAACTGATCGAGGATATTGATCTCGCGCTCAAAGGGATGCTGGAGCCGGTTTATAAAGATATGTTGATCGGCGCGGCGAACGTGATCCAATTGTTCCGCATGAAAAAACAAACCGCCGCCGGCGTGCGCGTGCAAAAAGGCAAAATCGCGCGCAACGCGACCGCGCGCGTTCTGCGCGGCAACACCGAACTTTTTAAAGGTCCGCTCTCATCGCTCAAACGTTTCACCGACGACGTGAAAGAAGTGGGCGAAGGGTACGAGTGCGGCGTCGCGCTTGAAAAGTTTAACGATTTTCAAGAAGGCGACACGGTTGAGTTTTATCAAAAAGTGAAAGTGAGCTAATGATTACGTCATGTCGAACAAAGTGAGACATCTCGCGTTGCGGATCGGAGATTTCTCGCTTCGCTCGAAATGACGGTTTGAGGTTATGGGGCATGTCCGGTCATCGCGCCGAACGGCTGAGCCAATTGATTTTGCAAGAAGTGAGCGTGATGTTAGATCGCGAGATTCACGATCCGCGCGTCGTCGGCGCGCGCGTTTTGCACGTCCAGGTTTCCGGCGATTTGCGCGTCGCGAAAATTTACATCAACGCGACCGGCTATACCAAAGACGAAATCGCCGACATGTTAGACGGTTTGGCGCACGCGTCCCGCTACATTCGCCGCCAACTCGCCGTGGGGCTCGATTTACGGATCGCGCCAGAACTGCGCTTTTTCGCGGATCACTCGATCGCGCAAGGCGAACATTTTTTGCAAGTGCTCGACCAAGTGCAAGCCGAAAATCGCGCGGGCGAAAAAAACGCGCGCAAACCCGCGCCCCAATAGCAAGAGTTGAGTCGCGTGTTTACGCGGTTGCCCGATTGACCCGCAACCCGCTAAAGCGTCGAATCCAATTCGTAAGGTAATCCAATTTATGAACCATTCCAATTCATTCGAAACGATCATCGAACAATTCAAATCGCATACCACCATTTTCATCGCCGCGCATATTATGCCCGACGGCGATTGCATCGGCTCCGCGCTCGGCTTGACGTGGGCGCTCCGAAAAATCGGCAAGCGCGTAACAGTAACGTGCAACGATTACGTGCCGCCGACGTTCGTGTACTTGCCCGGTTTCGCGGAGATGAAACCGAAAACGCCGACCGATGAAGAATTGCTCGTCTTTGTGGATGGCAGTTCGGCGGATCGCTTTGGCGCGGCATTCGATCCAAAATTTTTTACCGGGCGCGCAGTGTTGGAAATTGACCATCACATTACGAACGAAAATTTTGCGCCGCTCAATTTTGTGGACACGCGCGCGGCTTCGACCGCCGAAATAATTTACCGCGTCATCCGCGAATTGGAAATTCCCTTCGACGCGGAAATCGCGCAATGTTTGTTGACCGGGATCATCACCGACACGCTCGGCTTTCGCACGAATAACACGACGGTGGACACATTGCGAATCACCACGAACCTGGTCGAAGCCGGCGGATCGATTCCGCAAGTGATCGAAAACGCGTTCAACCAAGTGCCGCTTCCTGCGTTGCGCTTGCGCGGCAGAGTGTTTAGCGAAGCGCATCTCGAGGGCGCGATCATCTGGGCGGAAGTTTCGCAAAAGATTATTCGCGAACTGGGCGTGAATGGCAACGGCACCGGCGGAATTATCAATGGCTTGCTCGGCGTGGATTCGGCAAAGATCGCCGCGCTGTGCGTCGAAAAAGAGAACGGCAAAATTGATGTCGGCTTGCGCTCGCGTCCTGGTTTCGATGTGTCGGGCGTCGCGCGGCGACTCGGCGGCGGCGGACACAAACAAGCCTCCGGCGCGCTGATCGAAGGTCCGCTTGAAAAAGCGCGCGAGCGCGTGCTCGCGGAAATCCGAAAAAATTTATGATTTATGATTTATGCTTTCAGATTTATGCTTTTCTCGTCGCGCTCAAATCATAAATCTGAAATCTGAAATCTGAAATTAAAAATGGGTTGTCCCAATTGCCAAGCCGCGCATAATTGCCCGCTCGATTATGCGCGCGTGCAAACGAATCAACGCTTTGCGACTCCGCGCGGCTTGAACGGAATTTTCAATGTCAACAAACCGGCGAAATTATCGTCGCACGATGTTGTGAATGTCGTGCGCCGCGCGTCGCGCGCATCGCGCGTGGGGCACGCCGGCACGCTCGATCCCATCGCGACCGGCGTTCTGCTCGTGTGCATTGGGCAGGGCGTGCGCGTCAGCGAGTATCTCACCGATCACGATAAAAAATATCGCGCGCGCATTCGGCTTGGCATCACGACCGACACCGACGACGCGACTGGCGCGATCATCGCGCAACGCGATGGGAACGTATCGCGCGCACAGATCGAACGCGCGTTAAAAAGTTTTGTCGGCAAAATTTCGCAAATGCCGCCGAGGTATTCCGCGATCAAACGCGACGGCGTGCCGCTCTACAAACTCGCGCGGCGCGGGATTGAGATCGAAATGATGCCGCGCAACGTAGAAATTTTTGAAATCAGTTTGATCGATGCGCCGTTGCCCGAAATCGAAATTGACGTGCATTGCAGTAAAGGAACGTACATCCGATCCATCGCGCGCGACCTGGGCGAAAAACTGGGATGCGGCGCGATGATGCGCGCGCTCACGCGCACCGCGAGCGGGAATTTTTCGCTCACCGACGCGATCGCGCTGGACGATTTGCGCGCCGCGCTCGAAGCCGGGTTTGCGGAACGCTATGTGTATCCGCTCGACGACGCGCTGTTGCAGTATGAAGCGATCATTGTCGAGCCGCATCTCGCGAAAGACATTCAGCAAGGCAAGTCGCTCAACTGTGGTCGCGAATTTTCCACGCCGCTCTTGCGCGCGTACACCGCGGACGGCGATTTCATCGCGCTCCTCGAACGCGGGGGCGCGGAAATGTGGAAACCCAGAAAAGTATTTCTAATTTAAAATTTTAGATTTGCATGCGTTAATTTGAAATTTGAAATCTGAAATCTGAAATCGAAAATGGAAATCATCCGCGATCTCACCTTCGTGCATCTGCCGCGTCCGACCGTGTTGACCATCGGCTCATTCGATGGAGTTCATCGCGGGCATCAGCAGGTCATCGCGCAAGTGATCGCGCGCGCGCAAGCAATCGGTGTAGCGAGCGCGCTAGTTACGTTGCATCCGCATCCCAAAGTGGTGTTACGCCCCAACTCGCGTTTGCAATATCTGAGCACGATTGAAGAGCGGCTCGATCTGCTCGCGCCGCTCGGACTCGATTACGCGATTGTGTTTCCGTTCAGCATCGAAACGTCGCAAATTCACGCGCGCGCTTTCGCGCAATTGCTGATCGATCATGTGCAGATGCGCGAAATTTTTTGCGGCGCGGATTTTGCGTTCGGTTACAAGCGCGAGGGGAATATCGAATTTTTGCGCGCGCTCGGCGCGGAAAAAAATTTCGCGGTCAATGTTGTGACGCCGCAATCGTTCGACAGCGAAATTATATCGAGCACGCGGATCCGCGCCCTGGTCGCGAGCGGATCGCTCGATGACGCGACGCGGTTACTGGGACGCTTTCCGTCGGTGCGCGGGCGCGTGGTCAAGGGTGATCAGCGCGGGCGCACGTTAGGATTTCCAACCGCGAATCTCGCGATTGCGGAACGGCGATTGTTTCCGGCGAATGGAATTTACGCGTGCCGCGTGAAAATCGGCGAGCAGTGGTACGGCGGCGCGGCGAACATCGGCGTGCGTCCGACGTTCGATAATGGCGCGCGCTTGGTCGAAATTTTTGTGCTGGATTTTGACGGCGATCTGTACGATCAAGTGATAGAGGCGCAATTTGTTAAACGTTTGCGCGCGGAATTAAAGTTTGAAAGCGTGGATGCGCTGATCGCGCAGATGACGCGCGATGTGGCAGAGACACGGCTGGTGTTGGCAGGGCTGTGAAGCGCAAATAAAAAAACGCTCGCGCGGGATGCGCGAGCGTTTTTTATTTTGGTTCAAAAAATTGGAATAAAAAACAGATTCCTTCCTGGCAATGACCTACTCTCCCAGCGGTGCGTACCGCCAGTACCATCGGCGCTGGTGGGCTTGACTTCCGGGTTCGGAATGGGACCGGGTATTTCCCCACCGCTCAAATCACCAGAGGAATCTGATTTTTATTAGAAAGTGTGTTGTTAAGAAAACTGAACAGAAGGAACGGGATGGCGCGATGGTGACAGGTTTGATGAGGATTTCAATTCATCGATATCCCGAGAGTAAGCCCTCGCGCATTAGTAGTAGTACGCTGAAACACTTGGTCTTGCGACCTTGCGCCTTACACGCCTACCCTATCAAGGTTGTGGTCTACAACCGCGCTTACTTCGTTGACCGAATGGGGGATCTAATCTTGGGGCGTGCTTCCCACTTAGATGCTTTCAGCGGTTATCACTGCCAGACTTGGCTACCCAGCGATGCCCCTAGGCGGGACAACTGGCACACCAGCGGTCTGTCCACTCTGGTCCTCTCGTACTAAGAGCAGCCCCCCTCAAATCCCCTGCGCCCACACTGGATAGAGACCGACATTCTGTTACCATTCCACGTTCCTTCGACAATGCTCAGGACGTGGAACGAGTTGGACATTTCTGCCAACTTCTGCATGTCGCCATGCAGATCGGACTATATCTTTCCTGATATTTCAGGATTCGGCGTATAGTCTCTGAGGATTCTTGCTATTTGAGCGATACAAGGATTTGTTCCTTGCTGTAACGTTTACTTTTTGTATTCATCTCATTTGCGATTTCAACGATTTTTGCAAATCCTTCGCGCGTAAGATGTCTTCGCTCTTGAATCATCAGCAAGATGATTTTGAATTTCTCGAATTGATTTCGTTTGTCCGATTGAATCGGATGTTGGTCAAAGAACGGAACAACCTTGTTGCACAATTCGCTTTGATCGCGAACCACATAGACCGCTGTCTTGTCCGTCAATGACAAGCGATGATTTGGTCTGATTGTTCCACACTTGAGTCGTTCGCGAAAGGATTCGAGAATTCGGTTGCCTTGCGGATTCTGACTAACTCGAAATTCAGTTATAACTTGCCAACCGAATTTGGCGGTTTTTGCGGGGACGATGCCCACGTAAAAACAACCTTCGCCGTCAGCGAATCCTGCAAGATAATCGTTGCTGATGTCATCGTGCATGCAAGTCTTTCCTGCTGGTCATCTGCACTGGTCGCATTTTCACTCTTGCGAGTAGCGCCAGATACTATTCAGATATTCCAGCATACAGCCGAATTTAAGGACAGCTCAACTTTTCAGTCAACTGTCTCACGACGTTCTGAACCCAGCTCGCGTACCGCTTTAATGGGCGAACAGCCCAACCCTTGGGACCTATTCCAGCCCCAGGATGCGACGAGCCGACATCGAGGTGCCGAGCGAAGCCGTCGATATGAACTCTTGGGCTTCACCAGCCTGTTATCCCCGGGGTAGCTTTTGTCCGATAAGCCACGACCTTTCCACACAGAGTCGTGGGATCACTAAGCCCGACTTTCGTCTCTGCTCGACTTGTAGGTCTCGCAGTCAAGCTCCCCTGTGCCTTTGCACTCAACGGCTGGTTTCCATTCAGCCTGAGGGAACCTTTGGGCGCCTCCGTTACCCTTTAGGAGGCGACCGCCCCAGTCAAACTGCCCACCTGGCACGGTCCGTTCACCGGTTAACGGTGTAACGTTAGGGTCGAAATTTCTTGAGGCTGGTATTTCAACGTTGGCTCAGCCGAGTCCGCGAACCCAGCTTCCAAGCCTCCCAGCTATCCTACGCACAACAAATCTCAACGCAATGCCAAGGTACAGTAAAGCTCCACGGGGTCTTTTTGTCCTAGTGCGGGTAAATGGCATCTTCACCACTAATTCAATTTCGCCGGG
>JACRPR010000107.1 GCA_016223105.1 Chloroflexota bacterium | reverse complement strand
CCGGCACGGTGCCGATCACGTAAAAGACCGTGTTCTGTAGCGCGCCCCAAAATTCCGGCGCATTGAGCGCGTTGAGATAATTGTCCAACCCGATAAAACGAAAATTGCGAATGCGTCCGCCTTGCAAACTGATCCAGAGAGCGTACCCGACCGGCAAAATGTGAAACACGGTGATGATCAACAGCGCGGGCAAAAGATACGCGTACGCGATCCAATCAACATGGGGACGTTCCCGCGCGCGCGCGCGCATCGCGACGCGCGTAGATTGAGTTGGCGTAGTTGCTGTTTGAGCCATTCAAATTCCTATCGAGCCCCGAAGGGTCTTGAGACCCTTCGGGGCTATGCCTGCTTTTACTTGGGCGTGTTCTCTTTGAGAATCTTGTTGGCTTCGGCGACCGCGTCGTCGAGCAATTTTTTGGGATCGATGTTGAAATCGGTGAGCACCGAGGTCATTACTTTTTTGTCAATGATGTCGCGCACCGGATCGTACCCGCCGACCGGGGCTTCGATCATCGCGTACTGTCCCCAATCGAAAATTTTCGCGTACGAATCCGCCGCCGCGCCCCACTTGGGATCTTTTTTGTACGTCGCGACGACTTCATCTTTCGCGCTCGCGCGCACCGGCAAGTAGCCGGTGGCGGTTGCCCATTTCGCGGTCTGCGCTTTTTCGCCGAGGAATTTGATGACGATCCATGCGGCGAGTTCTTTTTCCGGCGTCGTCTTGAACACCGACACGCTCGCGCCGTACAGATTCAACGCTGGTTTTTGCGCGTACGGCAACAGCGCGATATCCCATTTGAATTTCGCGCCCTTGCTCACGGCTTCTTCGTAGAACGACATCCCGGAGGATGACGCAAAGACAAAGAGAACTTCGCCGTTGCCGAAACGCGTTTGTTCGCCGTTGCGTTCCGCGACCGGAATTTCGACCGCGCATTTGTTTTTGAACATGCGTTGAATTGCCGCGAGGGTGTCAATCCCGGCTTGACTGTTGAACACATACGCGGTCGCGTCCGCGTTGATAATCGTGCCGCCGCGTCCAAACACTTGCGACGCGAAATTCGACGCGTCGTGGCGGAACGCCCAGCCGTACTTTTTCGTTGCGGGGTCCGCCGCCTTGCACACGACTTCTTCCCAGGTCTTCCAATCTTTCGGCGGCGCGTCGTAGCCGAGTTTCTTGAGCCAGTCCGCGTTATAGTACATCACTTCGGCGGAACGCTGAGTCGGAAAACCGAGTCGTTCGCCTTTGTACTGCGGACTGTCATCGGTCGCGAGGAACGCCTGGAAATAATCTTTCAAGTCGGCTTCGGTCAAGCCGTACTTTTTGCTCTTCATAAACGGCGTCAAATCAATCACGCCATTTTGCGAGCGATAGAACGCGGCTTGGTTTTGATACGCGACCGACATTTCCGGCGGTTGACTCGCTTGAATCGCCGCGCTGACTTTGGTGAACACATCGTTGTACGACGCGCCCGCAATTTCGGCTTTGGCGGTGATGCCGTACGGATTCGTCTTGTTGAATTCGTCGAGCATCGCCTGCAAAATTTCGTGTTGCACTTGCGGGCGTTGATGCCAATACGTTACCGAAACTTTTTTGCCGGCGAGATCAATCGCGTCCACTTCATCCGCGCTCTTGGGCGGATTGTTCACCGTAACCGGTTTCGGCGCGGCAGTCGTCGGTTGCCCGGGCGCAGAGGTCGCCGCTGGTTTTGCCGGTTCGGGTGCGGCGCAACTCGTCACGCCGAACACGAGAATGACGAACAGGGTCAAAATCAAAATTTTACTTGCGCGCATTTTGTCTTCTCCTCCTGTGGCATTGGAGATTGGCGCGAGACCCGGATTCGATGCTTGAACGGATTTCCGGTCAAGCAAACCACCGCGTAAACGCTCGATTCCGCCGCTTGTCCAACCTCCAATCTCTCAATCGCTCAATCTCTCACACTCCCTACCCTTTGATGCCGGTCGTAATCACCCCCTCGGTAAAATATTTTTGCGTGAAAAAGTAAAAGATGACGATCGGCACGACGACCATCGCCGCGAATGCCATCATCAATTGAACTTTGGTGCCGCCTTCGCTGACGAGAAATTGTTGCATCCCGACCGCGAGCACGCGCATACTGCTATCGCGCGTTACCAGCAGGGGCCATTTGAAATTGTCCCACGCCCAGATAAAGTTCAACAGCGCGGTCGTTACAATCGCCGGTTTGCTGAGCGGCACGACGATGGTGAAAAGATAACGCAAATGACCTGCGCCGTCAATCCGCGCCGCGTCGAACAAATCGCGCGGAATCTGGAGAAAGAATTGGCGAATCAGAAAAATGCCGAACACGCTCGCGAGAAACGGCACGATGAGCGCGAGGTACGTGTTATACCATTGCAGTTGAAACATCATCACGACTTTGGGGACGAGCGTGAGGTCGTTCGGCACCATAATCGTCGCGAGGATGAGTAGAAAAATGAGATTGCGCCCCGGCAAGTTGATGTGCGTGAGCGCGTATGCCGCGAAGATGGAAGTGATGACCGTGCCCGCGACAATCGCGAGACTTGTAACGACGCTGTTCACAAAATAGCGGATGAACAAAAATGTTTGCCATTGATTGTCTTTGCCGCTCGTCTCAATCGTTTCGGTGAAATTGCTCCACTGCAACGCTTCATCGCCGAGCGGAAACCAGGGCCAAAAGTTGTTCGTCGTCGCGCTCCCGTACGTTTTGAGCGCGGTCATCAGCATATATGCGAACGGCAGAACCGACGCGAGCGCGCCGAGAATCAGAATCGCGTAAATCAACGCGCGTGAAATTGAAAATTGGGGATGCTTATTTTTGGCGGACATTGTTTTTTCCAATCTCTAATCATACACCACGCGGCGACCGGCGAAACGATTTTGCGCGATGGTCAAAACCAGGATGACCGCGAACAGAATGAACGATAACGCCGCGCTGTACCCGTAACGATTGTATTGAAAGAGTTGCTTGAAAATGTAGATGCTCGTCGTCGTCGTCGCATCCACCGGTCCGCCTTGCGTCATCACCCAAATATGATTGAACGCTTTGAACGTGCCGATCACGGTGAGAACCAATAGAAAAAAAGTCGTCGGCGATAGGAGGGGCAAGGTGATATTGCGAAACAAGGTCCAGCCGCTTGCGCCGTCCACTTTAGCGGCGTCGTACAATTCGCCCGGAATGTTGCCCAGCCCCGCGAGAAAAATCGCGATGTCATAGCCAACAAAAACCCAGGTCGTATAAATAATCAACGCAATCATCGCGAGACTGGGACCGGTTGCCCAGCCCGGCAATTCGATGCCGAGCGGTTGCACAAGCATTTGCCAAACGCCGGTCTTTTCGCTGAGCCAGCGCAACGCCGGAAATCCAAACTGGGTCAGAATCGAATTGATCAGCCCCTTGTCTTGATTGTAGAGAAAACTCCAAATCGCCGCCGATGCGACAGTGGAAGTAATGTACGGCATAAAGAACAAGACGCGAAATAATTGTTGCCCGCGAATTTTTTGAAACAGCAAATACGCGAGCAAGAGTCCCAAGCCGAGTTGCACCGGCACCGCAATCGCGGAGTACGTCGCGGTAACGAGCAGAGAACGCCACATATCCGGTTCGGTGAACGCGCGAATGTAATTGTCTATGCCGATGAATTGCACGCACGACAATCGCCAATCGCACGCGCTGATGTAAAGACCGTAAAAAATTGGAAAAACTTCGAACACAAGCAAGAGGATGAGCGCGGGTGCAAGAAGCAAATAACCCAATGACACTTCTTGAATCCTTCGCCATAACTGCACCGAACTGCGTCGCGACGCGCGCATAGTACTCAACTCGGCGGACCGGCTAGCCATTTATCCTCCTCGATAACTTGGCGGACTGGAGAGGAATTTACATTGCAGTCAACGCGCAGTGCGTTACTGCCGCGAGGAAATTTTCACTTGCGATTATAGCGCAAAGCAGAATGTTTGACAAGGCGAAATAGTACTGATAGAATCGCTCTCGCACGAATCGAAAAAGAAAATTTAATTTCTGCTGAACTTGGAGGCAACTTATGGCAGACACTGGATTAAAGATTGGTGACCCCGCGCCCGATTTCACTCTCCCGGGCGTCATCACCAAACCCGAAGTCGCGCGTATCGAAATCAAATTAAGCGATTACCGCGACCGCAAAAATGTCGTGATCGCGTTTCACCCGTTCGCGTTCACCGCGAACTGAGACAAACAGATTCCTTCGTACGACGCGCAGCGCGCCGAGTTCGATGGAATGAACAGCCAGGTTCTGGCTGTCAGTTGCGATCCGATCTTTTCCAAACAAGCGTGGGGCAAATCGCTCGGCGGCATTTACTATCCGCTCGTCGCCGATTTTTGGCCCCACGGCGACACGGCAAAAAAGTACGGCGTGTTCAACGAAAAACTGGGACGCTCCGACCGCGCGATTTTTATCGTGGACCAGCAAGGCACCATCCGTTGGATCAAATTGTACGAACCCGGCATTTTGCCGGACAATACCGAATTATTGGCTGAACTAAAAAAACTGGCGTGAGGTAATCCCGATTTGAAAACGTTCACCCTCGATGAAGCGAATGCGCTCGTTCCGCAACTCGAAGAATTGTTGCGCGAAATGATTGGCTTGCGCGATAGTTTGATGACAATGGGCGCATCGCTTCAACCGATGCTCTTGCGCGCGGGCGGCAACGGCGGAAGCAAAGCCGGCAGTGAATATGTGCTGACGATGCAACGCTTTAACGCGTGTCTCAGCGTTTTCCAAGACCTGGGTTGCGAGTTAAAAGACCTCGACGATGGACTCGTGGATTTTCCAGCGTATCGCGAGGGGCAACTCATTTATTTGTGTTGGAAACGCGGCGAAGAACGCATCGAGTGGTGGCACACCGCCGAAGCCGGATTTGCCGGACGACAACCCCTGTGAATTTTAGATTTCAGATTTCAGATTTCAGATTTCAAATCCGCAATCTGAAATCTGAAATCATAAATCTGAAATGAACTCCGTTTGGCTCGTCAACCTCGATCAGATCCCCTACGCGGACGCGCTCGCGCTTCAGCATCGGATCAAAAATGCGCGCAAGCGCGGCGCGTTGAATGATACGCTCCTGTTTTTACCCTGGGTCGCAACGCGCGCGACGCGAACATTCTCGCGTCGCGCGAATTTTTGCGCGATGCCGGGATCGAAATTTTTCGCGTCGAGCGCGGCGGCGATGTAACCTATCACGGTCCCGGTCAACTCGTCGGCTATCCGATTTTGAATTTGAAAAATTTTCGGATGGACGTGGGCTGGTTCGTGCGCGCGCTCGAAGAACTCATAATTCGCGCGCTCGCCGATTTCGACATTCGCGCCAAGCGCGTTGAAAAACTCGTCGGTGTGTGGGTTGATCCTCCGCCCCCTTCCCCTGTTACTACGGGCGAAGGGGTGGGGATGGGGGCGGATGCGAAAATCGCGCAGATCGGTGCGCGCATCGAAGAGTGGATCACCTATCACGGTTTCGCGCTCAACGTCGAACCGAACCTCGCGCATTTCGATCTGATCGTTCCGTGCGGAATTTCGGACAAAGCCGTTACTTCGATGGCGCGCGCCTTGAATCGCGCGATTGATCCGCGCGCAGTGCGCGCGCAAATCGCGGCGCGTTTCGCAGAGGTGTTCGGCGCGGAGTTGATCGAAATCGCGCCCACCGAATTTTACGCGCGGCTCGACCACAATTAATTTGGACGCGGCCAGACGCGGACAAATAAAAAATCCGCGTTTGTCCGCGTCCAATTCTAAATTTTCTGTAAACTCGTTGCAAAATGACAGCAATCGCGCACCACTTGATAGTTTTTGATAGACCTGCCGGTGTATAATTCAACGCGGTTCTACAGAAACCATTTCAGAAACGAGCAAAATGTCCGATAATTCTCGACTTTCCGGCTTTTTCAATTTGAGCGTTCCCGTACGCCAAAACGTCATTCGCGCGCGCGTCAACTTGACAGAAAACGATCTCGCGACGATGACGCGCGGCGGTCTCACGCTCGATTTGGCGAATCGCTTGATCGAAAATGTGATCGGCTTGCACGGCATTCCGCTCGGCATCGCCGCGAATTTTTTGATCAACGGGCGCGATTATTTGATTCCGATGGCGATTGAAGAGCCCTCCGTCGTCGCGGCGGCGAGCCACATCGCGAAACTTGTGCGCGACCCTTCGTCACGCTCAGGAGGCGGATTTATCGCGAGCGCGGACGCGCCGATGATGATCGGGCAAGTGCAAGTTTTGGTGAACGATGTGGACGCGGCGCGCGAAAAAATTCTCGCAGAGCGGCGGCGAATGCAAAATCCGCGCTAGTCGAATTTGGCGGTGGCGTGCGCGATTTCGAACTGCGCGAATTTCGATCCACGCGCGTCGGCGCGATGATCGTCGTCCATTTGCTCGTGGATGTGCGCGATGCGATGGGCGCGAACTCAGTGAATACATCGTGCGAAGCGATCGCGCCTCTGCTCGAAAAAATCACCGGCGGACGCGTCGTCCTCCGCATCTTGTCGAATCTCGCGGATCGCCGGCTCGCGCGCGCATCGTGTCGCGTGTCGCGCGAAACGCTGGGCGATGAATTGATCGAACGGATCGTCCAAGCGCAAGTGCTGGCGGAAGTTGATCCGTATCGCGCGGCGACGCACAATAAAGGAATTATGAACGGGATCGACGCGGTGATCGTCGCGACAGCGAACGATTGGCGCGGCGTCGAAGCCGGCGCGCACGCGTATGCCGCGCGTTCTGGAACATATCGCGCGCTCTCGACCTGGGATCGCGACACGAACGGCGACCTGGTCGGCGCGATTGAATTGCCGATTCCAAGCGGAATTCTCGGTGGCACGGTGAACGCGCATCCGTCCGCGCAAATCGCGTTGAAAATTTTGAATGTGAAAACCGCGCCGGAATTTGCCGGCGTCGTCGCGTCGGTCGGTCTCGCGCAAAACCTGGGCGCGTTGCGCGCGCTCGCCGGCGAAGGCATCCAACGCGGGCATATGGCATTGCACGCGCGTCAAATCGCGATTGCCGCCGGCGCAAGCGGCGATCAGATCGAAAAAATCGCGGAGCAAATGGTCGCGGAAAAAGATGTGCGGATCACGCGCGCGAAAGAATTATTGGAGAGTGGAAGTTAGAAATTGGAAATTGGAAGTTGGAAGTTGGAAGTTGGAATGCACAACTCCAACATCTAACATCTAACATCCAACTTCCATAACGGAATTCAGAATGTCAAACATAATGAAACCGAATCGAAAAGTCGGCATTGCCGGGTATGGCGCATACGTGCCGCGCTTTCGGATTCGCGCGGAAGAGATCGCGCGCGTGTGGGGCGGCGCGGATGAGGGTTTTCCGATTGAAGAAAAAGCCGTGCCAGGTTTGGATGAAGATACCGTAACGATGAGCATCGAAGCCGCGCGCAACGCGCTCGCGCGCGCGGAGATTGACGCGCAGGAATTGCGCGCGGTCTGGGTCGGCAGTGAGTCACATCCGTACGCGGTCAAGCCCTCTTCGACGATGGTCGCGGAAGCGATTGGCGCGTCGGGATCGGTTCTCGCGGGCGATTGGGAATTTGCGTGCAAAGCCGGGACAGAGGCGTTGCAAGCGAGCATCGCGCTCGTCGGATCGGGAATGGCGGAGTACGCGATGGCGATTGGAATGGACACCGCGCAAGGTCGCCCCGGCGACGCGCTCGAATACACCGCGGGCGCGGGCGGCGCGGCGTTCATCGTCGCGCCGAAAGAAAATTCGGTCGCGGATCTCGAAGCGTCGTACTCGTACGTCACCGACACGCCGGATTTTTTCCGACGCCAGCACATGCACTATCCCGAACACGGCAATCGTTTCACCGGCGAGCCGGCGTATTTCGCGCACACGCTCAACGGCGCGCGCGGCTTGCTCGACGGAATGGGACTCAAGCCAAGCGATTTTACGTTTGCAATTTTTCATCAACCGAATGTAAAATTTCCCAGCACGGCGGCGAAACAACTCGGATTTACCAAAGAGCAAATCGCGGTCGGGCTGTTGAGTGATAAAATAGGAAACACGTACAGCGGCGCGGCGATGATCGGAATGACCGCAGTGCTCGACATCGCGCGCGCGCGCGCGCCGAAAACAATGTGGTACGTCGCGCGTCGCGAGGTGATTGATTACGCGTTGTACGCGCGGTATCGCGGCAAGTTGATTATGAATTAGAGATTGAGAAATAAAGAGATTGAGAGATTGCCCTGCAATCTCTTAATCTCTCAATCTCTTTCTCTTGGAGGCAATTATGCGTAACGTCAGTATCGTTGGAATCGGACAAACTAAAGTTAAAGAACACTGGGACAAATCCCTGCGTCAACTCGCGACGCACGCGGTTCTCGACGCGATGCAAGACGCGCACGTTGATCACGCGGACGCGTTGTACGTCGGCAATATGTTGAGCGGTGAATTGACCGGACAGGAAAATCTCGGCGCGTTGATCGCGGACGAAGTTGGTTTGCGCGGGATCGAAGCGCTCAAGGTTGAAGCCGCGTGCGGCGGTGGCGGCGGCGCGTTGCGCGTCGGCTATCTCGCGGTTGCGTCGGGACAGTTCGACGCGGTGATCGTCCTCGGCGCGGAAAAACTCACCGAGTCGTCCAACTGCAACACGACCGCGTCGCTCGCAATGGCGGCGGACGCGGATTACGAAGCCGCGCACGGCATTTCGTTCGTCGCGCTCAACGCGTTGCTGATGCGCCGGCGGTGTCGCGGATCCGATCGGCGTGATGGATTCCGCGCCGATTGGCGACGGCGCGGCGGCGGTCGTGTTGATGGCGCCCGATCAGCTCAACGGCAATCGCGCGCGCGCGATCAAAATCGCGGCGAGCGCGTCCGCGACCGATTCGATCTCTCTGCACGACCGCCGCGATCCGTTGTGGCTCAGCGCGGTCGAACTCTCCGCAAAAAAAGCGTACGCGCAAGCCGGGCTCACATCGCAAGATGTCAATCTGTTTGAACTGCACGATGCGTTTTCGATTATGAGCGTAATGTCGCTCGAAGCGTCCGGTTTTGCGGAACGCGGACGCGGCATTCATTTCGCGCGCGATGGCGAAATCGCGCCGCAGGGCAAATTGCCGATCAGCACGATGGGCGGTTTGAAAGCGCGCGGGCATCCGGTCGGCGCGACGGGCGTTTATCAAGCGGTCGAAGCGGTAACGCAACTGCGCGGACAAGCCGGAAAAAATCAGGTTGCGAACGCGCGCGTCGCAATGACGCAATCTCTCGGCGGCGTCGCGGCGAATGCGGTGACGCACATCTTTACAAATTAACGAGTGGGAGAATGGGAGAGGGGGAGAGTGGGAAAAAAATCTTCCCCTCACCCCCTCTTTTTCAGAAGGACAGTAACGATGGATCTGGCGCGCAACTGGCGACTCAAAGATCAACGCTATCGTTTGGAAGGAACGATTTGCAACAAGTGCGGCGCGAAATTTTTTCCGCCGCGCGGGGTGTGCACCGAATGCAAATCGCGCGATCTGCGCGCGCACGAATTTGATGGACACGGCGCGGTCTACTCGTTCACGACGCTCACGCAAGCGCCGATGGGTTTTGAAGCCGCCGTGCCGTACATCGTCGGAATGATCAAACTCGACGAAGGTCCGATGGTCGAAGCGCAAATCACGGACGTAAATCCGAGCGCTGTGAAAATCGGTCAGCGCGTCGAAATGGTCACGCGCAAATTGCGCGAGTATGGCGAAGCCGGGTTAATCGTGTACGCGTACAAGTTTCGACCGATTGCGAATGGAAATTGAAAACAAAACCTCTCGATTGTTCGAGAGGTTTTGTTTTTTCGTAACCGTTCAACCCGGTTTGTCATTGCGCCGCCAGCGTGTCGCCGCGCGCAGAACTGTGTAGCGGACGCTCGCCGTCGCGTCCTGATTCGCGACCGGGACGGAACGGCGTCCGGCGGCTACCGCCTACAATATTTTCGGCGGTTTGCTATTGACATGAAACGGAATCGGTTTTATATTTTGCGTGCCAATAAATTTTAATGGCACAGGAGTCTAATGGAAACCGTGTTACTCAACCCAAAATACACAGTCACCATTCCGCGCGCGCTGAGAAAAGCGTGGGGCATTCGTCCCGGTCAAAAGATTCAAGTGATTCAGTACGGCGACCGGCTCGAATTGATTCCACTCAAACCCATCAAAC
>JACRPR010000083.1 GCA_016223105.1 Chloroflexota bacterium | reverse complement strand
CCAAATCGCCGTTCGCATCCATATCGCCGACCGCGAGCGAACGCAATTCGTTCCCAGGTGTCGGTTGTTGTGGAAATTCTGATAGCGTTGTGCCATTCGCGTTCGTGATCGTCAACCAACCGTTGCCATGCGCGGTAACGATTTCGCGCGCGCCATCGTTGTTCACATCCGCGACGACAACCGACGCCCAGCCGCGTTGATTGCCGGGGTTCGCGACGATCCATTGATCGCTTCCGTCTTCGCCGTTGACGACGACGATGCGATAATCCGTCCAAATAATTTCCGGCTTGCCATCGTTGTCGAGATCGGCGACGGCGGGCGACGCGTACCAACCGGTGCGACACCAGGTCGTTTGGCATCCGCCGTTTTGCCATTTCAACACCGGCGCAGAAATCGCGCGCAGGGACGCGGAACTTGGAAATGCAAAGAGGAGAATGATGAGCGCGGCAAGGGGAAAAACTAGTTTACTCATGCGAACATTCTATCGCGATTTGTGCGCGCGGCAAATGGGGCAATGGTAATGCGAACAAAATTTTTCCACCGCTGGAAAAAACACGGACATTTTTTATTGTCCGTGTTCCCGCGTAGCGTGTCAGTGGAAATCTTTCGAGGCGATGTTCGGCGTCAAGCGCGAAATTATTTTCGCAACACACGTCCCGCGCGCGCCTCCGTCTGCGCGCCGCGATCCACCGCGAGCGCGCCGTTGACGAAAACGCAATCAATGCCAACCGGGAATTGATGCGGCTCGGTGAAGGTCGCGGTGTCCGCAATTGTTTCGGGATCGAATACAACCAGGTCGGCGAAATATTCTTCGCGAATTTCGCCGCGCTGTTTCAAGCCGAGCATTTGCACCGGGCGCGCGGTCATTTTCGCGATTGCGTGTTCCCAGGTCAGATTGTTTTGTTCGCGCACATAGCGTCCCAGCAACCGCGGAAACGTGCCGTACGCGCGCGGATGACATTGCACTTCGGACAACGGTCCCGTCGGCGCGCGCGCGGTTGAATCGGATCCAACGAAAACCCAGGGCACACGCATTACAGTTTTCACATCGTCTTCGGACATACTGAAAATGACGATTTGCACACTGCCCTCGTTCGCGATCAACAAATCGCACGCGGCTTGAACCGGATCCTTGCCCCACAGTTCCGCGATTTGCCACACTGTTTTGCCTTGCAAGGCGCGATCACTTTTCGATCCCGCGATCAAAATGTTGTGCCAGCCGGAATCAATCGCCGGGTTTTCCCAGCCGGGTCGCGCGACGCGAATTTCAGCCGCGATTTTTTTGCGCGTGTCGGCATCGCGCAAGCGTTCGACCAATTGTGTGCGCCCGCCTTCGTGCGCCCAATCGGGAATGACCGTGCCCAAGCCGGTGCTCGACGCGACGTACGGATATTGATCCGCGCACGCATTGATGCCGCGTTCGCGCGCGCGTTCGATTAGTGCGAGACTGTCTTGCACTTTGCCCCAGTTGCGTTTACCCGCGGCTTTGTGATGCGACAGTTGCACGCGAATCCCGGCGTGTGCGCCAATCGTCAACGCTTCGTCCACCGCTTCGAGCAAGTGGTCGCCCTCGTTGCGAATGTGGCTCGTGTACAATCCGCCGCGCGCGGCGGCGATGCGACTCAACGCGATCAATTCATCCTGGGTCGCGTATGCGGACGGCGGATAAATCAATCCGGTCGAAAGCCCCCACGCGCCCTCGTCCAAACTTTGCGCGAGCAAATTTTTCATCGCGTCCAATTCCGCGTCGGTCGGTGCGCGCATCGCGTAGCCCATCACGCTCGCGCGCAATGTGCCCTGCCCGACGAACATCACGTAATTCGTCGCGATGCCGGTTTGCTCGACGCGATTCAAGTACTCGCCGACGGTCGTCCAATCGAGCGTGAGATTGTTGTACGTTTCGAAAATGTTGTTCAAACTCGCGCGTGCCGCGCCGAGCAGAGGCGCGACCGACGAACCGCAATTGCCGGTCACTTCGGTCGTAACGCCTTGCTGAATTTTGCTTTCCATTTTCGGATTGAGAAAAATCGTTTCGTCGGTGTGCGTGTGAATGTCAATAAAGCCGGGCGCGATAAAATAATTCGCCGCGTCGCGTGTGAACGTAGCCGTCGCGTGCGCGAGATCGCCAATTGCCGCGATGCGGTCGCCACGAATCCCAACGTCCGCGCGATACGCGGGCGCGCCGGTGCCATCGAGAATCATTCCGCCGCGCAAAAGGAGATCGAACTGGGAATCGAGTTGCATTTGTTTCCTTTCGCTGAAAAATAAATTCGCAGAATAAATTATACCGGGCGTGTTCGCGCTGTGTCAAATTTGTAAATTGGATGATACGCGTTGTGTGGTATAATTGAAAACAAAGTAGAGAATGACGAGGACGATTATGCAACTCTCTCTCACCATCAACAACGAAACAAAAATTTTTGACATTCACCCAAACGAAACTTTGTTGCACGCGTTACGCGCGCACGGCTATTTCGGCGTCAAGCACGGTTGTGAAAACGGCGAATGTGGCGCGTGCGCGGTGTTGGTTGACGGCGTGCCGATGAACGCGTGCGTTTTGCTCGCGGCGCAAGTCGAAGGAAAACAGATCACGACGATTGAATCGCTCGGTCAAGTCGCGGAACAAGGATGGAAACAGACCCCAGGATTGCATCCGCTTCAACACGCGTTCATCGAAATCGGCGCGATTCAATGTGGCTACTGCACGCCCGCACAAATTCTGTCCGCAAAGAATTTGCTCGAGCAAACGCTCACGCCGACGGAAGACCAGGTGCGCGATGCGTTGAGTGGCGTGCTGTGTCGTTGCACGGGGTACGTGAAACCGGTGCAAGCGGTTCTGCTCGCGGCTGAGAAAATTCGACGGGGAGAGTGGGAGAGTGGGAGAGCGGGAGAAATCTTCGCGCTCGAATCGTTTCCATCTCGATCCGAAGAAACGCACTTTGCATTTCCGGGCGAGTCATCTCCCACTCTCCTTGTCTCCCCCTCTCCCACTCTGGTTGTAATCCCTGCCGAAACAGTCACGCGCGTCGTCGGCAAACCGGAACCCAAAGTGGACGCGGTGAAACTCGCGCAGGGCAAGCCCGCCTTCACGGATGATGTTGAAATGCGCGGAATGTTGTACGCCAAAGTTTTGCACTCGCCGGTCGCTCACGCGCGCATCACGCGCATTGACGCATCGCGCGCGCGCGCGTTGCCCGGCGTGCACGCGGTTCTCACGCATCACGATTTGCCGCGCGTGGTATTGATGCACGCGATGCGATGCAACCCGGCGCGCCGCGAATTCACGATGAACCCGAGTACGTTAATTTTTTCGATGTCGCCAAGCCGGAAAAAAATATCGCGGCGCACATCAACATCGAATTGGGAAATCTTGCGGAAGGATTCAAACACGCCGATCACATTTTTGAAGATGAGTACGTCGTGCCGAAAGTTCAGCACGCGCACATCGAGCCGCACGTCGTCGTTACGTTCTGGGACGAAAATGATCGGCTCGTGATTCGTACCTCAACCCAGGTTCCATTTCACGCGCGCCGGATTCTCGCGCCGGTGCTGGGTTTGCCGCCGAAACGGATTCGCGTGATCAAGCCGCGCATCGGTGGCGGATTCGGCGGCAAGCAAGAAATTTTGATCGAAGATGTCGCCGCGCATTTGACGATTGCGACCGGACGCCCGGTGCGATTCGAGTACACGCGCGAAGAAGAATTTATCGCCGCGCGCTCGCGCCATCCGATGCGCGTGCGCGTAAAAACCGGCGTCACGCGCGACGGCAAAATCATCGCGAACGAAATGTACGCGCTCACCGACACCGGCGCGTACGGTTGCCACGCGCTCACCGTTACCGGCAACACCGGGCAAAAATGTTTGAATCTGTACAACGCGCCGAACATCAAATTCGAGGCGCACGTCGTGTACACGAACACGCCGCCGTCCGGCGCGTTTCGCGGGTACGGCGTGCCGCAAGGATTTTTTCCGCTCGAAGTCCACATCGAAAAAATCGCGCGCGCGCTCAATCTCGATCCGCTCGAATTTCGATTGAAAAACGCGGTGCGCGCCGGCGATGAATTGCCAATGTCGAAAGCGTGGAACGAAGGTCGCCCGCCGCATCCTGAAACGATTGAGACGTGTGGATTGGTGGAGTGTGTGGAGCGTGGGGTAGAGGCGATTGGATGGAAGTGTGCAGGGGAGCAGGGGAGCAGGGGAGCAGGGGAGCAAGGGAGCGGCTTTGCTAAATCAGCAATCGAAAATCAGAAATCAGAAATCGAAAATTGGAAATTGGTGCCGGGCAAACCACATCTTCGTCGCGGGCAAGGTGTCGCGTGCGTGATGCAAGGCACCGCGATTCCGTATCTCGATATGGGCGGCGCGTCGCTCAAAATCAACGACGATGGATCGTTCAACCTGCTCGTCGGCGCGACCGACCTGGGAACCGGGTCGGATACCGTGCTCGCGCAACTTGCCGCCGAAATCCTGGGTTGTCCGCTCGATGACATCCTGGTTTATTCGAGCGACACCGATTTCACGCCGTTCGATAAAGGCGCGTACGCGTCGTCCACGACGTACATTTCCGGCGGCGCGGTGGTGAAGGCGGCGGAGCAAGTCGCGGAGCAAATCAAGTTGGTCGCGGCGCGGATGTTGAATGAAAGTCAACAGTCAACCGTCAACAGTCAACAGTTGGTTTTGCGCGACAAAAAAGTGATCGCGCCGGATGGACGATTCGTAACTCTGCAAGATGTCGCGCTCGAATCACTGCATCACAAAGACCAACATCAAATTATGGCGGTCGCATCATACGTCTCGCCGAAATCGCCGCCGCCGTTTGCCGCGCAATTCGCGCAAGTGATCGTGGACACTGAGACCGGACAAATCACCGTTGAGAAATTAGTGATGGCAGTGGACAGTGGCGTGATCGTAAACCCCGCGACCGCGTCGGGACAGATCGAAGGCGGAATGACGCAGGCATTGGGTTACGCGGTGTGCGAGGAGATGTTGTACGATGCGCGCGGAAATTCGATTGTGCGCGAGCTAGGCGATTACAAAATTTTCGCGTCCGACGAAATGCCGGAGCTCGAAACGATTTTTGTGCAGACGTTCGAGCCGTCGCACCCATTCGGATTGAAAGCGGTCGCGGAAATTCCGCTCGATGGCGTTGCGCCGGCGATCGCGAACGCGGTGCATGACGCGGTTGGCGTGTGGATGCGCGAAATTCCGATGACGCCGGAGCGAGTGTGGCAACAGTTAAAGAATGTGAGGTAACAATGGCAATTGAAATGCGCCAGATTGCCCACGAGTTGGCGATAAGCGAAGACCAGGTCGCGCACAAAGCGTTGCGCGCATTGGTGCGCGCGAAGATTCACGCGTACAATGCGGAACGCCGTGCGCGGTGCGCCAAGTTCGGCGTTACTTCGTTGCAAGAAATGGACGCGCTGATTCGCGCCGGCAAAATCGCGGAAGATGAAATTTTGGATGATTTTCAAAATGTGGATTATCTCACGAGCCGCGTCGCGCGCTTGCAACAACTGCTGGGAGAAACTGTATGACGTAAACGAAAATCAAAATGCCTCAAGAATCAGTCGCTGATTTTTGTCGTCGCAATGACATCACCAAACTCGCGTTGTTCGGTTCAGTCTTGCGCGACGACTTTCGTCCCGATAGCGATGTAGATGTGTTAGTCGAGTTCGAGCCAGAACACATCCCCGGATTCTTTCGCATTGCGCGCCTCGAACGCGAGTTGTCGGCACTGTTGGGTGGGCGCAAAGTAGATTTGCGGACACCGCAAGACTTGAGCCGCTATTTTCGCAATCAAGTCATTGCCACCGCCGAGGTACAGTATGAACGAATCTGATGCGATTCGCTTACGGCATATGTTTGACGCGGCGCAAAAAGCATTGGCGTTCGCGAAAGGATAGGCGCGCGGCGACCTGGACAAAAACGAAATGCTAACGCTCTCGCTCGTCAAGTGCATTGAGATTATCGGCGAAGCGGCAAGTCGAGTATCCGAGAGTTGTCAAAAAGAAAATTCTGGGATTCCCTGGGACGACATTATTGGTATGCGGAATCGCTTGATTCACGCGTACTTTGACATCAACTTGAACATCCTTTGGAGTACGATTAAAAACGATTTGCCGCCTTTGGTTGCCGGTTGAAAATGATAATGCCTCCCGAATAATGAGTAACAACTTTTCCTCTCTCCGCATCAACCCCGCGCGCCTCCGCGCCGATTTCGACGCGCTCGCGCAATTCGGCGCGACCGGCGATGGCGGCATCCATCGTCCCTCGTTGAGCGACGCGCATTTGTCCGCGCGTGCGTGGTTTCGCGACCAGGTCGAAAAAACCGGGTTGGAATTTCGTGTTGATGGAGCGGGCAATCATTCCGCGTTTTTGAATTGCGCGGCGCAACCTGTCATTGCGAGCGAAGCGAAGCAATCCCCAACCAGCAACGTGGAGATTGCTTCGTCGCGAAAACCGCTCCTCGCAATGACACCAACTTTATTACTCGGCTCGCACCTCGATTCCGTTCCCAACGGCGGACGCTTTGACGGCGCGCTTGGCGTGCTGTGCGCGCTCGAAGTTTTGCGCGTCGTCAAAGAAAACCAGGTCGCGCTCGCGATGAATTTGGAAGCGATAGATTTCACGGACGAGGAAGGCACGCTCGTCGGTTTGCTGGGGAGCGCGGCAATCGCCGGACATTTGCGCGCGGAGCATTTGCAAAATCCGCGCGGCGGACGCGATGCGTGGGAACAAGGTATCGCGCGCGCCGGGTTGATCGAAAAAGAATTTCTCAACGCGGCGCGCCCGCGCGAATCGTTGGGCGGGTACTTGGAAGTTCACATCGAGCAAGGCAAGCGACTCGTCAACGCGCGCAAACCGATCGGCATCGTTACCGACATCGTGGGCATCGCGTCGTACCGATTGACGTTCATCGGACGCGCGGATCACGCCGGTTCTACGACGATGGAGGATCGCCGCGATGCGGCGCAAGGCGCGAGCGCGTTCACGTTGGCGACGCGCGAAATCGTGATGCGCGATTTTCCGCAGTGCGTCGCGAACGTCGGCAAGATGGAATTTACGCCGGGCGCGTTCAACATCGTCCCCGCGCGCGTGATCGTTTTATTCGAGTTGCGCGCGCCGACCGCGGATGAATTCGCGCGCCTCGACGCCGCGCTGATCGAACGCGCGCGGATCGAAGCGCACCGATTCGGCTTGGAATTGCAGATCGAATTTCTCGGCAGGCACGCGCCAACGCCGATGAGCGAGCACGCGCAGATCGCGATTCGCGCCGCGTGTGAATCGCTGGGCTTGGCGTACATCGCGCTCGTTTCCGGCGCGGGGCACGACGCGCAAAATCTCGCGGCAGTGTGTCCGGTCGGAATGATCTTTGTGCCGTCGGTCGAAGGCGCGAGTCATTCGGCGCGTGAATTGACAGAGTGGGAAGATTGTGTGAACGGGGCGAATGTGTTACTGCACGCGGCGTTACGCATCGCGGGTCAACCAAATTTTTGATACGCGATCAACGCACCGAGCGACACGCTGAACGCGAGCGCGACGATCCACCAATTGACCTGGTTCGAAATCGCTTGGCTGATCAACCCGGTGACGAACGCGATCGCGACACTCGCGAGAAAGCGTCCGACGAAATCTTCTTTCGGAAAACGCGGGCGCGCCGGTTCGTGTGGTTGCGTATGTTCGATTTCAAGGTGTTTGATTTTCTTGTGCGACTTGGGCATTTTTTCACCTCCTCTAAAAAGAACGTATGTTCTAATTGATTCTAGCAGAAAAATTATCGCGGGTCAAGTAAATTCACCTTAAATTTTCGAGGATGCACAATGGCGATCACTCAAATCAATCTCGATACCGGCGCGACGAGCGCGCTCACGCACGACGCGCCGCGTCCCAGCGCGACCGACTCAATCGTCTGGCTCGACGTTTCCGCGCCGAGTGAAGACGATTTGCAGTGGCTCGCGCGCGCGTACAATTTTCATCCGCTCGCGATTGAAGATTGTCGCCATTTTGAGCAACGCGCCAAAGTGGACACCTACGACGATTATCTGTTTATTTCGATTGACCAGGTTACGCGCGCGAACGGCGATCTCACCGCGCAAGAATTGGAAACATTCCTGGGATCCGATTTTCTCATCACCGTCCATCGCGAACCGATTGCCGCGCTCGACACGATGCGCGGACGTTGCGCGAAAGACAATCGCACCGGCAATTTCCGCGCGGATTTTTTATTCTATCAAATCGCGGATCGCATCGTGGACGATCTGTTTCCTCTGCTCGATCTGATCGAAGATGAAATTGACGATCTTGAGGACACGATCCTGGCGAAACCGACGCAAGCCACTCTGCATCGCGTCTTTGAACTAAAACGCCAATTGGTGTTTCTCCGCAAAATCATCGGACCCTTCCGCGACGCGATGGACGTGCTGGCGGATATGCGGTACGCAATGATCAGCGCACAGACCGCGCTCTACTTTCGTGATATTTACGATCACCTCGTTCGCATTTACGATCTCATCGAAACCGCGCGCGATTTGTTGAGCAACGCGCTCGACGCGTACCTCTCGACCGTTTCAAATCGAATGAACGACGTGATGAAACGGCTGACTTTGTTCGCGACAATTTTTTTGCCGATTTCATTTGTCGTTGGCTTTGGCGGAATGAATTTCACCAACCTCCCTTTTGATGATCCGCGCGCGCTCACGTTGATGCTCGTGTTGATCGTCGCGTTTCCGACGACGATGTTGTTGTACTATTGGCGCAAAGGTTGGCTCTAGTGTTCAACGCGATCACGGATGTCCCAGGAATTCGCGTCGGACATTATACCGACGCGGAGAACGCGACCGGTTGCACGGTGGTTTTGTGTCCGCCCGCCGGCGCGATGGCTGGCGTGGATGTGCGCGGTCCCGCGCCGGCGACGCGCGAAACCGATTTACTGCGACCTGGTCACCTGGTCGAACGCGCGCACGCGCTTGTGTTGACCGGCGGGAGCGCGGTTGGTCTCGATTCCGCCGGCGGCGTGATGCGCTATCTCGAAGAAAAAAATATCGGGTACGCTACCGGCGTCGCGCGTGTGCCGATTGTGCCCGCCGCCGCGATTTTCGATCTCGCGATCAAGAATGCGCGCGTGCGCCCCACCGCGGACGATGGTTATCGCGCGTGCGTTGCCGCGAAAACCGGCGTGGTCGAACAAGGTCGCGTCGGCGCGGGGACGGGCGCATCGGTCGGGCATTTGCTCGGCGCGCAGTTCGTGTCGCCGGGCGGACTTGCACGGCGAGCCAAAAAATCGGCGGCGATGTGATCATCGGCGCGCTCGTCGTCGTGAACGCGCTCGGCGATGTGGTTGACCCGCGCACCGGCGCGATCATTGCCGGCACGCGCGATCCGCGCGGCGGCTGGTTGAATTCCGCGCACGCGATCAAAACCGGCAACGCGCAAAACATTTTGGCGCGCACGCACACGACGCTTGGCGTCGTCGCGACGAACGCGGCATTGACCAAAGAGCAAGCGAACCTGGTCGCGCTGATGGCGCACGATGGTTTCGCGCGCGCAATCAGTCCCGCGCACACGCTGTACGATGGCGATGTGATTTTCGTGTTGAGCGTCGGCGATAAATCGAGCAACGTCAACGCGATTGGACATACCGCGTCCGAAGTGATCGCGGAAGCAATCGTGCGCGCGGTAGGGGCGGGGTAATCCCGCCCTTTTCGTTTTTGCCCAAATCGCGCAAATGTTGTATGATGAAAACGCGCGGCGCGTGCCCTGCGCGTCGCGCGAATGTTTGTGTAGGAGTGGCGATTGTCAACGGCGAAATTCGTGCCCCTCACATCGTACCAAGAATATCCCCCCGCAGAAATGGCGCACCGCGCCGCGTCTTGGCGCGCCGAAATGCAACGTCGGCGCACCGTCCGCGATTTTTCCAATCGCCCCGTGCCGCGGGAAATTATCGAAGCATGTTTGCTGACCGCCGGCACTGCGCCGAGCGGCGCGAATCTCCAACCCTGGCATTTCGTCGTCGTACGCGATCCCGCAATCAAACGCCAAATTCGCGCGGGCGCGGAAAAAGAAGAACGCGAATTTTACACGACGCGCGCGACCCCGGAATGGCTCGCCGATCTCGCGCCGCTTGGCACCGACGCGGATAAACCGTTCCTCGACATCGCGCCGTACCTCATTGTGATTTTCGCCGAGGCGTACCGCGTTTTGCCGGCGGGTCGCCGCGCGAATTATTACGTGAGCGAATCGGTTGGCATCGCGACCGGGCTGTTGATCGCCGCGCTTCATCACGCGGGCTTGGCGACGCTAACGCACACGCCGAGTCCGATGGGATTCCTCAACGAAATTTTGCATCGTCCGAAAAACGAAAAACCATTCCTGGTTCTCGTCGTCGGTTATCCGGCGGAGGACGCGGTCGTGCCGGTGCTTGGCAAGAAAGCATTGGAAGAAATTGCAACCTGGGTGTGAGGAGAAATATGTCTACCACGATAAATTTGAAATTGCCGGACGAAGTGTATCGCCGCGCGGATCGGTTGGCGCATCTCGCAGGACGCAGTATTGACGATGTGTTGGAAACCGCGATTGAACTCGCGCTTGCGCCATTGACCGCGCCCGCCGATTTACCGGCAGTTGTCGAAGGATTATCGAATGATCAAGTGCTGGCGTTGAGTGAACGCCGAATGAATGCGACCCAGGATCAGCGTTTGAGTGTTTTGCTCGCGCGACAACAATCCGGCGCGCTGGCGGATGATGAACGCTTTGAACTCACGACATTGATGCAAATTTATCAAGAGGGTTGGTTGCGGCAAGCGCAAGCATTGCGCGAATCAGTTCGACGCGGTTTGCAGAAACCACTAGCCCCATGAGCGAAATTTCCGAATCGGTTCGCGCGCGCGTTCGTGTGGAAGCAAAAGATCGCTGTGGCTATTGTCTCTCGTCCCAACGTTACGTTTTCGCGCCGCTTGAAATTGATCACATCATTCCGCAAGCACACGACGGGACGGATGATGAAGAAAACCTTTGGCTCGCGTGTCGGATGTGCAATAATTTCAAAGGGACACACACGCACGCACGCGATCCATTGACAGACGAAATTGTTTCCTTGTTCGATCCACGCCGGCAAGGTTGGCGCGATCATTTTGTGTGGAGTGAAAACGGAACGCAAATTGTTGGACGCACTGCGATTGGTCGCGCGACCGTTGTCGCATTGCGACTCAACAATTTGATCGCGGTGATGGTGCGACGCGAATGGGTCGCGGCTGGGTGGCATCCACCACAAGAGATTTAATTTTCCGGAAAGGAAATAATCGCAACTCTATGAAATCCTTCGACCTCTCGCGTCTCAACGCGATTTTTGTGCCGCTCATCGCCGGCGGACTCGGCTTGATCGTCGGCGCGGTAATGTTGTGGTTTCTCGGCGCGAATCCGCTTGAAGCGTACGCCGGAATGGTGAACGGCGCGTTCGGCAGTCCCAACGCGCTCGCGGATACGCTGGTCAAAGCCGGACCGCTTTTGTTTGTCGGCATCGGCACTTGCATCGCGTATCGGTGCGGCGTGATCAACATCGGCGGCGAAGGGCAAATCGTGATGGGCGCGCTCGCGACGACCGGTGTCGCGCTCACGTTTCAAGACGCGCCCGCGATCTTGCTCGTCCCCGCCGGCTTGCTCGCCGGATTTATCGGCGGCGCGTTTTGGGGCGGCATCGCCGGCGTGCTCAAAGTAAAATTCGGCGTCAACGAAGTGTTGAGCACGATCATGCTCAACTCGATTGCCGGGTTCATCCTGGTTTTTCTATTGACCGGTGTTTTGATTGACCCGACGACCGCCGACAACGCGATCAAAATTCCGCAGACGCAACGCCTGCCGAACGCGTCCGATCTGTGGCGTTGGATTCCGACGCGCTTTCACGGCGGATTGATCCTGGGTGTCGTGATCGCGATCCTCGCGTACATTTTGTTGTGGCGCACGACGATTGGCTATCGCATCCGCGCGGTCGGGTTCAATCCGCGCGCGTCCAAGTACGCCGGAATTTCGGTGCAACGCTATCAACTGCTCGCGTTTGTGTTGAGCGGCGCGCTCGCGGGCTTGGGCGGCGCGGTCGAATTGCTCGGCGTAACGCATCGCGTTTTCAGCGATGGCTCGGCGCACGGTTTTACCGGCAACGCGGGATTCAATGGCATCGTTGCCGCGCTGTTTGGATCGCTTCATCCAATTGGTACGATCCCCGCGTCGATTTTGTTCGGCGCGTTGCTTGTCGGCGCGAACAGTTTGCAACGCACTGTCCAAGTGCCGTCCGCGTTCGTCATCACGCTCGACGGGTTGATCGTCGTGTTCGTCGTCGCATCGCAAATCTGGGCGCAGAAGCGAAGCGTCAAGCGCGTGGATGAAACGCACGTCGCGACACCAGGAACGGAAACCGCGTAGCAATTTCAGATTTCAGATTTCAAATTCACAGCAATCTGAAATCTGAAATTTGAAATCTGAAATCAAAATGGGATTCCAATGATCACTGACTTGTTTTCTCTCACCGTAATCGTGGGCGTGCTAACGTCCGGCGTGCGGCTCGCGACCTCGTACATTTACGCCGCGATTGGCGAAACGTTCGGGCAAATTAGCGGCGTGTTGAATCTTGGCGTCGAAGGGATTATGCTCGTCGCCGCGTATGCCGCGTATTACACTGTATTACAAACCGGCGATCCCTGGCTTGGTTTGCTGTCCGCCATCATCGTCGGCGGCGTGATGGGCTTGGGCACCGCGTTCATCAGCGTTACGCTCAAAGCGGAGCAAGGCATCAGCGGCATCGGCATTTATTTGTTCGGACTCGGCTTGAGCGATTTGCTTTATCGTATCACGATCAAATCGCCGCAAACCGTGAAAGGTTTCACCGACATTCAAATTCCGGTGCTCACCGATTTGCCGATCATCGGTCCGATTTTCTTCCAACAAAATTTGCTCGTCTACATTGCATTCGCGCTCGTGCCGATCGCGTGGTGGGTGTTGAACAAGACGACGTTCGGTTTGCAAGTGCGCGCGGTCGGACAAAACCCGGAAGCCGCAGACACGCTTGGCATTAGCGTCGCGCGCGTGCGCTACATTACTGTGATCATCGGCGGCGTGTTCGCCGGTTTGTCCGGCGCGTCGCTCTCGATTGCTCTGCTCAATGTGTTTCAACAAAACATCACGAGCGGGCAGGGCTTTATCGCGGTCGCGCTCGTGTACTTTGGCGCGTGGAATCCGTTTCGCGTTCTGCTGGGCTGTTTGTTGTTCAGTATGGTGAACGCTCTGCAATTGTGGATCCAAGTGTTGAACATTCCGATTCCGTCCGATCTCGCGTTGATGATGCCGTACATTCTGACGATTGTCGCGTTGATGTTCGCGGCGCGCCAGGTCATCGCGCAACCGGCGGCGTTGACGAAACCGTTCGAGCGGGGCGAGTGATGTCGCGCATCAAAAAAACATTTCGCAAAGTAGCTCTGCGCGATCAACCCAGCGATTTAGCGTACTGGCAAACGCGATCCTATCAAGCGCGGCTTGCGGCGCTCGAAGACATTCGTCGCGAGTATCATCAATGGAGATACGGCGGTGAACCCCGATTTGAAAGAGTTTATAAAATCGTTAAACGCAAGTAGAGTCCGCTATTTGGTCGTTGGCGGTTACGCCGTCGCGTTTCATGGTCACCCGCGGTACACCAAAGATTTAGATGTGTGGATCGAGTCCAGTCCGCAAAATGCCGCGCGCGTCGTCAAAGCATTGCAACACTTTGGTTTTGGTTCATTGGGTTTGACGCAATCTGATTTTTCCGCGCCCGACCAAATCATTCAACTCGGCAATCCGCCAAACCGAATTGATGTGCTGACATCTTTGGCAGGCGTCGAGTTCGCGCAATGTTACGCCGCGCGCGTGCGCGTGATTGTAGAAGGCATTCGCGTGAACGTGATTGATGCGCGGCATCTCAAGAAAAATAAACGCGTCGCCGGGCGTCCGCAAGATTTAGCGGATGTCGCAAGTCTCACAGAAACCAGGTCATCGCGCAACCGGCGGCGTTGACGAAACCGTTTGAGCGCGGGGAGTAGACAATCAACAGTGAACAGTGAACAGTCAACAGTCAACTGTCAACTGTTCACTATTCACTGTTCACTGAGTACTGATTCGAGGAGGTGATGTTTGTAAGAACCAACTATCCAACTAACGAACGATTCAACTAACGAACAATCTTCAGAGGAGAAGAAAAAAATGAAACGACTCGTATTTGCAATGTTGCTCATCGTCGCGCTTGCCGCGTGTACCGCGCCGACTGCCGCGCCGACATCTGCGCCGCCGACCAAAGCGCCCGCGCCAACGGCAGTGCCGGCGAAACCATTTCGCGTCGCGGTGATTATGCCGAGCGCGGCGAACGATCTCGCGTTCAGCCAAAGTATGGTGGACGCGTTGAAAAAAGTCCAAACCGAAATGGGCAAGGACAAGTTTGATTTTGTTTCCACCGACAACCTCGGCAATGTGCCGGACGCCGCCGCCGCGATTCGCGATTACGCGGGCAAGGGCTTTGATCTCGTGATCGCGCACGGTTCGCAGTACGGCGCGTCGCTCGCAGATATCGCGCCCGATTTCCCCAAGGTCGCGTTTGCGTGGGGTACGGCGGTTGATACGTTCGCGGCAAAAGGCGTCAAGAACATTAACGCGTACACCGTGCAAGCCGATCAGGGCGGCTACGTCCTGGGTGTGATCGCGGCGAAATTGTCCAAGACCGGCGGTTTCGGTTTGATCGGACCAATCCCGGCGGGCGATGGCGCGTTGCACATTAACGGTTTTGAAGCCGGCGTCAAAGCGACGAACCCGAACGCGAAAATCGCCAAGACGTTCACGCAATCGTTCAGCGATGTCGCGTTGATGTCGCAAGCCGCGCAAACGATGGTCGCGAATGGCGCGGATATGTTGACCGGCACCTCGCAAGCGGTCGTCGGCGCGATTGGCGTCGCGAAAGAAAAGAATGTGTTCTGGTTCGGCAATCAATCGTCGCAAGCATCGCTCGCACCGAAGAACGTCGTCGCGACCCAGGTGTACGATTGGACGCCGTTCGTCAAACAAATGATTGATAACACCAAAGCCGGCAAACTCGGCGGCGAGGTGATGATCGGCACGCTCAAAAACAAAGTACTCGTTGTCGAATACAACAAAGATTACGCACTGCCCGCCGATGTCAAGAAACTCGCGGACGACACCGTCCAGGGTTTGATTGACGGCAAGATTCAAACGGGCGTCAAATAATCACTGTTCCATTTCCCCTCATTTCCCTCATTTCCTTCTCAAGGAACTCGAGGGAAATGGGGGAAATGAGGGAAACCTACAATGTCCACATCCCGACCTTCTATTCAATCGGTCGAACTGCGCGGCATCACGAAACAATTTCCCGGCGTGCTGGCGAACGATCACATTTCGTTCGATGTGCGCGCGGGCGAGATTCACGCATTGCTCGGCGAAAACGGCGCGGGCAAATCTACGTTGATGAAAATTTTGTACGGACTCTACAAACCGGACGCGGGCGAAATTCTCGTCAACGGCGCGCCGATCAAAATGAAATCGCCGACGGACGCGATGCGGCAAGGTATTGGGATGGTGCATCAACATTTTCAACTCGTGCCGCCGTTCACCGTCGCGGAAAATGTCGCGCTCGGTTTGAAATCATCGCGTGGCGCACTGCTCGATCTCGATGTTGTGAGCAAACGTTTGCGCGACCTCGAAGAGCAGTACGGTTTGCGCGTGGATCCGCACGCGCTCGTGTGGCAACTCGCGGTCGGGCAACAACAGCGCGTCGAAATTTTGAAAGCATTGTATCGCGACGCCGCGCTCTTGATTCTCGATGAGCCGACCGCGGTGCTCACGCCGCAAGAAGTGGATGAGCTGTTCGTTACGTTACGCAAACTCACCGACACCGGGCACTCGCTCATTTTCATCAGCCACAAATTGCACGAGGTGATGGCGATCAGTGATCGCGTTACGGTTCTGCGCGATGGGCGCGTCGTCGGCACAGCGACAACGAAAGCGACAACGCAAAAAGAACTCGCGCGAATGATGGTCGGGCGCGATGTGGTTACGGTGTGGGACAAACCGGCAAGTCCTTCTGAATCAGTCGTACTGCGCGTCGAAAAATTATCCGCGCGCAACGACAAGGGATTGATCGCAGTCAAAAATCTTTCGCTCCAAGTGCGCGCGAACGAAATCCTGGCAATCGCCGGCGTGTCCGGCAACGGACAGCGTGAACTCGCGGAGACGCTTGCCGGAATGCGCCGCGCGCAAAGCGGCACGGTCACGGTGAACGGACGCGATCTCACGAATCGCGCGCCGGCGGAAATTATCGCATCCCAGGTCGCGTTCATTCCCGAAGAACGAATGACGATGGGCGTGATTCGCGATTTCACGGTCCAGGAAAACGCGATTCTCGAAACGCACGCGGACGCGCCGCTCGCGTGCAGAACGTTTTTCGATTTCGGAAAAATTGCCGCGCACGCGTCCCGGCTCGTGCGCGAGTACGATGTGAAAACGCCGACGCTCGATACACCGGTGAAAGCATTGTCCGGCGGCAACATTCAGAAACTGATTATGGCGCGCGAGTTGGAACGGCGACCCAAGTTGTTGATCGCCGCGCAACCGACGCGCGGCGTGGACATTGGCGCGAGCGAATACATCCACAAACGTTTGATCGAACAACGCAATCAAGGCACCGCGATTTTGCTGATCAGCGAAGACCTCGACGAAGTGCTTGCGCTTGCGGATCGGATCGCGGTGATGTACGAAGGCGAAATCGTCGGCATCGTCGCGCCGAATACGCCGGTGGATGAGTTGGGGTTGATGATGGCGGGAGCGAAGAGGATGGCTACAAGTTAAAAGTTGAAAGTTAAAAGGAAAAAGTGGAATTGGCGAGCCAAGTTGAGTGTGATAATAATGTTGCAATGAACCTTCAAGTCTATTATGATCGTGAACTCGATATTCTCTATTTCGCCCGAAAGGGACAGGAAGAAGAGGTGGTTGAAATCTCGCCTGGCGTGAATCTGGAATTGGGCGCGAATGGAGAATTGCTCGGCGTGGAAATCTTGAACGCATCAAGTCTGATGAAAAGCGTCATTGAGCCGTTGCGCGAAAAAGCGTTGGCGGCATAAGAACGCCGCGCGATGAAATCGCACGGCTAACTCAGGTGAAAACTCGATCAATCGAGTTCGCTTGCGCTCAATCGGTTTCCAACCGATTTCCACCTCATTGAGACGCCGATTTCAAATCGGCGGGGAGGCTGGTGGCTTGCTGCCGCGCCCACCGCAACTGTGCCGACCAACACACATTGCCAACCAGCTTTTTTGATTCCCGTACTCAACTTTCGCGGTGCGCCACTTTGTATCGATGTGCTGCGTGTGGTCGAAACTGGGATTGCGCCGCGTCTCAATACGGGCATCGCACTCAAAGACCTAGGAATTGGGTAAGTGGGTTAGAGGTTGTTGCACGCGCCGATGGAGTGTTTTGTGTAAGTGTTTGAGGTGACGCGGAAAGCGTGATGCGTGAAATGTGAAGAACGCCATCATTAATTCAAACAAATGATTTCTGATCTTGAAATTTGTGAATTGATGCGTGAGTCAAATATGTGAATACGAGGAGGTCAAATGACAAATGTAATGACAGAGTTAAGCAATTGGGTAAGTACATTGCCATATTGGGAACAAGCGGCGTTGGAAAAAATTGTGACAGGTGTCAGTCTTGGAGACTCGGATTATGCTGAGTTGCTCCAATTTTTACTCGAAGATGAAGCATTGTCTGAAAAAAAGATTCCGCGTCCAACTCTTCAGTTTCCACAACGCGATTTTGCTGAGCCGCAATATACTGGTTCACTGCGGCTAGCAAAGATTTCGAATTTGAAGAATGTCAACGCTCTTGTCCAAGATCAAGTTCTAACCTTTAGTAATGGAATTACAATTATCTACGGCGGCAATGGCTCGGGCAAATCTGGGTATGCGCGAGTATTAGGTTGTGCTGGCTTTACGCGTGGGGACCGCGAAGTATTACCAGATGTAACTCGTCCCATTGATGATACAACTACATTATCAGCGATGATTTCCCTAACTGACGGAACTAATACGCGCGAGATTCCATACAAGGTTGGCGATAGATGTCCAGAACTTGCATCGCTCTATACTTTTGATAGTACTAGCGTTCGTGTTCACCTTACACAATCAAATACGCTTAGTTTTTCTCCAGCTGGACTTGCGTATCTGAGTCAATTGTCCGAAATAACCGATAGAGTCAGAGAGTATCTCAAAGCCAAGATAGATGAATACTCACAGCCGTATAACTTTAGTGTCTTGTTTCAAGGCGATTCTGAGATAAGCAGACTAATTGCCAATCTAGGACCGGAGGCTGATCTTCGGGCAATTAGTCAATTGACTCTTGTGACACAAGAAGAAGAAAAACACATAACCGAGCTAGACCTCCAAATCGCTCAACTCAAAGCCCAGGACATTCCGTCCCAAGTATCCAAGTTAAACCAGAAGATTACTGATCTTGAAATGCTTATTAACAGATTGAAAGACGCTCAAAATGGTTTGAGTGACCAGTCCGCCGAGAAGATCAGAAATGGTTTGAAGAATTTCCAAGAACGGCAAGCAATTGCATCGCAGGTCGGCGTGGATCAATTCAAATTAGAGCATTTTTCTCACGTAGGTAGCGAACTCTGGTACGAATTTGTAAAGGCGGCCAGATTACTAGCCAATGCTGAGCAAACACCGTCTCACGAATATCCCCAGCCGAATGATCGATGTTTGCTATGCCAGCAACCACTTTCAGAAGAAGCACGTAGCCTGCTGATTCGTCTATGGAATTTTCTCGCCAGCGATGCCCAATCTAAACTGGTAGAAGCAGATGCGGCTTTGGTTGGAATACGCCAAGCCGTAGAGAGTATTCCTCTTGAATTCTTTAATGATCAGTCCGTGTCATATAGGCATCTTCAAGAGCATAATGTTGAGATTCTTCGGAAAGTGGGGGCGTTGATTACACGATTTCAGGAGCGTCGCAAAAACATATCAAACGCTATTGCCAATCATACAAGCTTGGCAATTTTTCCTCCACTTGCTGAAGATTCTATTTCAGAGATTGAGTTGGTAATCTCCAAATTGAAAAACGAACGTACCGAATTAGGCAGGAAAGACCCGTCAAGTGAGATTTTGCAATTAGAAGCGCAATTGCGAAATCTACAACATCGAGTCATTCTGCGAGAACACTATACGGAAATTGAGAATTATGTGCACAGAAGAATCTGGGCACAAAGGGCAGGCCGTGTTGGAGGTAACACGCGCCATATTACCAAGAAACACAATGACCTTTTCAGGGAACTTGTCACTGACCGTTACATCGAATTGTTCGAAAAGATATTACAGGAACTTGGGCGACCACTAAAAGTTAAAGTGGTGACTAAAGGGCGTAAAGGTGAGACATACAAGCAAATTGTTCTTGAAACGGATCCTTCTGTTCCTTTGGACAAAGGGATACCAGATAAGGTGTTAAGTGAGGGCGAGAAACGCGCTGTTGCATTGGCAGATTTTCTTACTGAGATAGCACTTGATACTATGAGTAGTGCCATTGTACTAGATGACCCTGTGACTTCGCTTGATCTGGAGTGGCGAAATTTGGTCGCGACAATCCTTGCCAATGAAGCAAAGCGCCGCCAAGTTATTGTGTTTACTCACGATCTACCATTCTTGTATTTTCTCAAAAAATACGCCGAACAAAATGGTGTAGATATCGAAGCACATTGGATCAAGCGAGGTGACAATGATGGCAAACCAGGTTATGTATTCCTCAACAATAGCCCAGCTTTGGAGCGTGATTATAAAAAGACAACATACGCACGCGAAAAATACTCAAAAGCCAAAGATGCGCCAGCTACTGAACAGCAGTCACTTCTACGCGATGGATTTGGAGCACTTCGAACAAGTTATGAGGCGTTTATAGTTTTCGAGCTATTCAATGAAGTTGTGATGCGCTTTGATGAACGAATCAGTTTTGGTCGCTTGAGTGGGATTGTATGGGATCAATCGATTGTCGATGCGGTGGTTGCGAAGTGTGAATCTCTTTCAAGGTATATCGAAGGACATCTGCATAGTGATGCGTTCGCCGCAGAAAAGCCAACACCCGCTATGCTATTAAAAGAAGTTGAGGCTTTTGAGGAACTGCAAAGAAAAATGAAAAAAGCAAAGAAATAGTTAAATACTCGGATCACGCATCACTTTCGCCTTTTAGCTTTTCGCTTTTTCCCAAAGGAGGGAAATTGAAACTAATCGACCGTACCTTTCCGCTTCCCGTCTGCTTCACTTGGTAGGGAACAAAAATATTCTCTTTGCCCACTCCTCTAACTTGCGCTAGAATAAATCCGTAATCCTCTGGCAAACCTGGTCGCCACTCACCCGTTGTGAGTGACGGCGTCGCGCATCCTCGCGCGACGAAAAGTGCCGGTTGCCACATTTCTCCGAGAGAAGAAAATGTCCGAACAAGTTTACAACCTCATCGTGAACGGCAAACCCGTTCAAGTTTCCGCAACGCCGGAAACAAAACTGATGGATGTCCTGCGCGATCAACTGCGGCTCACCGGCGTCAAAGATGGTTGCGCGACCGGGCACTGCGGCAGTTGTATGATCATCCAGGATGGCAAAGCCGTGCGCGCGTGCCTCGTGCTGATGAAACGCGCGGACGGCGCGAACATCACGACGATTGAAGCGATTGCCGGCGCGAACGGCGCGTTGCATCCGATCCAACAAAAATTCATCGAGCACGGCGCGACGCAATGCGGCTTTTGCACTCCTGGTTTCATCATCTCGACGAAAGCACTGCTCGATCAAAATCCACATCCAACGCGCGATGAAATTTACAACGCGTTACAATGGAACGTCTGTCGTTGCACCGGGCACAATGCGATTCTGCGCGCGATTGAAGATTTAGCCGGACGATCCGTCCCTCCCCTGCCCGCCGTCAAAAATCCCCTGCACGCGATTAGCCAACCTCTGCCGCGTCCCGACGCGATTGCCAAAGTGAACGGCGCGGGAATTTACGCGGACGATCTGTACGTCGAAGGCATGTTGCACGCAAAGTTACTGCGAAGCAAATATCCGCACGCGCGATTGACGCGCGTGGATGTCAGCAAGGCGCGCGTGGTGCCAGGCGTCGTCGCAGTGATGACGGCGGACGATATTCCCGGGCGCAAAGATCACGGCGTTCACGAAATTGATTGGCCCGTCTTGTGCTACGACAAGGTGCGTTACGTCGGCGATGCGATCGCACTCGTCGCCGCCGAGTCGGAAACGATCGCGGCGAACGCGATCAAACTGATCGAGGTTGACTACGAACCACTGCCGGTCGTGTCGAATCCAAAGCAAGCCGCGCAAGCGGACGCGCCACCCGTCCACGACCAGGTCGAAAAAATTTCACCGCACGCGCACGGGAATTTTCTCGCGCATTTCAATCTCGAAAACGGAAATCTCGATGCCGGGTTCGCGCAGAGCGATGTTGTGATCGAGCGCGAGTACTCGACACAAACGGTTGAGCACGCGTTCATCGAGCCGGAAGCCGGTCTCGCGGTGCCCGATGCGACCGGGCGCATCACCGTTTATTGCGGCGGACAAATTCCGTTCAACGATCGCGCGTGCATCGCCGCGTCGTTGAATGTGCCGGAAGAAAAAATTCGCGTCGTCAATTGTCTCATCGGCGGCGCGTTCGGCGGCAAAGAAGACATCACGGTACAGATTCACATCGCGCTCCTCGCGCAAAAAACGAAACGCCCGGTCAAATTGGTCTTCACACGCAAAGAATCTCTGCTCGTCCATCCGAAACGCCACGCGACGCAAATCAAAATGAAAACCGGCGCGCGCAAGGATGGCACGCTCGTCGCGCACGAAGTTGAAATTTATGGCGACGGTGGCGCGTACGCATCGCTCAGCAATCATGTGATGTTGCGCTCGACGACACACGCCGCGGGACCATACCAGGTCGAAAATGTGCGCGTCAACACGTTCGCGATGTACACGAACAATGTGCCGTCCGGCGCGTTTCGCGGATTCGGCGTTACGCAGTCTGCGTTCGCGATGGAAAGCCAGATGGACGAACTCGCGCGCGCGCTCACCATTTCGCCGATTGAAATTCGCCGCAAAAACATTTTAAAGTACGGCAAGCGCACGCTCGCCGGGCAAGTGATGACCGAAAGTTGCGGACTTGACGAGTGTTTGGAAAAAGTGATCGCCGCGATGAACAAACACCAGGTCGTCGCGGTCGAAGGCGACAAACGCCGCGCGTGGGGCGTCGCGTGCGCGTACAAAAATACCGGCTTTGGCAGTGGCGCGTACGATGCGGCTGGCGCGGAAGTTGAATTATTCGCGGACGGTCGCGCGGCGATTCGCGCGGGCGCGGCAGAAATCGGACAAGGACTCGTCGGTGTGCTCGCGCAAATCGTTACGGAAGAACTCGGCGTGCCGTATGAGCAAGTTGATGTGTTGGTCGCGGACACCGATTTAACACTCGATGGTTTTGCGACAACCGCGTCGCGCCAAACGTACGTCACCGGCAACGCGGCGCGCCACGCGTGTCGCGAAGCACGCGCGTTGCTCAGCCAGGTCGCGGCGGAGATGTTGGATGCGTCGCCGGAAAGTTTGGTGTTTGTGGATGGGTATGTCATTGCGAGCGAAGGGAAGCAATCTCCAGATCGCGATTTGGAGATTGCTTCGCAGAAACCGCTCGCAATGACAGATCGTCGCGTCGCGTTGAACGATGTCGTACAAGCCGCGCGCCGCGAAGGTCGCATTCCGAAAATCAGTTATCAGTACGTCGCGCCGCACACTGAAAAATATCAACACGTCGCGTTTGGATTCGGCGCGCAAGCCGCGCTTGTGGAAGTGGATGTGAAAACCGGCGCGACCCAGGTTTTGCAAGTGATCGCCGCGTGCGATGTTGGGCGCGTGATGAATCCGCTCGCTCTGCTCGGTCAAGTCGAAGGCAGTATTTCGATGGGGCTCGGAATGGCATTGCAAGAAAATTTTGTGATGAAGGATGGTTACGTGCAAACCGATTCGCTTCACAAATGCAATCTGCCGACGATTGATCAAACGCCGGAGATCACCGCATTTTTTGTCGAAGACGAAACAAAAGACGGCCCCTATGGCGCGAAAGGCGTCGGCGAACTCGCGTCGATCCCGACCGCGCCCGCGATCATCAATGCGATATTTAACGCGACCGGGATTCGGTGTTATAATCTGCCGGCGAATAAAGAGTGGCTGAAAGGTGCGTTGGAAGTTGGAAGTTAGAAGTTGGATGTTGGATTCCACTTTCCAATTTCCAACATCCAACTTCCAACATCAAGGAGACTATGCTCGATTTCACTGCGCTCGGCAAAGGCATCAAGATGCGCCAACTCACGGAGAATCTTACGCCGAATGATTTGCGCGCGCTCACAAACGAAATGCTTGACACGATGCAAAACCTGATCGCGAACTGCGCGGATGAGGATGTTACGTTCGTCCCCAAAGACGCGAACGCGTACGATTCATTCGCCGACGATCCCGACCTGGTGCATCTCGCGTGGACGCTGGGACACGTCATCGCCCACGTTACCGCGTCCGCGGAAGAATCCGCGTTCATCGCCGCCGAACTCGCGCGTGGCGTGCCGCATCGCGGCGGACGGTCGCGGTACGAAATTCCCTGGGATACGATCACAACCATCGCGCAATGTCGCGAACGGTTGGAAGAATCGCGGCGAATGAGATTGGCACTGCTCGATGCATGGCCCCCAAAACCGGATTTGCAAAACGCGTACGAGAGCCGTCCTGGTTTCGAACCGCTCAACGCGATCACGCGTTTTGTGTTCGGCTTGAAACACGACAACGATCATCTCAATCAACTCGCGGACATTGTGCGCCAGGCGCAAGCCGCGCGCAGACCCTAAAGGTTTTTGAAAACCTTTAGGGTCTTGGATCATCTATGAACAATTACCTTGCCATTGACGTTCACATCCACATCCAACCGCTCGAAATGTTGAACCCGGAAACATTCAAAGCGTTCGGCGCGCATCTCGCGAATTTCGACGAGGTGGTCGCGATGATGCGCGACCCGGCAAAACTGCTCGCGTACCTCGATCGTGTCGGCGTCGAAAAAGCGGTGCTGATCAATTACGTCGCGCCGGACGTGATGGGCTTTACCGCGGAGACAAACGACTGGGTCGCGCGCTATGTGCAAGCCGCGCCCGATCGTTTGATCGCGTGCGGCTCGGTGCATCCGCGCTTCACACAAGATTGCGCGGCGGAAGTGGAACGGCTCGCAAACCTGGGCATCAAATTGCTCAAGGTGCATCCCGCGCATCAATTAATTTACCCGAATCAATATCGCGACAATTTGCCGCAACAAGCCAAACTGTACGAACGCGCGCAAGACCTGGGTTTGCCGGTGATGATTCACACCGGCACGTCGGTGTTTCCGCGCGCGCGCAACAAATACGCGCAACCGATTTACGCGGACGATTTAATTGTAGATTTTCCGAAACTGCGTATAATCCTCGCGCATGGCGGTCGTCCGCTCTGGATGGACGAAGCATTCTTTCTCGTGCGGCGGAGCAAAAATGTCTTTCTCGAAATTTCCAACATCCCGCCGCAAAACCTGTTGGAATATTTTCCGCGCCTCGAACAGATCGCGGACCAAACGATGTTTGGATCGGATTGGCCCGGACCGTTTGTCAAAGACATTGGCGCGAACATTGAAAAATTCAAAACGCTTCCGATTTCTGATCAAGCGCAACGAAAAATTTTGCGCGACACCGCGTTAAAAGTTTTTGCGTAGGGCAAATTTCCAATTTGCCATTCAGGGGCAAATTAGAAATTTGCCCAACATTTGGGAGGACACAATGACTGTGCCAGTACTGCCGGATCGGTACAACGCTTCGACCACATTTATTGACGCGAATCTGCAAGCCGGGCGCGGATCGAAAACCGCGATTGTGTACGGCGATCAATCGTTCACCTACAACGATGTCGCCGCAATGGTCAATCGCACCGGCAACGCGCTGTTGAAACTGGGCGTGCAGATGGAACAACGCGTGATGTGTCTCTTGCTCGATTCGCCGGAATTTGTCGCGAGTTTTTTCGGCGCGATCCGCATCGGCGCGCTTCCGATCCCGACGAACACATTGTTAAAGCCCGCCGATTACGAATACTTTCTCAACGATTCGCGCGCGACCGTGTTGATCGTGAGCGAGCCGCTCTACGCGAGTATCGAGCCGGTGCGCGCGAATCTCAAATGGCTCAAGCACATCATCGTTGTCCGCGCTTCGACTTCGCTCAGTGCTTCGACTTCGCTCAACGCTTCGACTTCGCTCAGCGCGAATCCTCCCGGCACGATCAATTTTGCGGATTGGATCGCGCACGAATCGCCCAAGCTCGCGCCGGCGGACACCGCGCGCGATGACGCGTGTTTTTGGCTTTACAGTTCCGGCACAACCGGTTTTCCCAAAGGCGCGGTGCATTTGCAACACGATATGATTTACTGCGCGGAAAATTACGCGCGCGGCGTGTTGAACATGAACGAAAACGATCGCACGTTCTCGGTCGCAAAATTATTTTTCGCGTACGGTCTCGGCAACGCATTGTATTTTCCCTTCTACGTCGGTGCGACGACAATCTTGTATCCGGGTCGTCCCGAACCAAAAGCAATTTACGAAACAATCACTAAAACGAAACCCACCTTGTTCTTTTGCGTGCCGACCGCGTACGCCGGTTTGCTCGCGCTCGACGACACGTCCGCGTACGATTTGAGTTCGGTGCGCCAGTGCATCAGCGCGGGCGAAGCATTGCCGAAAGCGTTGTACGACAAGTGGCTTGCGAAATGGAACGTCGAAATTTTGGACGGCATCGGCTCGACCGAAATTTTGCACATTTTCATTTCGAATCGCGCAAACCAGGCGCGACCTGGTTCGTCCGGCAAACTCGTCCCCGGTTACGATGCAAAAATCGCGGACGAGAACGATCAGGAATTGCCGCAAGGCGAAGTCGGCAATTTGTTGATTCGCGGCGATTCAATCTGCGCGCTGTACTGGAACAAGCACACGAAAACCAAAGAGACGATTGTCGGCGAATGGATTCGCACCGGCGACAAGTACTCGATTGATGCGGACGGATATTTTTGGTACCAAGGTCGCTCGGACGATATGCTCAAAGCCGGCGGCATCTGGGTTTCGCCGGTCGAAGTCGAAGCGACGTTGATGTTGCACGCGGCGGTGTTCGAGTGCGCGGTGATCGGATTGATGGACAAGGACGAACTCCTCAAGCCGAAAGCGTTCGTCGTGTTGAAACAAGGATTCGCGTCGTCGCCGGAATTGGAAGCCGAATTAAAATCATTTGTCAAAGATAAAATCGCGCCGTACAAATATCCGCGCTGGATCGAATTTGTGAGCGAACTGCCCAAAACCGCGACGGGAAAAATTCAACGGTTCAAGTTGCGCCAACGCGAAACGGAAAAGTAAATGTGAAACAAAACCTTGCGAAAGTTCAAAGCCATTCGCAAGGTTTTTTGTTCGCCTATCCCCACAATTTCCTGTTGTTATAATCTGGCGTAACCGTATAATCAAAGTTGATTTTCTGGGGAGGATTAGATTGAAAAACAGTGACGCGTGCAATCCAACTATGCTGGCTTTGATCGTTGTGATTGGTTTTGTGTTTTTGCTTTCACCCGTGTCCGCGCAGAGCCAAACGCGCGCCCCGCGTGATTACGATCCAGGCAATCCCAGTCCCATCATCGAACTCTGGGTTGACCCAGTGAATGGCGATGACGGCAACGACGGCTTGGCGAGCAATCGCGCGGTGCGCGGTTTATTCGCCGCGTGGAATCTCGTCCCGGTTTCGTTGACGACGCACGCGTATCGCATCAACATTTTGCCCGGCGCGATTCCGTGCTACGGCGATTGCATCAACTATTTCGACAATCGGCACGGCACATACGCGCATCCATTGATTATTCGCGCGATGAACGGCGCGGGCACGGTAACGCTTCAAGGCGGACTCAACCTCGCGAGCGTAGATTATCTTTATCTGTACGATTTGACGATTCAAGCCGGCGGCGCGGCGGGCGCGTTCGCGAATAATGTTTTGCACTGCGACCAGTGCGATCACGTTTTACTGCGCGGGCTTACGATCACCGGCTTGACGCCCGGCGATTTTCAAGAAGTGTTCAAAGCGAATCAATCCGATTACCTCTATCTCGAAAACAGCGATCTGTCCGGCACGTACCAAACCGTGTTGGACTATTTCGCGGTTCGCAGTGGACACATTCTCAACAGTCGTTTCCACAATTCGGGCGAGTGGTGTATGTACGTGAAAGGCGGCTCAGCGTACCTGCGCGTCGAGGGCAACGAGTTGTTCGATTGTCGTTTTGGATTTTCCGCCGGCGAGGGTTCGAATTTCGAAGTGATGCAATCGCCCTGGTTGCATTACGAAGCATACGACATCAAATTCGTCAACAACATTTTGCGCGACATCGTGGGGCTGGGATTGCGCGCGGCGGGCGGTTACAATATTTTGTTCGCGCACAACACACTCTATCGCGTTGCGACCGATGCAAGCGTCGGCTATTCGCTTGTTCACGCGACGCGCGGCGGACGCGGGTGTATTGATTTTTCCGAGAACGGCGTTGGCAATGCGTTCGCGATTTGCAACGGATTTTTGAACGCGGGCGGCTGGGGCACGGCTTCCGAAGGATACGCGTACGGCGGCGAGTGGATTCCGAATCGCAGTGTGTTTGTCTACAACAACATTTTTTACAACCCCGCGCCTCTGCAAACGCTCTACAGTCATTTCTACATTCCCGGCGCGATCACGCCGCCCGCGCACACGCGCAACATTCCGAATCCATCACGCGTGGATGTTAATCTGCAAATTCGCGGCAACATTATTTGGAACGGTTCAACCGGGATGCCGCTCGGCATTGAAGATTCATCCCAGGGTTGCCAGCCCTCGAACGCGACGTGCAACGCGACGCAACTGCGCGCGGACAATTCAATCAACACGATTGAACCGCAGTTTCTCAGTCCCGCGACCGGGAATTTTCGTCCGACGCCGGGCGGCAATGTGTTTAGCGCGACGACATTCGCGATTCCTGATTTTAGTTGGAGCGACGCGCCGACTGCGCCGGTTGTGCCCGCCGGCAATTTGAGCAACGCGATCCCGCGCGATCGCGCGGGCAGTGTGCGCGCATCGCCCAGCACCGCCGGCGCGTACACTGCCGCGCTGACCGCGCACGCGCTCTTTTTGCCGATGGCGTCCAAGTAGCGCGGGCGGCTCGCCCGCCTTGCCCGCCGCGTCCGCCTCCCCCGCCGATTTGTGTTATACTATCGGCGGAGGCGAAATGAAAATTCCGAGTCTGTGGATCGCGATCCTGGTTTGCGCGATGGGATGCGCCGCGCCGCTCACGCCCACACCCGTGCCATCGCCAACTACCGTGATCAAAGGTCACGTCGTCCTCGCGATTTTTGGCGAAGGTGGCGCGGGCGCGATCACGACCGGCATCGGTAATTCGATCACGATCACGATCGCGTTTCGACCGTTCAAACAAATGGATGCAACGAGCGAAACCGATTGGAAAGATCACAACATCGCGGAAATGCGTTACTGCGTCGGCGCGGGGCGCGCGTGTGATTTGCCGGCGCAGTGGATGCCGTTCGCGAATTCTGTGCGCGCGCAAGTGAACGTGGATTGGATCGGCTTGCGCGAGTACGGCGTGACCGCGCAATTTCGCGACGCGCGCGGCGGGATTATTCCGGCGGGAAATAATTTCGCGGAACGCGCAAGCAATTGGATGCCAATCACCGGCGCGCTGGATGAGCGCACGCCGGTCGCCGCGCAACCGCCCGCGTTGCAAACGATCATTGCGAACGCGCGCATGGCGTTTCCGATCAGTGGAAAAATTGAGGTGGGTGAGCGACCGATTGTCGGCGGCAAAGCCGGAAGCGCGCTCGACATCAAAGTCAAATTCGAGGCGACGAGCCCGCGCGCGGCGATCAAAGAGATGCGCGTCAATTCTAGTCCGGTCGGACGTTGTTTAACGCCCGAAGAAATGAGCGACGCGCCCTGGGAAAATTTTGTTGCTGAAAAAATTTATCCCGTGCGCGTCGCGATCAATTGGCAAACGTTCAAACTGCACGCGCAATACCGCGACGCGCAGGGCAACCTCTCGCCGGTCTATTGCGGCGAGATCGCGATTGAAGGAATGCCGTAACGCAAATTTCCAATTTGCGAACGGGGCAAATTGGAAATTTGCCCTACCACACCGCGCGATACAATCTCAACCAATTTTCGCCCATAATTTTTTTCACATCTGCGTCGCGATAACCGCGCGCGCTTAAACCTGCCGTAACATTCGCGCACGCCGCGATCGATTCAAAACCCTGGGTCGGTTGCACCGCGCGAAATTTCGCGGCGACCTCGGGCGGCATCCCACTTAACGCGCGCGCCGAAACTTCCTCGGTCATCTCCTCCATAAAATCGGGACCGATGCCGACGTGATCAACGCCGATCAAGTTGACGAGATAATCCACGCGTTGCAGGTATTCGTCGAGCGTCGCGGTTGCCGCGCCGGTCAACATCGGCGCAAAGACGACGCCGCCGACGACGCCGCCTTTTGCCGCGACCGCTTTGAGCGCGTCGTCCGATTTGTTGCGCGGATGCGGACAGAGCGCGAACGGATTCGCGTGCGTGAACGCGACCGGTTTAGTTGACGCTTCAATCGCGTCCCAGGTTGTGCGAACGCCGCAGTGCGAGAGATCAACCAGGATGCCAAGCCGATTCATCTCCGCGATCACGTTGCGCCCGAACTGGGTCAAGCCGGGATCGTCTGGGATCAAGTTGCCGCTCCCGACCCGGTTCGTGTGATTGTAAGTCAACTGAATGATTCGCACGCCGAGCGCGCGATACACCGCGAGCATTTTCAAATTATCGCCAATCGGCGCGGTGTCTTGAAAACCGAAAATGATCCCAAGTTTGTTCGCGGCTTTGGCGCGCGTAATGTCGTCCGCGTCGCGCACCTGGATCAGATCGTCGCGCGCTTCGATCAGGTGAAGCATGTCCGCGATAATCTTCATCGTTTCCTGTAAATCGTGCCACGCGGCAAGCGTTACGTTCGCCGCGGTTACGCCGCCCGCGCGCAAACGATCAAACACGCGCGGCGCGTAAAAATTGCTCGCGTTCAAACCATCAATGATTATGCTGTCGCGATGTAGATCAGCCATTGAAATCTCCTTGAAAAATTTGGACGCGGACGAACGCTGGCACTGATCGCACTTTGGGATTCGAGCGTTTACGCGGTTCGCTTCGCGGACCGGACAAACAACCCGCTAAAGCCAATTGCCCTGAGCGAAGCCGAAGGGGTCGAATCCAGGTGTCGCCAGACCGCAATGTGAAAAAAATTATCCGCGTTCATCTGCGTTTGTCCGCGTCCAATTCATTCTGTCGCGATGCACTCGATTTCGAGCAACATTCCCGGCGGCAAGCCAACCTGGACGGTTGAGCGCGCGGGCGCGTCGGTCGCGAAAAATTCCGCGTACACCGCGTTCATCCGCGCGAACAAACCCAGGTCGGCGATGAACACGGTCGTTTTGACGACCTTGTTCAGATCGCTCCCGGCAGATTGCAAAATCGCGCGCAGGTTGTTCAGCACGACACGCGTTTGATCTTCGATTTCGCCGGGCGCGAGATTGCCGCGCGCGTCAATCGGAATTTGCCCCGCGACGAAAATAAATCCGTTCGCGCGAATCGCTTGCGAGTACGGACCTTTCGGCGCGGGCGCATCGTTTGTTCGAATCACTTGTTTCATCGTTTCCCCTGTAATTTCCAAATTACGCGCGTCAACCCGGCGAGCAAACCGCCGATGCCGGGCGGCGGATACGGCACGTACGCTTGCAAACGCGTGACGCGCCCGTCGCGCGTTTCGATCACAAACACTTGTGGAAATTTCAATTCCATTCCGCCTTTGAAAACGTGATGCGTATCCACTTCCACGACGGCTTTGTCGCCGTCCGCCCAAAAATTGCGGAACTTGAAACCTGGTTTTTCGATATTGCCCAAGCCCCACTCAAACCCGCGTTGAATCGCGGCTTTACCTTTCATTTCCGGGATCGGATAATGCGGATCGAAGACGACCGCATCCTCCGCGAACATTGCCATCACCGCGTTCAAATCTTTCGCGGCGAATTTTGCAAACATCGTTTCGACTTGTGCGCGATCAATCATCTTTATCATCTCGCATCGAATACCCCGCCAAGCCCCCAATCGTTTTTCCCACTGACGGAAGGGAACACGGACATTTTATATTTTTGATCGTCCGTGTTCTTTTCCGTCAGTGGGAAAAAGTATCTGACCGTTTGGCAAAGGCATTGTCATTGGGACAAATTTACGCAAAGCGTTTGTCCTACTCTGGTAATTTGTAATCTTTGAACTGCGCGCGCAAAACTTTTTTGTCGAACTTGCCGACGCTCGTTTTCGGCACGGCTTCGATGAACACCACATCGTCCGGCAGATACATCTTGGTAAAGCGCGCACTCAAGTGCTTGAGGATGTCTTCTTTCGTCAGCGTCGCTTTGAAATCCGGTTTCGGCACGACGCACGCAAGCGGTCGCTCTTGCCATTTCGGATGCGCGACCGCGATCACCGCGGCTTCCAACACTTGCGGATGCGCCATAATCGCGTTTTCCAAATCCTGGCTCGAAATCCATTCGCCGCCGCTCTTGATCACATCCTTGGATCGATCCACGATCATAATGAACCCTTCGGAATCAATCGTTACGACATCGCCGGTGCGGAACCAACCATCCTTGAACGAATCGGCGGAACGTTCGTCGTTGTAATAACTGCTCGCGATCCACGGACCGCGCACTTGCAATTCGCCGAACGCTTTACCGTCCCAGGAAATTTCTTTGCCGCTTTCATCCATCGCGCGAATTTCAACACCAGGAACAGCTGTGCCTTGCTTGGCGCGAATCGCAAAGCGTTCCGCTTCCGGCAAATCGAGTTGATAACTTTTGAGCCGGCTCACGGTGCCGAGCGGCGTCATCTCGGTCATGCCCCACGCGTGCATCACGGTCAAACCATGTTTCTTCTCGTACGCTTCGATCATCGATCGCGGTGCCGCCGCGCCGCCGACGATCATGCCGCGCAGACTCGACAGATCGTAGCGTTCGGTTTCGAGCAAGTGGAGCAAGCCCATCCACAAGGTCGGCACGCCGGCAGTGAGCGTAACTTTTTCGGCTTGGATCAATTCCGCGAGATCGCGCGGTTGCAGATGCGGTCCGGGAAAAACGATTTTCGCGCCGAGCATTGTGCACGCAAACGGTGTGCCCCACGCGAGCACATGAAACATTGGCACGACCGGCATCAGCGCGTCGCGTTCCGACAAGCCAAACGAATCGCCCATACTGATCCCGAGCGAGTGCAAATAAATCGCGCGATGCGAATACACGACGCCTTTCGGATTCCCGGTCGTTCCCGATGTGTAACACATCGCCGCCGCGTCGTTCTCGTGCAAATTGGGCCACGGATATTCGGGGCTGGCATTTTTCAACAAATCTTCGTACGCCGAAACCGGGCTGAGCGTCGTGCCTTCGGGAACCTTGTCGCCCATCACGACAAAATGTTTCACCGATTTCAAATGCGGCGCGAGTTTTTCGACTGCCGGCAAAAGCGATGGGTCAACAAATAAAATTTGATCGTCCGCGTGCGCGACGATGTACGCGAGTTGATCGCCGGGCAAACGCAGATTGAGCGGATGCAGAACCGCGCCCATACACGGCACTGCCCAATACAATTCGAGATGGCGCGCATTGTTCCACGCGAACGTCGCGACGCGATCGCCGCGCTTGACGCCCAACTTTTCGAGCGCGTTCGCGAGCCGCGCAACGCGTTCGGTCATTTGCGCGTACGTGTACCGCTCCAAACCCGGACCGGCTTTGGTAACGATCTCTTTCTTCGGAAAGAGTCGCCGCGCGCGTTCCATCAGCGGCGTCAACGTCAATTGATAGTCCATCATCAAACCTTGCATCGTTGCCTCCTTTTGAAAATTATTTTGGAAATTTTCCCGGACTCGACGCTTTAGCGGGTTGTTGTGAATTGCTCGACCAACAACCCGCTAAAGCGTCGAATCCAATTGTTTCACTCGACCACAACGCGATGTGTTCCCGCGCCGACGATCATTATCTCGCGCGCGGGCAAAACGATTTCGGCTTGCGTATTTTCCGGGACGGTCAGCGACAATTCAAAACGATTGGCGTCGCGACGCCACGCGACTTGAATATCGCCGCGCGGCGTTGGGAACGCGCCGCGTGCCCAAGCGAGATTTTCGATTTGCGGCGCGACGCGGAATCGCGCGAAACCAGGTTCGAGCGGCGCGATGCCCAGGATGTCGGTCGAGAGATCGAAGGTCGGTGTCGCCGACCACGCGTGACATTTGCTCGTGATCGGTTCCAACTGCCACGTTTCGCGGAACGTGCTTTCGCCATTCGCGATCATCGCGCTCCAGCGCGCGCGAATGTTGGCGATGATATTATCAAATTTTCCGGCTTGACGCAATGCCCGGTGCAAAAAATGTGAATAGAACGGTTGCGCTTGCACGACATTTTTTTCTTCATCGAACGGCGTAACTTCGCCGTCGTGTCCGAGTGCGTGCGTGAGCACGAGTCGCGATTCATCGAGGATCGTTTCGAACATTCGATCCCAGCGTTCGCGCGGCGCGATGTCGAACGCGATCATCGCCGCGTTGCTCTGCTGGCTGATGCGGCGACTCAACTTTCCGTCGCGTCGCGCATCGGCGTACACGCCGCGCGATTCATCCCACAATAATTCGTTGAGCGCGTCGCGCACGCGCGTTGCGAGTGCATCGAAATAAATCGCGGCGCGCGAATGTTCGGCAATGCGCGCGATCTGCGCGGCAACGCACAATGCCGCGACAAATTGCGCGTTGAGCGCGGCGACCTGACCTTTTTTATCCGTCTCCGCCCACTCGACGAAAACCCAGTGCGGCACATCGGTCAATAAATTTTCGGCGTTGAGTTGGCGTTCGAACCATTGAATCGCTTTAACGACGGACGAATACAACTCGTCCACGATTTTTGTTTCGCCGGTGAATTGAATGTAATCGCCAATCGTCATTATCCAGTACAAACAAAAATCGGGGATGTTCGTGAAACCCAGGACTGAGAAATCACCGGGCGCCGCCATCATCGTGAGACCTTCGGGACGTTGGGAGAGCGCGATCTGCCGCATCATTCGCGCGGCGAGTTGCGCGTCGCCGAACGCGGCGTAATTGATGCGCGTGTCGAGATACGCATCCATCCATTGACGTTGCTCGCGCGAAGGGCAATCCACAAACGCGTCGTGCATACACAGTTGCAATGTGCGCGCGCCGGCGTGCCAGATGCGATTGAGCGTGTCGTCGGAACATTCGAATTGTCCGCGCGCTTGAACCGGATACCCGGTTTGATTGACTGCGACCGCGCGCACATGCAGAGGTTGCGCGCAGTTGCGATACGTAACCTGGAGATAGCGCAAACCGTTCCACTCGAAGCGTTCCCAGGTTTGCGCGCCGTCGCACAAAATGTAGCGATGCGCGATTGGCGCGTCGAAACCAGGAATGCCATCGAAGATTCGCACGCGTCCATCGGGCAAGAGTTGTTCGCCGGGATAAAAATCCACAAGCGCGCCCGCCGCGCCTTCGAGTTCAAATCGAATATAACCGGCGACGACTTGCCCGAAATCGTACACGATGGAAACGCTGTGCGCGTCGGTCGTGGTGATTTCAGTAGTCGGGGAGTGCTTCGCTTCGCTCGCAATGACATTAATCACGCGGCAATGCGTCAACGGCAAAAAGATTTCTTGATCCATTTGCGCGGCGAGATCGTTTGACGTCGGCGCGTTAGCGATTTCATTGCACGACAACACCGCGCCAAACGCGAGCGGACCTTCGCGTTGCGCGGGAATATCGCGCACGGCGAGAAATTGAAACGGGATCACATCGCCGGTGTAATTGCGTCCGGGCACGCGCAAAATTTCCGCGTGCTCCCAACTTGTGTCATCGAACGCGAGCGCGTTCCAGTTTTCCGGCGCGCGGCGCGCGTCGTACACTTCGGAAAAACCGAGACTGTTCGATGGCACATCGCGTTGCCACACGTCGGCGGTCAAACATCGCCACGACGCGTCGGTGTCGAGTTGCACCACATCGCGCGCGGTTACAACTTCGCCTTGCAGAAAAAATCCGCCGCATCCAAACGCGCGCGCGTAATCCCAACCCGGCAATTCGTACCACGCGGTATTACGTCCGTACGAGTGCGCGAGCGCGGCGATCACGTTGCGTCCCGGTTTCAAGTACGGCGCGAGATCGTACGGATCGGCGTAGCGATACGCCGCGCTACTGCGTGCGGGTCCGCGTCCAACTAGGACGCCGTTGACGAAAAGTTGGTAGCGTCCATCCGCCGTAACCATCACCGGCGCAGATTGAATCGCGTCCGCGATTTCGATCACGCGACGAAAGTACACAAAGCGATTCGTTTCTGCCGGCACACGCGGCGCGGCGGTCGAAAATGTTACGCGCGTTAGATCGCGCGGTCGCCAAATAAATTCGGCGCGACGGAAAAAATGGTTCATGGTTATTGGTTATTTGTAATTGGGTGAAACGTGAGGCGTGATGCGTGAATCACGCAAGCCGAACCACTTGCCAACCGTTATAACTTTAGAGTATACTGATTTCGCGAAATGGTTAGTGTGTTTCGCATCGGGATAAAACAATGGATCGCAATGAATTGATTCAAGCCCTGCGCGATTTGGACTCGCAGGTCACATCGCCTTTCGATCTGATCGTCATCGGTGGCGCGGCAATGATTTTGCATTTCGCCGCGCCGCGCGCGACGCGCGATATTGACGCGCTCGTACTTCAAGGCGATATTGCGGAATTGCGCCGCGCGATCCAATTTGTCGCGCACGCGCGCGGCTTGCCGGAAAATTGGCTGAGTGACGCGGCAAAAGGATTTGCGGGCATTTTACCATCAGACTTTCAAACGCGACTGTCGTCGTTTGACTTTGGATTGAAGCATTTGCGAATTTATTTTCTCGGTCGTCCCGAGCAAGCCGCAATGAAAATTATCGCACTGCGCGAACAAGACCTGGAAGATTTGGAAATCTTGTTGCCGCAAATGTCCGAATCCGAAAAACAGGTCTTGATCCAAATCGCGCATCACGTCGCGCGCTTTCGCCAAGATTGGGCGCAGAAATTACAGTACTTTATGCAGGAGCAAGGGTGGTGGAGCGACTAGAATATCTTTTTCAAGAATGGCATCGGCTTGGCGGTGCGGTGTTGCTCGCCCGTATCGAACCAGCCATCCACGCGCGCGCGCCGGAAATTGTGATTGCTGAAAGCACCGCGCATTGTCGCGAATCGGGTCGCTTGACCTGGGTTGTGCTTGATTGGCTCGTGCGCGAGATTGATCGGATTAACCCGGAAAAATTATTAGCCGCGACGCGCGCGCAAGGCGATAGCGCTGTGCTGGGTGTTTTGTGTGATGCCGCGCGCCAGCGTCGCGCGCATCCCTTTTTCGATCAACTGATCGCGGCGTGCGCGCCACGCGCCCACATCGAACCCTTCTTTGATCGCGTCGCGCGCAGTCCGCTCGCGTTGCAAGAAACGCGCGCCCAGCCCAATCCGATTTTTCTCCGTTGGAATTTCCTCTCAAACGAATTGCGCTATTTGACTGCCCAAGTTACGGAAATGAATTAGGAACCGCGTCAACGAATGGAAACGAATAAACGAATGAGTGATGCCATTCGTTTATTCGTTACTTGTTCGTTGACGCGATTTTCCTAAACCGCGCGTACGCCTCATCCCACACCGGCGTCTCGCGCGGTTCGTACGTCGCAAGCGGAAACGACGCGCGCACGACCTGGCGCGCGTCCGCGATGGATCCCAGGTGTCCGAGCGCGAGCGCTTGCATCAGCACGTTGCCGCTCGCGGTCGCTTCGATTGGTCCGGCGATCACCGGGCGTGCGGTCGCATCGGCGGTGAATTGGCACAGCATTTTATTTTGCGCGCCGCCGCCGACAATGTGAATCGCGTTCGCGTGTTGCCCGGTCATTTCCTCGATGCGTTCCAGCGTCCACCGATATTTCAATGCGAGTCCCTCAAAAATGCACCGCGCGATTTCGCCGTGTGTTTGTGGAATTGTCTGACGCGTGTCCGCGCAGTACGCTTGAATTTGCGCGGGCATATCGGCGGGATGCAAAAAACGCGTGTCGTCCGGATCGATCAGCGCGACGAAACGCGGCGCGATTGCCGCGAGTTGAGTGAGATCGTCGTACGAAAACGTTTGCCCGGCGCGCGCCCAGGCGCGGCGACATTCTTGAATCAACCACAAGCCCATAATGTTTTTCAAAAAGCGAAACGTCCCGGCGACGCCGCCTTCGTTCGTAAAATTATTCGCGAGCGACGCGGGCGTGATGATCGGCGCGCGCGTCTCGACGCCCATCAACGACCAAGTGCCGGAACTGAGATACACAAAATCATCTTGCGATACCGGCACTGCCGCGACCGCCGCCGCGGTATCGTGGCACGCCGGCGCGATCACGCGCGCGTCGCGCAAGCCGGTTTCATCTGCGACCGATGGCGCGAGTGATCCCAGGATCGTCGCGGGCGGAATGATGTCGGGGAAAATGCGCGTTGGAATTTCCAAACGTTCGAGGAGTGGCGTTGCCCAACGGTGCGCGCGTGGATCATAACATTGCGACGTGCTGGCAATCGTGAACTCGGATGCTTTGCGCCCGGTCAACCAAAAGTTGAACAGGTCGGGCATCATCAAAAATGTTTGCGCCGATGCGAGCGCGGGCGCGTTCGCGCGGCGCATCGCGAGCAATTGATAGAGCGTGTTGATCGGCATAAACTGAATGCCGGTCTGTTCAAAAATTTCTTCGCGCGACGTGACGCGCAATGCGGCGTCCATCATTCCATCGGTGCGCGCATCGCGATAATGAAACGGCGCGTCGATCAATTGATCGTTCTGATCGAGCAATCCGAAATCCACGCCCCAGGTATCGAGACCGATGCTCGCGACATCGCGCGGCGCGCACGCGAGCGCGTGTTTGATTTCGCTCCACAAGCGCGCCGTGTCCCAGTGCAGTGAATCATTCACGCGCACACCTTCGTTTGCAAAGCGATGAATTTCTTCGAGCGTGATCCGCGCACCGTCGAACCGACCCAGGATCGCGCGCCCGCTTTCCGCGCCGAGATCGAGCGCGAGCAAGTTTAGTGACATCACAATTCCCAGATTTCCATCATTTCCTTTATTTCCCTCGCCCCAAAGGAAATGAGGGAAATAAGGGAAATAAAGGAACTCACCGCACGTACGCTCCCGGCACGCCGCCGTCCACGTTCAACACCGCGCCGGTCGTTTTCGCGGAACGCGCGGATACCAGAAATAGAACGGCTTCCGCGACATCTTCCGCGTACACGTTTACTTTGAGCGTGTTGCGTTTGCGATAAAATTCTTCGAGTTGCTCCGGCGCGATGCCGTACTCGCGCGCGCGTTGCGCGCGCCATTCGCTGTTCCAGATCGTCGAACCTTCGAGCACAGCGTCGGGGCAAACGCTGTTGACGCGAATGCCGAACGCACCGCCTTCTTCCGCGAGACAACGCGCGAGATGTAGTTCACTCGCTTTCGCCGCGCTGTACGCCGCCGCGCCATTGCCCGGCGCGATCGCGTTTTTCGACGCAATAAAAATGATCCCAAAGGGACTTGCAGTTTGTCCGCCGCGCGCCTGTGCTTTCATCGTTTTGAACGCTTCGCGCGCGGTGAGAAAATAGCCGGTCGCAAGCACCGCGTGGATGCGATTCCACTCCGCGAGCGAGGTTTGATCAATCGGATGCGCGCTCGCGTGCCCGGCGTTCGCAACCAGGATGTCGAGTCCGCCGTACCGCGCGATGGTTTGATCGAACGCGGCGACGACCTGGTCTTCGCACGTTACATCGCATTGCATCGCGAGCGCGCGTCCCGCGCCAAATTTTTCCGCGATCGTTTGCGCGACCGCGTGCGCGCCCGCGCGATTGAGATCCGCGATCACAACGTGCGCGCCTTCCTGCGCGAGACGCAGAGCAATCGCGCGACCGATCCCGCTCGCGCTGCCGGTAACGAACGCGATCTTGCCGGCAAGTTCGCGCGGCGGCGGTGCGAGCGTCAGTTTGTAGCGTTCGAGGGGCCAATACTCGACACCGTAATCTTCGGTTGGCGTGAGCGGCACAAATCCGCCGAGCGCGTGCGAACCGCGCATCACCGCAATCGCGCGCTGATAAATCTCCGCGCTGATTTGCGCGGTCGCCGCGTCCTTGCCGGTCGCGATCAAACCGACGCGCGGAATCAAAATGATGCGCGGGTGCGGATCATCCATCGCAATTGATTTCAAATTTTGAATTTCAGATTTCAGATTTTGCGCGCGTGTTTCGGCTTCGTAGTATTCGCGGTACGATTGCGCGAATGATTCCAACCCCGCGCGCAAATTTGTTTCGAGATCGTCCGGCGATGTCCAATCAATCCAGAGCGGCGTCGGTTTCGTGTGAACGAGATGGTCGGGGCACGCCGCGCCGCTCAACGCGAGCGATTTCGCTTCGACTGCATTGATGAACGCGAGTGTCGTCGCGCTATCGTCGAAATGCAAAAGCGTGTGGCGGCGTTGACTGACCGCGCCGCGCGCAATCGGCGCGATCTGCACGAACAGCGCGCGGCGTTCCGCTTCCGGCAACGCGTCGAATCGCGCGCCGCCGAGCGCGGACTTGCCTTGCGCGCGTTGCGCGATGTAATCTTCCGCGCGTTGAATGATCGCGAGCGTGTTGTGATAACTCGCGCGCGCGGAATCGCCCCAGGTTACGAGACCGTGTTTCGCCATAAACACCGCACGCGCGTGCGGGCGTTGCGCGACCGCCTGCGCGATCAATTTGGCGAGCGGAAAACCAGGTCGAATGTACGGCAACCAGATCACATCGTCGCCAAAGACCTCGCGCGTAAGCGCTTCGCTATTCACCGCGCAACAAAACGCGATCACCGCGTCGGCGTGCGTGTGATCCACATGCGCCGCCGGAATGAACTCCTGCATCAACGTTTCGATGGACGCGCGCGGATGTCCCGGTGTAAACGCGCAGTGCGCGAGATAATTCACCATCTCGTCGTCGCTCATCGTGGCGCGTTCGATCAAGGGCAGGGTGTCGTCCAAACGCAACGCGGTAAATCCTTTGCGCGTGATCGTCGCGAGATCGGATCCGCTTCCTTTCACCCACAGCACGCGCGTCGCGCGCCCGCGAAAATCGTGTTCGAGCGTTTTCATCGAAGTATTGCCGCCGCCCCAGTTCGCGACCGAGCGATCGTGTCCGAGCAAATTCGAGCGATGCGTGAGCAAACCGAGTTCATCTAATTGCGCGGTGTGCGCGTCATTCCAAAAATTCGTTGGCATTATTTATCCTTTTTAATCATCAATACCAGCCCTCGCGTAATGCCGTCTGGTACGCCAGTTCAATGCGCGCGAGCGGAATCGTTTCGGGAATAAAATGTTCCGTGTTCACAATGAAACCGCCGCGCGGTTTGAGCGCGCGCATATACTCGCGAATCGTCGCGATGAGTTCGGCATCGGTTGTTTCGGCGAGCCCGCGCGTAATGTCCAAGCCGCCGTTGATCGTCAAGCGGTCGCCGTATTTTTGCTTCACCGCGATCAAATCCATTCCTGCCGAAGTTTGAAGCGGATGCAGAACATCTACGCCCATTGCAACAATGCCATCCATAATTTGCCAGATGTTGCCGTCGTTGTGCATCGCGACCGGTTTGCCGCGCGCTTTAATCGCGTCCGCGATTAATTTGTCATTCGGGAAAACCAGCGACCACCATTGCTTGGGGCTGAACAACATTCCGTTGCTCGCGCCGGCGTCCGCCGAAATCTGCACAAGGTCCGCGCCGCGCGTGATCGCGTTCTCCGCCATTCGCGCCGACCATTGCCCGAGTTGAAAAAATAAACGCGCTATCAACTCCGGTTGCGCGACCATATTCATCAACGTCGCTTCGACGCCCATAAAACTGTACGCGGCTTCGACAACGCCCCACACATGCGCGGCGATGGCTTGCGCGGGATGCGTCGCAATGAATTGTTCGATGCCGGTGTACAACGCGTCATCATCGGGATCGCGAAAATGATCGGCGGTGATTGCTTCAAGCGCAACGCCGCCCAAGCCGGTTTGAAATGTGCCGCCCAATCCTGGGACGTAATTTTTGTACGGGAACGGCATCACGTAGAGCAGTAGATCAATTCCAAACGCGGCGTAAAATTTTTCCAAACTGCCGTACTTGAATTCGATCTCGGCTTTGAGTTTTTCACTGCCAAAAATTTTTTGATACAACCAAATGCCGAGCGGCACGCGATCCGGTTCTTGATGTTGGATCGCGGCGAGCACGCGTTGTCTAGAGTTCATTGACCGCTTTCGAGAAAGCGCCGATACGCTTCGCCGACCATCGGTGGATTTTCAAAAATCGCCGGGAGTGTTGGAATTTTTTCCAACTGCGCGTGTGGAAAAATGTTGGCGATGCGTTGCGCGAGTTCATACGGATGCAGAGTATCGCCGTCCCAGGCGAGAATGTACACTGGGCAGGTGAGACGCGCAAAGACATCGAGATCGGGAAATGGTCGCCACCCGACCACGGTTTGCAACGCGGTCGCAAGACTCTCCGCCTTGTGTGACGCGAAATTTGCACGCACGTACGCGATCACTTGCGGCGACCAACCAAGTTCATCGCGTTGGCGGATTGCGGCGGCATCCAAAAATTTTTCCAAACCGATCTCTCTGATCACCTTGCCCATATCGCTCAAGCGTTGGCGTTCGGGATTTTCACGATCACCGAACGCGGGCGCGGTCAACACGATTTTTTCGACGCGATCCGGATGCGCGAGCGCGAATTTGAGTGTCGTCGTCGAACCCATTGATTCGCCGCCGACAATCGCGCGTTCAATTCCGAGCGCGTCCAGCACCGCCGTCATATCTTCCGCCATTCGATCCGGATCGTAGAACGCCGGATCAATCACCGGCGTCGAATCGCAATGTCCGCGCTGATCGTAAATGATCACGCGATACTTGTCGGCGAGCGGCAACAATTGATCGCGACTGCCGTGCCGATTGCCGGTCAGTCCGTGCGCGAAAATGAGCGGTTGCCCCTGTCCAAATTCTTCGACCGCGATGTTCAAGCCATCGGAAGAAATATATTTCATCTAAATCCTTTTTGATTGGTAATTACCAATTACGATTTACCCCGTATAACCGCCGCCAGATTTCGCCCGCCCGCGTTCGCGCGCGACGCGTTCGGCGTAACCACTCGCGCGATATGTCGCGATTGGATCGCGCGCCGCGCCGAGTTCTTGGCGCACGTCCGCGAGCAAGGGACGCACATCGGTTTCAAACGCGTTTTGCAAAACGCGATTCGCGCCCAGCACATCGTCGCGCGCTTGCGCGTCGACGAGCGCGTCGCGATCGACGAGCAATGCTTTCGCGTACGCCGATTGCACATTCAACACCGATTGAATCGTCGCTTCGACTTTCGGTTCGATGTTGTGCGATTGGTCCAACATATACGCGATATTTTGCACGGTCGTCGCGCAACGCGGGTCGCGTCCCGCGCTGATGATTTCGTGAAAGATCAAAAAAAGTTCGTACGGATTGACCGAGCCGACCATGAGATCGTCGTCGGCGTACTTGCGATTGTTGAAATGAAAGCCGCCGAGTTTGCCTTCGTCAATCAGAAACGCGACGATGTGTTCGATGTTCGTGCCTTGCGCGTGATGCCCGGTATCCACCAGCACCTGCGCGCGCGATCCCAGCCGCGTTGCGTGCCAGAATGACATTCCCCAATCCGCGAGATCGGTGTGATAAAACGCCGGCTCAAAAAATTTATACTCGATCAACATTCGCATCGCGTCCGGCATCGCGGCGTAGACCTCCGCGAGCGCATCCGCCATCCGCGCTTTGCGCGCGCGAATGTCGTCTTGCCCGGCGTAATTCGTGCCGTCCGCGAACCACAAACTCAACACGGTCGAGCCAATCTGTTTTGCAATCGCGACACATTCGAGCATATGATCAATCGCGCGGCGGCGAATCCCAGGATCGCGATGACACACACTTCCGAATTTGTACTCTTCATCTTGAAACACATTCGGATTGACCGCGCCAATCGCGAGACCGCGTTCGCGCGCGTACGCGATCGTCTTCGACCAATCGTCCACACGATCCCAGGGAATATGAATCGCGACCGAGGGACAAGTGCCGGTCAGTTGGTTCACCAGCGCGGCGTCTTCGAGTTTTTCGTACAGCGTGCGCGGCGCGCCGGCTTGCGGAAAAACTTTGAACCGCGTGCCGGAATTGCCAAAGCCCCACGAGGGGAGTTCGATGCGGAGCGCTTTGAGCGCGGGCTTGATCTCGTTCGCCATTTGAAACTCCTGGTAGCAGTGTGCAGTAAACAGTGAGCAGTGAACAGTGAACAGTGAACAGTCAACTGTTTACTGGTCACTCAATTCTAATTTGATCACCGTGTCGTATGGATCGAGCAACTCGGACGGCAAATGAATTCGCAATGGCGAAACGTGCGGCGGATTGCGAATCACATCGCGCGGATGCGCGCGATCCGGATCGAGTGCGAGCGGTTCGCCGGTCGCGAGCACGCGCGCATCGCGCACGCGGCGATCCAACACAAGCACGCGCACGACATCGCCGGCGGGACGACCCAGGACGTGAATGTAAATCGCATTGTCGCGCGCGGTCGTCGGATAATGACACACGCCGAGCGGCAAGCCGCGTCCCGCGCCGTAAATAGATTCGCCGTTGCGTTCGAGCCATTTGCCGACCACGCGCAGGCGCGATGAAAATTCCGGCGGAATCTCGCCGTCCGCTGTTGCGCCAATGCCGAGCAAAAGATTCCCGCCGCGCGCGACAACATCCGCGAGCGTCGCGATCAATTCCGCGCCGGATTTGAACGCCATATCGGTTGGGCTGAACGACCAGGTCTCGTTCACGGTCATACATGTTTCCCAATCGCCTTGCAGTGGTTCGATGGGAATGAATTGTTCCGGCGTGCCGTAATCGCCAATCCCAGGTTCGCCCAAACGATCATTGATCACGATCCCAGGTTGCAGTTCGCGCATCAGCGCGACGAGCTCGCGTCCGCGCCATTCATCGGCGGTGTGTTCCCAGTGACCATCGAACCAAAAGAGATCAATTTTGCCAAACATCGTCAAGAGTTCGCGGACTTGACCGTGCAGAAACGCGATGTAGCGCTCCCAGCGTTCTGGCGCGTCGGCGATACTCGCCGGAACATTCGGCGGCAACGCGGACGCGGGACGCACGCGGCGCGGCAATGGATTGATGATGCCCGCCGGATAATCGGGGTGATGCCAATCGGGAAGCGTGAGGTAAAGTCCGACGCGCAATCCTGCCGCGCGAAATGCTTCAACATACGGACGCACCAGGTCGCGTTGCGCGGCGCGTTTCGGCGCAGAGTAATCGGAGAGTTGCGTATCCCACAACGCAAAGCCGTCGTGATGTTTCGCGGTAAAGACAACGTACTTGATCCCGGACTCGATCATCAATTGCGCCCATGCGCGCGGATCGTATTTTTGTGGATTGAAGCGATCCGCGAGTGCATCGTAATCGCGATACGACATCGCGCCCCATTGCAGTGACCACGCGGCTTCCCAACCGGTGAGCGCATACGTGCCGAAATGAATCATCGCGCCATAGCGCGCGTCGCGAAACCAGGTCTCGTGAGCCAAAGTTTTCCTCCCGATCACGTAACTCGAAAAACGTAATGCGTAAAATGTTTACGCCAACATCACTTGAATCCCGCGCGCGCGCAGAGGATCAAGCGCGGCGCGCGGCGCGGAATTGTCGGTGATAATGCGCGTCACTTTATCAATCGGCGCGAACGAGACGAGCGACGTTTCGCCGAACTTGGACGCGTCCGCAACCGCGATCACTTCCTGGCATCGTTCGACCATCGCTTTTTTGGTGTTCGCTTCGAGCATGTTCACGTCGGTCAACCCGGCTTCGATGCTGATCCCGCGCGTGCCAAAGAAACCCTTGTTCGCGTTGATCTTGCCGAGTACTTCCCAGCCAATCGCGCCGACGAGCGAGATCGAAGTCATTCGCAAAATTCCGCCGGTCAGCATCGTGGTAATGTCGGGACGATTGACGAGCTCGAGCGCGGTCTGGATCCCGTTCGTGATGATCGTGAGATCATGCAATTCCGCGCGGCGCATAATCGCGCGGATGACGTAGAGCGCAGTCGTGCTCGCGTCCACGATGATCGAATCGCCGGAATTGACGAGCGTCGCGGACAGCGCGCCGATGCGTTGTTTCGCGTCCGCGTTCAAATGATCGCGCGCGGAAAAATTCAATTCGCGATTCGCGCGGTCGGTGAGCGTCGCGCCGCCGCGTGTGCGCGCGAGCAAACCATCGCGCGCCATTTGATTGAGATCGGTGCGAATCGTTACTTCGGACACTTTGCACGCTTTACTCAATTCGCCAACGCTCGCGCGGTGTTTGGTTTGAAGCACGGCGAGAATTTTGTCGCGCCTGGCAACGGCAAGCATAATCGCATCTCCTTGGATTCGGTCATTGCAAAACCGGGGAATGCTTCGCTCCGCTCGCAATGACATCAAGATTATATTTCGCTTTCGATAAATTGTCAATATCTTTCGATTATTTTCGGATATTGACACTATCGAAAAATTATGATAAAATTCCGAAAGATTCTACAGGAGGAGGAGAGAAATGTTTGCTTTACGAAAAATTCCGATCTGGCTCGCGCTGGCGCTGTTGTTGATGCTCGTCGTCGCATGCGCGGCACCGACTGCCGCGCCAACATCCGCGCCGCCAACCGCCGCGCCTGCGCCAACAAAAGCGCCGGAAGCGACGAAACCGCCGGCGACAACTGCGCCACAGCCCGCCGCCACGAAACCGCCGGAAGCGACGAAACCACCCGCGCCAACCACTGCCGCGAAACCAGCCGCGCCGGTCGCGACCGCCGCGAGTCGCGCGAATCTCAAAGGCGAACTCGTGATGAACACCTGGCGCGACATTGGCGCGGATCCCAAACATCCCAATTACACATTGTATCTCTTGTTTCAAGAGTGGCAAAAAAATCATCCGGGCGTAACGATCAAATATCAACCGATGCTCGGCACCGTCGTCGAAATTTTCGGTTACATCACGACGAACCTGCGCTCGAAAACTTTGGCGGACGGCGTGATGCAAGTGTTCCCCTCGCCCGCACAACTCGATCCCGATTTGCAATATGATTTTAGCGCAGACCTCGCGAAACAAAATCCGTACAGCGCGAACAAAACCTGGAAAGAAGATTTTCCATTGAGCGCGGTCGCGCTGAACGATGTTACCGTCAAAGACAAGGTGTTGATGGTCGGCACGACGTACGTCGGCGACCTGGGCGACACCGCAATTCTCTACAACCAGGAATGGCTCGACAAAGCCGGCATCAAAACTTTGCCCAAGACCTGGGCGGAGTTTTACGATGCGATGGCGAAACTCAAAACCGCCGGCGCGCAACCCTGGTATATGCCGATGGCGGGCAACGAAGCGTACATCTTTACGTGGTACGTGAACATTCTCGCCGATCAACTTTATGATGACGCGATCAAAGAATGTGATGGCGCGGCGGGTGACAAGAAAGATAATCGCATTTCCCAAATGGAAATCTCGTGGTGCATCAAGAAAGCAAAATTGAGCTCCAAGCATCTCGGCACCACCAAGCTTTTTGAAGAAATGAAAAAGTGGTCGGCGTATTGGCACGAGGGTTATCAAGCGCCGCCGCCCGCGGGCGATCCGTTCATTCAAGGCAAGGTCGCGTTTCGTTCAATCGTCCGCATCAACATGCCGTTCGTCGAAAACGATCCGAACGTGAAATTCAAATGGGGTTCGTTCTACCTGCCGCCGTTGCAGGGGCAAGCGCGTCGCGTCGGCAACGCGGGCGCGGGTTCCGGCTCGCAGTACATGTTCATCCCCAAGACGACCCAGGATAAGGGCAAACTCGATCTCGCGCTCGATCTGTTGCAGTACGTTACCGCGCCCAAGAGCATCGAGTACTGGTGCACGCTACAAACCGTGCCGTGCTATCAACCTGGCTCTGGCATTGAGAAAGTGTTCCCGGGCAACGCGGTGATGCAAGAACGCTATCGCGGTTTCATCGAACCGCCCGCGGTGGATAATCGCGTGCGCGGCTTGGACATTAACAATACCTACGGTCAAGCCAGCACGACGAATGAGACGAAAATTTTCCAGGATTATCTCAGCGGCGCGATGACGCTCGATCAGGCGCTCACCGCGTATCAACGTTTGCTCGATCAACTCGCGGATACGGCGATTCGCCAACATCCCGAGTGGAACGCGGACAAGTGGTAAACTGGTAAGTAGTAAATGGTAAGTGGTAATGCGTGATGCGTGATGCGCGCGAAGCGTTCACGCATCACGCATTACGTTTCACGATGACGGTGTGATGATGAGTCAAGAACTCACGATAGCGAAACCGATCCCGCGCGCAAAATCAAGCCAGCGCGTCGCCACGCTCGTCGAGGGCGTGCGGCGTAATTGGTTGTTGTACGTTTTGATTCTCCCGACATTTTTATTTTCCATCGCGTTTTATTATTACCCGATGGCATCCGGCATTTATCACTCGTTCACCTATTGGGACATCAAGCGCACGATTTGGATCGGTTTCGAAAATTATCAGCGGATGTTCGATGATCCGGTCGCGCTCGCGGCGTGGCGCAATATGCTCACGATCCTGGTTTCGCAACTCGTGATCGTGATGACGACACCTTTGCTCGGCGCGGCGTTGGTCGCGCATCTGCGCCCGGGGCTCGCGCAGTACGGTTGGCGCATGATGTTCGTGATGCCGATTGTCGTGCCCGCGACCGTCGTCGTGTTTGTGTGGCGCTGGTTCTACGGCGGCGACGGCGGATTGAACACGATTCTGCGCGCGCTCGGCTTGGGCGCACTGACGCATCTCTGGCTCGGTGAAAATGCCACCGCATTGTGGGCGATTATCGGCACAGGGTTTCCCTGGGTCGCGGGGCTCAACTTTTTAATTTACCTTGCGGCGTTGCAATCGATCCCGGAAGAATTGCTCGACGCCGCGCGCGTGGATGGCGCGAGCGCGTTCCGCCGATTTTTTCAAATCGAACTGCCGCTCATTCGCAATCAAATGATGGTGCTCATCGTGCTGACGTTTATTTTTTACTTGCGCTCGTTTGACGCGCCGTTGATTATGACGAACGGCGGACCGGGAATGGCGGGCACGCTCGTCCCCGGTTTGCAAATGTATCGCGCCGTGCGCGATGATCTCGACCTGGGTTACGGTTCCGCGATTGGCACGGTGCTGTTCGTGGTTACGCTCGGCTTGATGCTGATCAATCAATTGATCAGTCGCCGACAGAAAAGTGATGCGTAAGGCAAATTTACGCGAAGCGTTTGCCCTACTGCTTGGGAGAACCTAATGGCTCATTTCCGCCGCCACCTGGGTCAGTACGCGATTCACGCGATCCTCCTCATTCTCGCGATCTTTACCGCCATTCCGCTGATCACGCTCGTCAATCTTTCGTTCAAAGACCCGTATCAATTCAACGTGGACCCGATGGGGCCCGCGTCGCCGCTCACGTTTGAGAATTACGCGCTCGCGTGGCGATTTATGCAAGACCCGCTGTTGCACAATATCATCGTCGGCATCGTTTCGATCACCGCGAGCATTGCAATGGCGGCGGCGACGGCATTCGTCTTTGCGCGATTTGAATTCCCAGGTCGCAACTGGTTGTTTGGCGCGCTGATGCTTATCCTGCTCGTGCCCAGCACCGTGTTGTTCGTGCCGACCTATCAACTGATCATTCAATTCAGTTTGCAAAATACCTTGTGGTCGTTGATTCTACCGTACGCCGCGCATCAAAGTTTGATCATCGTCGTCCTGCGATCATTTTTCGCGGAACTGCCTTCCGAAATGTTCGATGCCGCAAAAGTGGATGGCGCGGGCGTGTGGCAATTGTTCACGCGCATCGCGATTCCGCTCTCTTTGCCGGTGATGAGTGCGATGGCGATCTTTCAAATCTGGTGGATTTGGAACGATTACGCCTGGCCCTCGCTCGTCGCGAACGCGCCCGAAGCGCGCACGGCTGTCGCCGCAGTGATTTTTTTCAACGATGGAATGTTTCGCCCCGAACCCGGCGCGGGAATGGCGGCGGCAGTCATCGCCGCGATCCCGATGGTGATTTTATTCCTGGTTTCGATGCGAACGTTTGTCGCGGGGATTACCGCGGGCGCGCTGAAAGGGTAATTTGTAATTGGCAAATGATAATTCCACTTCGATGCGATAGGAAATCAAAATGAATCAACTCGGTTGTTCGACTCTCACTTTTCGGATGCTTGATCTCAACACCGCGCTCGATTGGATCGCGGCGGACGGATTCAAAACGATTGACCTGGGTGTGATTGCGAAATTTTGCCCGCACGTTGATCCGACGAAAACGACGCGCGACGATCACAAACGGATCGCGGACGAAATCGGCGAACGCGGTTTGCGCGTATCGTCAATCAACGCGTGGTCGCTCACCGCGCTCAATCGCCCCGAAGGTCCCGACGAAGAGATCGCGTGGGTACGCGCGTCTCTGCAACTCGCATCCGCGCTCGGCGGTTACGCGCTCTCGATGCAACCCGGGCGCAAAGCCGAAACGGAATGGCTCGCGCAAGCGCGCTTGGTCGCGCATCACGTCAACGAACTCGGCAAGTTTGCGCGCGACCTGGGTGTGCGACTCGCGGTCGAAGCGCCGCACAAAGGCACGCTCGCCGAAACATTTTCGCAAGCGTTGGAATTTCTCGAAATGATCGATCCCGACCTGGTCGGCGTCGCGCTCGACACGAGCCACATTCACAACGGCGGATCGAATTTAGCAACGGCGGTGAAAACATACGGCGACCGCGTGTGCCACGTTCACGTTCGCGATTTCAAAGACGGCAGTATCCTCACCACGCCGGGCGACGGCGAATGTGATTTTGCCGGTTTTTTCAAAGCGATCCAGGCGCGCGGTTATCGCGGCGACTATAGTTTGGAACTTGAGTATCGCGACTCGACCGCCGCGTACAATCGCGAGCAACTTGAGCGCGCCGCCGAACATCTGCGCCCGCGTCTCGCGCAAGGGTGAGCCGCGCGATGTTGGCAGGAGTGTTTGAATCGCCCGGCGTGTTTGCATTGCGCGAGCGCGCGACGCCAGCTCTGCAAAACGACGACGACGTTTTGCTCCGCGTTCGCGCGTGTGGAATTTGCGGCACCGATGTTCACATCCTCGCCAATCCTTCGCCCATTCCTGTTCAACCCGGTTCGATCCTGGGACACGAGTACACCGCGTCCGTCGTTCAAGTCGGCGCGCGTGTTTCGCAGTCCCAGCCTGGCGATTGTGTCGTCGTTGATCCCAGCATCACATGCGGCGTGTGCGAGTATTGTCGGCGCGGGTTGTTGAATTGTTGTCTCGCGATTGCGACGCTGGGCGTTACGCGCGATGGCGGACTCGCGGAATTCAACATCGCGCCGGCGCGCGCCTTGCACAAAATTCGCGCGGAGGTGCCCGCGCATTTAGCCGCGCTCGCCGAGCCGCTGGCGTGCGTGATTAATGGCGCGGAAAAAATTCACGTTCAGCCCGGCGAAGCGGCACTCATTCTCGGCGCGGGTCCGATCGGTTTGCTGTTCGCGCAATTTTTTCGCGCGGCGGGCGCGGCGCAAATCATCGTTTCCGAAATTTCCGACGCGCGCGCGCAGATAGCGCGCGACAATGGCGCGCATCTTGTCGTCAATCCGCAAACGCAAGACCTGGTCGCGCTGGTCAAGCGCGAGACCGGCATCGGCGCGGACGTGGTTGTAGACGCGGTCGGCGCGTTGTTCGATGTCGCGGTGCAAGCGGTTCGGCGCGGCGGACGAATTTTGTTATTCGGATTCAATTCGCACGCCGCGCCAAAAATTTCGCAGAGCATCATCACGCGCGGCGAGATCGCGATCCACGGCAGTTACATCGCAAAACATTCCTTCCCGCGCGCCGTTCAACTCATCGAAAGCGGAACCTTACCGCTCGCAAAACTGATCACGCATCGTTTTGCTTTGAACGACGCGGCAAGCGCAATCGAAACAATGCGGCGCGGTGAGGGCATCAAAATTTTAGTCGAACCCTAAAATCAAGTGGAGCAAACAATGGACAAAGTTCGGATCGGTTTCATCGGCGCGGGACGGCACGCGTCGAACATTTTGTATCCGTCGTTGCGCTACGCGCCAATCGACCTCGTCGCGGTTGCCGCGTTGGGCGAAGAGGAAGCGCAGATTGCCGCGCGCAATTTTGGCGCGCCGAAATTTTACGTCGGCGGCTTTGAAGAAATGCTGGCGCAAGAAAAACTCGACGCGTGCATCGTCGCGGTCAAGCCGCCGGATTATTTTCACGTTTTGACCGGCGTGCTCGACGCGGGCTTGCCGATTTTTTGCGAAAAACCGGGCGCGGGTTCGGTCGCGCAAGCGATTGAAATCGAACAACGCGCGCACCGCGCCGGCAAGCCGATCCAGGTCGGATTTATGAAACGCTTTGCGCCGGCATATCGAATGGCAAAGCAAGCGATGGCGAAAGAAAATTTCGGTGCGCCGACCGCGTTCGTTGGCAAGTTCGTCGTTGGCGCGGGATTGTATCCCGACGAGTACACGTACCTCGTGGACAATCCGATTCACCTGGTTGATCTCGCGCGATTTTTTATGGGCGAGGTCGAACGCGTATCGGTTGAAAAAACGGATTGGGGCGACAGGCGTTGGTCGTACGCGGTTACGTTTCGGTTTGCGAATGGCGCGCTCGGAATGTTGCATCTCGCAAACACGCAATCGTGGCGTAAGCACAACGAGTTTGTCGAGATCACCGGGCAGGGACACTTTGCGCGCGTGGACAATGTAATTCGCTACGAGTATCATCCGCCGGACGGCGCGGGCGAAATTTGGGAACCGAATCCAACCGTGCCGTCGGCGCAAAACGCGTCGGTGATGTTGACCGGGTACGCGTACGAGTTGATCCATTTTTGCGCGGTCGTGCGCGAAAAAATCGCGCCGCAAGTTACGATCACGGACGCGCGGCGCGCGCTCGAATTGATGGACGAAATTTATCGCGCGGGCGGCGGCATCATCGAGCCGGGCAAAACCGCTGGCGCGTGGTAACGTTTCTCCAATTTTTCCCACGGGCACACAGGAACGCAGATAAAAAATTATCCGTGTTCTTGTGTATCCGTGGGAATTGTTTTTTTGCGTTTGACATTTATACGCGTTTTTCGGATAATGGACACGCATCTCAATTCAGAAAGGACGATAATGTCACCGCGTAGATCTGCTCTCAAAAAACAAGAAAAACAATCGGGATTGCCGACGTGGGCAATCGTCGTGGGCATTAGCGCGCTCGTCGTCATCGCGGCGGGCGTGTTGTTTGTCGTGCAAACTCCCGCCGTCGCGCCGACGGTGGATGTCGCTAAAGCCGGGAATATGAAAGGCGAAGCCAACGCGCCGGTCGAGATCATCGAAGTTTCCGATTTTCAGTGACCGTATTGCAAAACATTTGCGTTCGACGCGGGACGTCGAATCGATCAGAATTTTGTCAAAACCGGCAAAGTAAAATTCGTGTACTTGCATATGGCGTTCATCGGCAACGAATCCGAATGGGCGGCGAACGCGACCGAGTGCGCGAACGAGCAAGGCAAGTTTTGGGAATATCACGACAAGGTATTCGAAAACCAGGGCGGCGAAAACAAGGGCGCGTATGCCAAGCCGGTGTTGAAACGGTTCGCGAAAGAAATCGGACTCGACAGCGCGAAATTCGATCCGTGTCTTGACCAGGACAAGTATTTGGCGAAGGTGCGCGCGGATACTGCCAAAGCGCAACAGATGGGCGTGCGCTCCACGCCGTCATTTTTCATCAACGGAAAATTTTTGGAAGGCGCACTGCCGTACGAACAGTTCGCGCAGATCATCAATTCATTACTGCCAAAATAAAAAACGAAAGGATTATGCATGTCTCCACGTAGAGCGATTCCGCTAAAGGAATCGCAAAAAAACGGATTGCCGATGTGGGCAATCGCGATCGGTCTCGGTGTGCTCGTCGTGATCGCGGCGGCGGTGTTGTTTGTTTTGCAAACACCGAGCGCGCCCGCGCCCGCGTCATCGAATGTGCTCACGTCCGGCAAAACGAAAGGGAACGCCGATGCGCCGATTGCGTTTATCGAGTTTGGCGATTTCAAGTGAATTTACTGCATCCAATTTGGAGCTGGCGCGGCGCGTCAGATTGCAGAAACGTACGTCAAGACCGGCAAAGTTAAATTCACCTACAAACATTTTCTCGTCGTTGACCCCAGCGGCGAATCGTTGTGGGCGGCGAACGCGAGCGAGTGCGCGAACGAGCAAGCCCGGTTCTGGGACTATCACGACCGCCTGGTCGCGGAAGCGATCGCCGGGCGCAGTGTGTTCAATCAAACGAATTTGAAAAAATACGCGACCGAGTTGGGCTTGGATGCGAATAAATTCAATACCTGCGCGGACACGCTGAAATTCGCGTCCACGATTCAAGCCGACATCGCCGAAGGCACGCGTCTGGGCATTAACTCGACCCCGTCGTTTTTCATCAACAACGCGCCGTTTCGCCCGCGCGCACTCGACTATGCTGAATTCGCGCGTGCGTTCGATGCGCTCGGAAAATAATTGACGTTACGCAATGTCACCCTGAGCGTAGCGAAGGGTCTCCGGTTCCGACCAAGATTCTTCGCTTCGCTCAGAATGATGGTAGCATCAAAAATGATTTCCCAATGAAAAAAAATTTGCCGCTCGTCGTCGGCATCGCGGCATTCGCGGTGTTGGTGTTCGGCGTGTTCACGTTCGATTTCAGTCAACTCACCGGGCGCAAGCGCGGTGAGTTCGATACGCGCGCGCCCGGCAAAACGAAAGGCAACGCGAGCGCGTCTGTCGAAATGATCGAACTGTCCGATTTCCAGTGACCGTACTGTCGGCGTTTTGCCCTCGACGCGGGTCGTCGAATTGATGCGAACTTTGTCGCGACCGGCAAGATCAAAATGACGTATCGGCATTACGCGATCCTGGGACCGGAATCCGAACTCGCGGCGGCGGCGGCAGAGTGCGGAGTACTATAACAAGTTGTTCGAGAACCAGGGCAATGTGCCGTTCAACCAAGCCAACTTGAAACGATTCGCGCTCGAACTGGGCGTGGATGCGCCAACGTTCAATTATTGCCTCGACACCGATAAACACCTCGAACTCGTGCGCGCGGAAACGCGCGCCAACACCGAAAAAGGCGTTACCTCCACCCCGACCTTTTTCATCAACGGACAAAAAATTGTCGGCGCGCAACCGTACGAACAATTCGAACGCGTCATCAACATCTTTTTGAAAAAATGAAAACCCGAAGAGTCTTCAAGACCCTTCGGGTTTATTCCACCAACTATGCGCGCACTTTTCCGCAAAGCATATCGCGATCTCACCAAACGCCGCTTGCGTTCGCTCCTCACGATTGGCGCGATCGCCATCGGCGTCGCGGGTATTGTCGCGATTGTTTCGACCGCGCAAAACCTCACGCGCGCGCAAGCCGCCGCGTACCTCAACGCGTCGCAAGCCGACATTTCATTTTGGGTCTGGGACGCGCCGCTCGCGACCGAACGCGCGCTCGCTGACATTCCGAACATCGCGCAAGCCGAACTCCGCAATAATTATTTCACCAAATGCAAATGGAACGGCGTTTTTCGCGAAGTTAATTTTTTCGGCTTGCAAAGTTTTGATGGCGCGCGCGTCAATCAAATCCGCATGTTGAATCGCGCGCCGAACGCCGGCGAATTCGTCGCCGAAGTTACGGTGCGCGAATTATTTTCGACGCAACCCGGCGAAACGATTCAATGCCGCGCGAGCGATGGCTCGTTTCGTGCGCTCACGCTCGCCGGCTTTGCACAGAGCCCGAATTATCCGACCGCGACGATTCTCGATTTCGCGACTGTGTACGCGAACGCGTCCGATGTGCAACGCTTGCTCGGCATCGGCGGCGCGAACCAGGCATTGATCAAAGTTGACGATATTTTGCAAGCGCGCGAAACCGCGGATGCCGCCGCGAAATTATTGGATCGGCGCGGCATCCCGCGCGGCGCGCCGACGATTCGCGATCCGTTGAATTATCTCGGCAAGCGCGAACTCGACGCGCTGTTTGTTTTGCTCACGGTTTTTTCAATCGTCGGTCTTGTAACGAGCGGCTTTCTCGTCGCGAACACGCTCGCGGCGATGACGGCAGAACAAGTCGGCGAGATCGGCACGGTGAAAGCGGTCGGCGGCACGCGCGTACAAGTGCTCGCGATTTATTTGATCGCGTCCACACTGTACGGAATTTTCGGCACGCTCGCCGGGATCGCGCTCGGCGCGTTCGCGAGTTGGCAATTGCTCGCGTACATCGGCGGCTTGCTCAATCTCGATTCGAGTTTGAGCATTTCGCCGGAAGCGCTCGCGCTCGGCGCGAGTGTCGGCATCGGCGTAACGATTTTCGCGGGATTGATTCCATCGTTCGCGGCGACCGGGATTCGCGTGAAAGATGCGCTCGAAGCGTACGGGATCACTTCGACGTACGGACGTGGCTGGATGGATCGCGTCGCGCAAAAAATGATCGCGTTGCCGCCGCTTGCCGCGATGTCGTTACGCAATCTCGCGCGCCGAAAAACGCGTTCGCTCATCACGACGACGGTGATCGCGATCGCGGTCGCGACTTCGCTTGCCGCGCAAAGCACGAGCGCGTCGGTGGACGCGGCGATTGACGGTTTGTTCCAAACATTTCACACCGATGCCTGGGTCTGGTTCGATCAATGGGTCGGCTCGAATTTCGTCGCGAATTTTCGCGCGGTCGAAGGCGTGCGCGCCGCCGAAGTCTGGACGCTGACCGATGGCTGGGTCGAGGCGAGTCGCGTGCGCGTGTGGGGTTTGCCGGAAGACACGAAAATGTACGCGCCGCGCTTGATCGCGGGACGTTGGTTGCAAATCGGCGAAACGGACGCGGTGATCGTTTCAACCGATCTCGCGCAAGAACGCAATCTGCGCGTCGGTGATTCAATCGAAATTGAATTAAGTGACACGCGCCGCGCGTTTCGCGTCGTTGGCATCACGATTGACAATTCGATTTTTCTCGGCAGTCGCGTCGCGGGCAAAGTGTTTTTGCCGGAAGAGGTTGTCGAAAAAATGCAGAACCGCGAAGGATGGACGACCTTTTTCGCGCTCGGTTTCGACGCAAGCGATCCGGCGACGGTCGAAAAACGCTTGGGCGAACTCGCCGCGCGTTTCAAAAAATATCAGATGGGCGGTGGCGCGGCGTATCGCGAAGTGCGCGCGGCGAAAGAACAATCGCGCATTTTGTCGTTCGCGTTGTACGCGATGTCTCTGCTCATCGGCGCGATGGGCGCGCTCGGTGTGTTGAACACGCTCACGCTCAACGTCCTCGAACGTCGTCGCGAGATCGGCATCTTGCGCGCGATGGGCGCGCTCGACGCGAACCTGGTGCAAGTTTTTCTCACCGAAGGGATCACGATGGGTCTCGTCGGTTGGCTCGGCGGTTTGGCGATTGGGTATCCGCTCGGACAATTGTTGTTGAATTTGATGCAAGCGGTTTTGTTTCACATTGATTACCTGGTGACACCCGCGATGGTGCTTGCGAGTTTGGTGTTCGCGCTCGCGCTCGCGATCCTCGCGAGTCTCGCGCCCGCGCTTGCCGCCGCGCGTTTGCGCGTCGGTCAGGTTTTGCGATATGAATAAAATTGGACGCGGACAAACGCAGATGAACGCGGAGAGAAAAATAAAAATCCGCGTGCGTCCGCGTTTGTCCGCGTCCCAATTGGTTTTGTTTTTGTTGGTCGCGTGTACAAGTGTTGCAACGCCAATGCCATCGCCGACACCGCCGCTCGCGATCCAAGCCGGCATCGCCGCGATTTTGTTCGACGAACGCGCGCTCATTCTCGATCAACGCGCGGAACCGTTTCAGAAAATCACTTTGAGCGAAGGCGCGGAGATCATCGGCGCGGATCAACAGCCAATCAGTTTGCTCGATTTGAAAGACGGCGACCTGGTTCGCATCGAAGGACGCGCGACAAATCGCGAGACATTTCTCGCGCAACGGCTTGTCGTTCTGCGCGCAGTCGCCGCGTTGCCGACGCGCGCGCCGACATTACTGTTCACCGCGACGCCCAGCGCGACGCCGCGCGTAACATCAACGCCCAGCATCACGCCGCTCGTTCCCGCGGGTGATCGCTTGCCACTGCCCGGCACGCTCATCATCGCGGACACCGGCAACAATCGCGTGATCGAAGTTACAAACGACAAACGCGTGATCTGGGAAATCGCGACCGACGCGCCGGACGATGCGACGCTCGCGCCGACCGGCAATTCGATCATCACAAATCACGCGCGCTACAATCGCGTCGTCGAGATCGAAATCGCATCGCGCAAAATGTTGTGGTCGTTCGGCGAAGCTGGTGTCGCCGCGCCGGATGACGCGCATCTCAACACGCCCGCGAGCGCGCGACGTTTGTCCGACGGATCAACGATTGTCGCGGACACGCGCAACTGTCGCGTCGTCGTCATCGCGCCGGACAAGCGCGTCGTCGCGCAGATCGGCAAGACCGCGCAGTGCGGCGGCGAACCTGGTTTGCTCGATCAACCGATTGGCGCGACGCCGCTCGCGAATGGACGCTTGCTCATCACCGAAGCCGGGAATCGTCGCGTGAGCGAAATGGATTTGCAAGGCAAGGTGTATCGTTCGGTCGCTCTGCCGAATCTCGCGTATCCGTCCGAAGCGCAAATCACGCGCGCCGGCAATGTTCTGCTCGCGGCGTACGAAAAACCAGGTCGCATCATCGAACTCGCGTGGAACGGGCGCGTCGTCTGGGAATTTTTTCCGCGCGCGGAAAACGATTGGCTGGATCGTCCGTCGCACGTCATCGAATTGCCGAACGGAAATTTTGCGTTCAGCGATGACTATAATCATCGCGTCGTGATCGTGAATCGCGCCGGGCGCATCGTGTGGCAATATGGCGCGCAAGCAATCACCGGCAAAGCGCAGGGTTATCTCAACACGCCGCGCGGAATTGATTTTCGCGCGGTCCCGATTTCGGCGGCAACGTTCACCGCGCTCGCGCCGACCGCGACGCGCGCACCGTGAACAAGCGTGGCGCGGACTTTTAGTTCGCCGCATTGCGGGCTGGAAAGCCCGCGCCACATTGAAGGAGGAAAAAATGGCGCACAAGAAATTGAAAAAGAATTTAAATGCACGACCACGCGCGAAACGCGCGCTGGGTATCACTAGCAAAGCGGCAAAGAAACCGCCCGCGCCGAAAACGCCGCGCCGCGTGATGGTGTTCGTTCACGGCGGCGGCGCGATTCCCGAAGATTATTACGAAAGTTTGGTGCAAGCGATCAACGCGCAATTGCCCAAGCCGCTCGCGTTCATCTCCGCGTACTATTCCGACGTGATGACCAAGCCGGCAATGGGCATCGCGGCGGCGGTCGAATCGCCGGAGGTTGCAAAATTCAAGGCCGAGTACGAAAAACAATTACGGCTCGCGCACGCGCGCGCGCAAGAAGATCATCCCGCGCGCGGAATGGTCGCGATGGGTTTTCTCGGAATTGATCCCGGGCTCACGGAAGCGATCAAAGAAGTCGCCGGGTATTTGTTCGACGCGAATGCCGCGGCGCAAGTGCAGGAGCGCCTCGTCAACGCGCTCGATCAAGCCGCGCACGATTTCGACGAAATCGTCCTGGTTAGCCATTCGCTCGGCACGGTTGTTTCGTTCGACGTGTTGAAAAAATTCGCGTCCCGCTACAAAATCGCGCAATGGTTCACGCTCGGTTGTCCGCTGGGCAAACTGATCAAGACGCGTGTGCGCGATGGCAACCTGGGAGTAATCGCGCCGACGAATGTTGCGCGCTGGCATAATCTGTACGACACAAACGATTTTGTCGCGGACGCGATCAGCGCGTTTTGTTTTTCGGATGCGTGTCACATTCACGACATCTTCATGGAGATCGCGCCGACGATGCCGGCGGCGCACGATTATTTCGGCAACGTCCAAGTGCAAACGATGTTGGCCGTAGTGGTGCGCGAATTAAATTGTCTCACGGTTGAAACGATTGAACTCGATCCGCCGCGCGCGAACGAGGTGCTGGTGCGCGTGCGCGCCGCGGGCGTGTGCCATTCCGATTTGCATACTCTGCGCGGCGAACTTCGCACGCCGCCGCCGCTCGTCCTGGGACACGAAGGCGCGGGGGTTGTCGAATCGGTCGGCGCGAATGTAACGCGCATTAAACCCGGTGATCGCGTCCTGGTCAATTGGTTGCCTGCCGATGAGACCTGCCCCGCGTGTTTGCGCGGGCAACCGAACTTGTGCGAACGTTTTCCGAAAACGACGTTCGCCGGATTTTTGCCGGACGGTACCTCGCGCTTGAAAACGCGCGATGGCATCGCGCTCAAACATTATCTCAGCGCGGCGACGATGAGCGAATGGATCGTGATCGATCAAGCGAGCGCGATTCCGTTTCCCGACGATGTGCCGTTCGAGATCGCGGCGATCATCGGTTGCGCGGTCGCGACCGGCGTCGGCGCGGTGTTGAACACCGCGCGCATCGAGCCGGGCAGTTCCGCCACCGTGATCGGTTGCGGCGGCGTCGGGTTGAGCGCGCTCCTGGGATGCCAGCTCGCCGGGTGTTATCCGATTTTCGCGGTGGACGTTCTTGAAAATAAATTGGAGTTTGCGAAACAACTCGGCGCGACCGAAACATTCAATCCTCTGCAGTGCGACATTCCCAGCACGATCAAATCATTTTCGCGCGGCGGCACCGATTACGTTTTCGATTCGGTCGGTTCGCCGATCACGATCGCGCAAGCGTTGCAGAGTGCGCGCCCGGGCGGCACGGCAGTCATTATTGGAATGCACGCCGCGAAACAAGATGTGCCGATCCCGGCGGGCGCGCTGATTTTCCAAAATAAAAAACTGCTCGGTTCGTTCGTCGGTTCGATTCGCCCGCAAGTGGATTTGCCACACCTGGTCGAGTTGTATCGCGCGCGCCGTTTGCCGCTCGATGAACTCGTCACGAAACGGTACGCGCTCGGTGACATCGCAACCGCGTTCGCGGGTATGGAATCGGGGAATGTCGCGCGAGGTGTGATCGTGTTTGAATAGAAGAAGGGTAAAGAGGGAAGGCGAGGGCAGAGAAGGCAAAGAGGGCGGAGAAGAGGAAGCACGTCCTCCATCACTTCTGCGCCCTCTCCGCCCGCGCACGCCTTCTCTGCCCTTCTTATCCCTTCTGATCTTCGAGGACCCCATGCTCAAAGCGATCTTGTTCGATATGGACGGCACGCTGATCGAAAATTCGATGGAAACATTTTTGCCGCCGTACTTTGCCGCGCTCTCGAAAAAAATGGCGCATCTGGTCGCGCCGGAAAAATTGATCGCGCAATTGCGCGCGTCAACGCAAGTGATGATGCACAATCGCGACGCGACGCGCACGCTCGCGGAGGTGTTCGCCGCCGATTTTTATCCGCAAGTCGGCGTGCCGCGCGCGCAACTCGAACCGGTGTTTGAAGATTTCTACGCGCGCGAGTATCGCGATCTGCGCGTGTTCACGCGCCCGGTCGAGGGCGCGCGCGCGGTGATCGCGCGCGCGTTTGAAGCGAACCGACAGGTCGTGATCGCGACCGGTCCATTTTTTCCACTCACCGCGCTCCAGCAACGTTTGGAGTGGGGCGGGCTCGCAAATTTTTCTTACGCGTTCGTAACCAGCTACGAAAATATGCACGCGTGCAAACCGCACGCGGCATACTATCGCGAGATCGCGGCGCGGTTGAATGTCGCGCCGGCAGAATGTTTGATGATCGGTAACGATGTGCAGATGGATATTTTGCCCGCGCGCAAAATTGGAATGAAAACATTTTGGATCACCGATGTTGGTTTTTTCCCGACCGATGTGCCGGCGGATTGGCGCGGCACTCTGCGCGAGGTGGGCGCGTTGCTTCGCAATGTTGAATAGTTGGTTAGTTGGAAAGTTGGATAGTTTGCAAAAATAGTGATTCGCGATATAATGCGCCCGCAATCGGGGCGTAGCGCAGTTGGTAGCGCGCAGCGTTCGGGACGCTGAGGTCGGAGGTTCAAGTCCTCTCGCCCCGACTCACAGCCGTATTCGTTTGGTAAGGATCGGCGCACAAAGCACAAAGGCATAAGACGCCGCAAACGTCTTATGCCTATTTTTACACCCCTTGCAGGGAGCAAATCAAAATGTTACAATTGAGAACCGAAAGAAGGCGCATCATGCCGCCAACTAGAAAGAACGTAACAATGGGATATACAATCCGTGAAGCCGCGGAATTGCGAGGAATACACACCGACACGGTCCGAAGACAGATTCGGCGAGGAGAAATTCTTGCCGAGTTAAAAGGCAACCTATACATCATCCCACCTTTGGAATTGAAGAAAATCAAAGTTCGCCCAGCACACGGTCCAAAAAAGACTGCATAAATTCTTATGCAGTCAAATTATACCCAGATCACCACAGTTGTCAAGGAGCAAAAATGCCACACGAATTTTCGGCATATCCCGAAAATTGGACGCGACTCGCGTGGTTCGTCAAACGTCGCGATGGGATGCGTTGTGTTGAGTGTGGAGCAACCGACGAGGTTCTACACGCGCATCACATCATTCCTCTCTCGCGCGGTGGAACAAATCACCCCAACAATCTCCAAACTCTTTGTGAGAATTGCCACGCAGAAAAGCATCCACACATGCTCGCCGAGCGCGAGCAACACGCGCCGCGACCAGCATCAATCACCTACACGGCACCAACAGTATCCACCTTTAAGTTTCCTCTCACCATACAACAAATCATTGTCCTTGAAATCCTTGCCCTAGGAGTCCTGGCAATCTATACAACCATCCTAATAGTAATCCTAACACTCATCCACCAATGAAAGACCGTATAGGCTATCTCGAGAAAGTAACAACCCCAGAAATCATTTAGAGCACAACACCAAACCAGCACAGACATTGTTTGACTCACGGTTGATGCACTATCCCTTACCCAGAATGTGGGCACACCATCTGAGAGAAATTATCGGGACGTAAACCGCTCTCGATACATCCATTTTACAGAATCAAAAATCGCGTGGTCAACCTGATCCATTCATAGACAATAAGCACAACCGTTGAAATCTAAACCGGTGGAGAATAAGGTATTTTTTTTATTTTAATTTTTTAAGAGAAAAGAAAAGGAGCAAATCAAGAAAAGAAGAAAGAGAGATTGAGAAAATAAAACCGGGACAGGCACAACACCCATCCCGATCTACGTTAAAGCGTGTCATTCGCCGGCGATAAACACTTTATTTGCGTGCATCCTCTCGACGACGAAACGCGGCATACCGAGCACGATGACGTTCCAAACGTTCTTGAGCAACGCGCTGATTACGCGCCCGCATTTTGCAACGATTCGAGCAATAGCGACGCACACGCCCGCGACCGCCGCTTTGCTTGACCAGGTTCGAACACATATCACAAACATTTTTCCCGAACATGTCGAACCGTACACCACTCCGAACAGTTGCCATACTACGCCCTCCCCAGCACTTTGTTAACCGATGCCAGGCACACGTTAACCCAGTATTCAACACCGCCAGAATCGGGATCACGAGTCCCAAAACGTTCAAACGGTTGTCCCTCCGGAATCACTGCATTACATTCCACACACCGAACACGATGTTTACCAGCAACTGCAGACACACGGTAAACGACCGCATCACTCGCAAACCCCTTGCGTGATTTTTTCTTGTTCGACATTTTGTCCCCTTTTAAATTTGTGGTAGAATCATTTCGCGCGGATCGGAGTCCCCTCCCACACCGCGCAAAGTTGGACGTTCGTCGTCAAGATCGCAACTCTCGACGACGAACTATTTTTTTCGTCCTGGTTTTTTGCGATTCTCCCTTTGTTGCTTTTGTCGTTTCCTTCGCCGACGCAATGCCGCCGCGTGCCGATGATCCTTTGAGTGATATCGCTGTTGCGGGACCCGCATTGCCCACCAGGTCTCACGTTCATCGCGATACCCCTTGTGCATTTCCCAAACACATTCGGGACATTGTTTGAACGCGGCGAGAATCCGCGACATCGGGATCGAATGTTCATTGGGATCATAAACCGCAACAGACGCGAAACCTGGTTTTGCCTTCGGCGAGGTTGAACGAAACGCATTGAAGCGAATTACAAATTCCTGGGACGGTTGTCGCGTGCAATTCCAATGCCCTTGCATCATTCGCACATACGCCGTCGAATAGTCCAACGCTTGAGCCAGGTCGCGATTGTCGTAATTCAACATTCGCCGAAAATCGCGCAAGGTTTTTTGAAACGCACGCACCTCGCCGAGAGACCATTTTAACTTTGCCGCAAGTTGGTTTTTTGACTGAAATTTCACGCTTGCCCTACCCCACTCAATGCTCAATTTCAACTTTCCGTCGGAAACCCAAAATTGACATTTTCCGCCCGTTTTGTTGCGTTTTGTTGTGCGTCGAGAAAAGCGATTTTTCGCCCCAGGTATCACAGGACTCGAAAACCGTTTTGCCCCGCAGAAACGCTGTAGACGCTCGCCGACTAGAACGGGAGTTCATCATCCGAAGACTCGGAAACCGGGTTCAATTCGCTATCAACACGCTCAAGCAACACGCCAACTTTCCAGGACGCTTGAATCAAAATAACCTGGAAATCTTTCAGCGCTTCACGATCCTGCGGAAAAGCACAATTACAAACCATATCCAAAATCTTGCACACCCAACGTAATTCCGCAATCGGATCAAGAACACGAACAGACATTTCACACCTCCATTGTGAATCGTCGAAAACACGAAATAAAAAACGCGCCACTTGGTGCGCGAATGAAACCGTGATATAATCTCCACAGTTCCAACGCTCACCCGTTGGAATTTGTCGCGGCGAGTAGCCAACTCGACCGCGATATTTTTTTCATCTCCACTTCATAAGCCCTCCATTCTGATTTGACCTGGCATCACTCCAACCAGGTATCGTGAATACCGCCGATGCTTAAGGACCGCATCATTGAAATTGTCTTGCACCGTGCCGAGAAAAAGATGCGCTGGATTTACACACGATGAATTGTCGCACTTGTGGCACACTTGCAAACCAGGTTTAATCTCGCCGAATGTGACCAACCACGCAACCCGATGTGCATTCATTTTGCGACCAAGATACAGAAACCGACCATAGCCCTTTTCGTCGCGTTCTGATTGCCACAACCAACAATCGGCAGACCTGGTCACCTTCGCCCAAAAGCGATCCGCAACATTCAATCGCATGCGCCAATCCTTTCGAGAAACTCCAAGACCTGGTCACGATCTCCAGAACTTGCAATCTCCAACACTTCGCCGCGAGCATCATTACCGAGCACGGTCCGCCATTGTCGCAACGTCAGCGACAATAATCGAACCGCTTGTTCATCTTCACGCTTGGCGATCGCTTCATCTGTTTCTTCGTAACCCAACCCGAGTTTAGTCCGCAAACCTCGGGACCACACCAATTGACGCTTGCCCTTGAACGCACGCGCGTACTCTTGCCACAACATCGCAGATGCTCGATCACCATCCACAAAATCAGCAAGCAGTTGAGTCGGCGATTTTCCTTTTGCACCACGCGCGATCTTGGCAACACCTTTTGTCAATTCGTGTTCCATAGTCCACTTACCAGGACGCTTGAGATTCACCGGCTCGTGACCAAACTTGGCGACATATTCTGCAACATCACGATCAGCCGTCCGAAAGTCCACACCGCGACGATACGAGGCCGTTGCGCCATTACGATCAAGCACATAAAGCCAACGCGTTTTAAGAAACTCCTCAACAGCATCAAGATTTGCACCCTTACAAAAGAACATCAGAACATGCAAATGCGGATGCCAACCATTCACGCCGTACGTCGTTTCAAGCGAACGAATAGAACCAACCAGAAGAGATTCTTGCGAGAAATCTTTCCAGGTTCGCCCCGATTTCAATTCGCGATACGATTCAAGCAGACGATTCAACATGACTTTCAAACTATCTTTCGCAGAATGATGCAGAGTGAACGACACCAACGCAACTTGTAATTCATCCGCATTCGCATCAATCGCCCCGGCCAACTCTACTCGCCGACGCTCACTGATTTTTGCAGAGCAAATCGGACACATCCAGACCGACGCACACACCATCAGATTTTTGTAATGTGCGCGTTGCACTCGCGCAGAGTAGAGCACATCAATGAAAACAGATTTCGGAATCCACCACCGTAAACACTTGAACACTAATTCTTTCGGCATCAGCTCTCTAGCGGCACTTTGGAGAATCCATCTTTGAACCCGCCTTAGCCGATCATCCACTACCCCCCCCCACAACTTCGATTAGACTATTTTCGTGTCATCCTCGACCGAAGACACGAAAAAAGCACTGACCAAAGTGGACGCAAATTTCGCATATAGTACCAAGGGGGCGCGGTCGTCGGGCACCCCAGAGGGGTCCCCGCCCGCCGACCGCCGCCCCCACGATCACTGACCTCCAAGCGAAACCGAACGATTTTGACGCGTGCCATCTTTCATCCAAGCATCAAGCTTGACTGTGCCGGTATATGGACACATCGAACGAAAAATCGGCTTGCCAGCAGAATCACCGGCAACACCTTCACGCTTACCGGCATACTCAATCCAAACCGCTTGAGCATTCCAGACCAACCAGGACACATCACAACCACTTGCATCGAGGCGAAGAATTCCATTCGCTAATGTCGGCGATAAAGTTGCAGTCGGAAATGATGTCGGTATTTTCGTCGGAACAATCACAACCACACGCTTTGTTGCAGTCGGAGAAGGCACAGGCATCATATATTCAACTTCGAGAGAAGTAAGATCACCTTGGCACCCAAAATCAGTTGCAGGAAACCAGCCGGCAGTCTTCGAACCAAGCAAACCACCGTTCACACGGGACCAACGATCAGCCAAGAACAAACCTTCTTTGTAAATAATTACATTCGAGATCGAAACCGTATCGCGAATCGCATAACAACGAATCCGCGAATCGGGTGTAACTGCTTGAGCAACTTTCTGCGCCGGCGGCGAGGCAAAAGCAAACTGACTACCTTGCACAATTGAATCGAGATTTGCCGGCGCAATTGTTGAAGCACCTACTGGCTTACTGGCATCTACCGCGGCTTGGGATCCACCACCAAAACCGAACCAGACCGCGATACAAACACAAATCAGCGGAATCACAACGAAAAAAAGCATCTGCCATCGGCGACCTTTCGCCGAATCATCATTGACAGTACCGTACTCTTTCAATTGCTTAGGCGCGCCATCGCTCAATTGCTGTTGCTTCGCCTTGGCTTGCGCCATTAGACGTTGACTCAATGTTACCGGTGAGTCCATAAACCATCATCCTTACATTTTCTAACTCTGCTTCAAGTCGTTCCACACGCTCCGAAAGACCAGAAACCACACTACCAGATACAGAACGCGAACCGCCAGAACGTGATCCAGTGTCATAACCCATCAACCTCTGCAATCGTTTACCCGACCGAGATTCTAAAATCTCATTGACCGTTTCAGGATACATCGAGCACAACGCCTCGAGCGTCCCACCGTCACTAGTCGGAACAAATTCGTGATCGTAATAGTCGAAATATTCTTGAGGACGAAGAAGAAAAAAAGTGCCCTTTGCCCCCGATGTAGATTCCCAGCGATAAACCCAGGTTCGCAAAAAAGGAATCGTGTCAATATCTACCAAACGCATCACTTCGAGATTGCGCGCGCGCTTGTCAACCTGGTGCACAGACGGATAAAGATAGACACCCTTGTACTTGCGGACAAACGAACCGTAGAGATCGAAGCAGACCGATGACCAGCGCGAGTCCATCACAATGGATGCTTCATCCAAAATAATGCAGGACCGCTCGAGCGATTCAGAATGAGGTAACGAATGATTCAGATTGCCCCACACACCAGAGACGAATTGCCGCCGCAGTAACTCACACGCAATCGCAATCGCACCGAGAGTTTTTCCAGAACCAACATGCCCAGTCAGCGCGCAGGATCGAATCCCCATCAACTCTTGGAAAAATTTATCAGCGGCGAGGAACATCGTTTGAGATCACCTCGACAATATTGAAACAAATCAGAAAACAGAACATACCAACAATCCCACTTGCTATGAGATTAGAATAGAAAAAGCCGGGCGAGTTCATGAGGAAAAGCCGGTTACAAGACGAATCACAAATTTGGCAACCCAGACAATCGTCATCACCGAAGTCAAAAGGACAAATGCGTAAAACACATTCGGCGGAGCAGGAAAGTAAACTGTGATCTCGAGAGGAGTCATCGAATCATCCTTTACGAATAACCGTCAAGCACGTCGCGAAGTAGAACAAACCCATAATCGCATAAACCTGATTCAACAAATCTTCACCCGCAAAAATAAATTTTGTCGGATACTTGTAATGAACAATGAAATGCCAATCAGGTAAGCCAAAGGTGATCGTGGTGTAAGGGTAACCCAAATCAGAAAACTTGAAATCATAATTCAAAAGTTCTTCAGTCATCACCAAGTCAAACGGACTCGCCGAATTTGTCCCAGCACCCAACGACAAATCACCCGCAGACGCCGGCGAAGACGGATTAATATAGAATTGAGGAGTGCCAGGAGCAGACGACCATGCCAAACGTTGAGCCGCTTGAGCTTGCGACACCGGCGTAGGCGTTGGCGTCCGCGTGGACGCATCGTAGATCGGCATTGGAGTACCAGCACCGTACGGAAAAGGTGTCATATTCAACGTGAGACCACCAGTCACGTTGATCGTCGCGCCGGAGATACCACCGTACGTGTTATTGTTCGTCGTGTTGTTCGTCGTGTTATTCGTCGTGTTGTTGACATTTGAAATCGCGGTTGGGAATGCAGGAAATGTCGGATAAGGGACAGGAGTAGGATAGCCAGACCAATTGATCGGAATTGGAGTATTTGCGCCATAGGGAAAACCATACCCAATTGCAGACGTCAAATAAATATGATCCAACGAACCAGCACCAGATGAAGAATCATAAATCACAAAGAGCAATTGAATCGCGTGATCAACAATCGCCGACGGAACAGGAATTGCCTTAACCAATCCAGAGGAACTGAAAACTGTAGTAGTTATGTAATATTGAGGCAACGCAGAATTTGAAAAATCAATTGCATAAATATGAACATTGAGTGTCGATGAAACAGCACGACCCCACAAAACAAGACTACCATTGCCAACAATAAACGGATTTGAAAACAATGAAGAATACAACTGAGGAAAGTATACGCACTGCCCCGTATAACAATAAGATGAAGTCAGAGTAGAACTGTAAGTGGTCCAACCAGACAAACCATAATCAAACTCGCCATTGAACGGATAAATACCTTGTGCCCCAACACCAGGCACAGCAAACCACACCACCGCGAGCACCAGGCAAACTAGACACGAAAATAGTGCGATCCGCATCAATCACCTCGCCATTGATTCTGTTTTTGCTGTTGCTGTTGCGGTTGAGCCAAATCCGATTTGCCAGAAGTTGCTCGACGAAATGTAACCAGGATCGAGCCAGCAATCATCAAGGCGATAGAAAACAAAATATAAGGTGTCAACATACCATTACCACCGGCATTATAGACACCCAACAACGCGGCAAACCAGGTCTTGAGATGATCAGTAAAAACAGTTGGATCAAACAGCATTGCATTCCAATTCATCTAACACCTCGCATCATCGAAATCACCTGACCAACCAACGCCAGCGTGAGAATAAAAACCAACGAACCACGCACAACATCCCATGCCAAAATAGCGGAAAGCATGTTAAACACACCAGATAATCCATAACCAGCTTCCCACTGAAACGCACCTGCACCAAACAAACCTTGAAATGGAATCATCTATCACCTCAACAAATGTAGGGCGATCAAAGACCGCCCCACAAATTACCGAACCGCGCGACCCAGCATGCGGAGAGCCAAAGCACCAAACGACATGCCAAGAGATAACACGATATAACCCTTGACGACATCCCAAGCCAGGAACGTATTCAGTTGGGTCAAAACATCAGTCCACAAACTGGGAAGAGTGGGAGCCGCCACGTCTACACCTCGTAAATCTGGGGATTCAAACAACGAACCCCCAGACAATCAGAAAATCGCGCGAATCGCGCCTAGTGCCGCCACATGCCCTTCACAACACCGATAATCCGTGGAGTGATCGTCAGCGCCAACGAACCAGCGACCAGACCAAGCACGACCGCATTCGCGAGCAACATCGAAACTTGAGTTTGAATATCCGAAATCGTGAATCCGAGCGAAAAGCCGGTACCAAACATTGTTCTCACCTCCCTTCGATATCAGATTTATAGAAAGCGGCACGAACCCGCCAACTACTGACGCCGAAAAATGTTTTGCAAAGTCGAAACGAGCAAACTGACGACCGACAACGCAAGCGATGTCATCACCAAACCAGCCACAACCGAATTTTGCAAAAAGTTCGTGACTTCAATCATCACTTCGTTAAACGTCCAATTTGGAAGCGTCATCACGTCCCCCAGCCCAGCACCTTGACGAAGAACCGACCAACCAGGACAACAACCAGCGCGATCAAACACATAACCACCACAGAAGGCGCATACGCCGTTGTCGCAAACGGAACGAAGAACATCGCCAAGATAATCGAATACAGAATTGCCCACATTTGCAAACGATTCGCAATAATGAACAACGTGAGAATGAGCAACATACCCAACGTTGCCGCAAGCAAACCGCTCGTCGGGACCGTATAGTAAAGCGCAAAAGATGATTGATCACCCAACGCGCTTACAAGTGTCCCGGTCAGCACAGAACTTGGAAACATTTTCTACTTTTTCGGACCCACACCCGGCGGAAGCGGCGGCACCCAACCCGGCGCATCCGATTTGACATCGAGCACACGAAACGACTTGAGCGCGACCGACACACCTTGACCAAACGCGATCTTGCGCAGGAACTGCACATCGCCGACAACCTTCGAACCATCCGGCGGCTCCGCGCCATTCGCCTTAATTTCACACTGAATCAGACCCGCCGTGTCGTCATACAAATCAAAATAGACCATGTGGATCAACTCACCAGTCTTTTTGTTTGGGTACGCAGACGAGCGACTCTTCATAATCAAACCCGACACTTGCATCGAACCACCTCCAGAAATTTGATATAATGTGGGCACAATCACCCATCATTCAATCGAGGATCACACTTGGAAATCTTCGCCGTCATTCAAAACTTTTTGAACAATCGAGAAAAACGCGAATGCAACCCTAACGCGATCAAAACCTACTCACGCCAACTTTCACTACTCGCTCGATGGCTTGAAAAACATCACAGTACCAACATCGAGATCGTCACATCAAAAATCTTGAATGAATATGTCAGTCACCTGCGCGATTGCGAAAAAAAACTCTCGCCAACAACGATACGGCAGAGAGCCAAGACGATCAGAACCTTCGCACGATGGATTCACGAAACAGGAATCGTCACCGACAATCCCAACATTGGATTTATTATCCCCAAGAAGCCACACAAACTACCGAAATGCTTACCACCCGACCAAATTCACAAACTCATTTCGGCAGAAACCGCTACACGCGATCGCGCAATCATTTTTCTCATCCTAGACTCTGGAATGAGACGCGGAGAAGTCGCACAACTCGAAATTGATGACCTAGACCTTGTGCGAGGAATGGCACACGTCAAACACGGAAAGGGTGATAAAGAGAGATGGGTGATTTTCGCGAAGAAGACAACCAAGGAACTTGAAAAGTGGATAAACGAACGAAGAGCACAACCAGGAGTAACAGCCCTATTCACATCACGACACGGCAAGCCAATGAACGCACCCGCGATCTACAAAATCATCAAGCGTGTCGCAAAAACCGCCGGCGTAAATGTCAGCACTCACGCGCTTCGGCACACCTTCGCAACAAACTATCTTGATCGTGGTGGAAACATTCACGACTTGCAAACGCTCCTGGGTCACGAAGATATCACAACCACAATGATTTACGTGTCCACGTCGCTCGAGCGAATCCGACAAACCTACAAGCAACTTTCGTTTTTGGACAACATGCCAGGTGAATGATACGAGGTCAACCAAAACAGATGTCATTCCTTACCGTTGACTCGACCTGGTTCAAAATGGGTCATCCAAAAAAAAGACCTTTTTCAAGTCCTCTCGCCCCGACTCACAATACCCGTAGAATCAGACGCAAAGATTCTGCGGGTTTTCTGCAATGTAGAGTCTGCGGTTAAAAGAAAATCGGGAACAAGAAATAGATTGGAACACACTTACTCGCGAAAGTGGGAAGACAAATAAAAAATGGTATTGGTGTGATCAGCGTGTTTTTCATCAGCACAGGGTCCATCTGCAAATTTACGTGTCAATCATGATGAATCAAACAACTCAGATGCTCAATTTGAAAAGGCACTACAATGGCTGACATTTCGAAATCTACTCGTCCTAAACCTATCGTTTTCGTACTGATGCCATTTGACTCTAAGTTTAACGACATCTACCAGTTTGGCATCAAAGGCGCAGCGGATGATGTTGGAGCATATGCGGAACGCGTAGATGAGCAAAAGTTCTCTGAAGGAATACTAGACAGAATATTCAATCAGATCAACAAAGCCGATGTTATTGTAGCTGATATGACGGGTAGGAATCCCAATGTGTTCTATGAGGTTGGTTACGCTCACGCGCTGGGAAAACTCGTTCTCCTTCTGACGCAGAATGCTGATGACATTCCATTTGACCTGAAACATAGACAACACACAGTTTATGCTGGAAAGATAGAGACACTTAGAAAAGAACTGGCTACAACTTTGCAATGGGCGATTGAAGAATCGCGTGCCCGAAAAGTGGCACTAACCTCCGAACACTTGTCAGTGACGATCCTAGAGAAAGCGATACCAGAGATCGGCTCCGAAGGGGAAAATCCCACAATAACTGGAACGATAAAGACGAAACGGTTCGTTTTGCCCATTCATATAAGGAACGATAGCCTGGAAGTAGCAGGTGGAATAACCCATGTGTATCTTTTCACTTCAGAAGATGCGCTTTATATCCCGATACATTCAGGACCTATGGGAAATATCGAATCCTTCAAGGCAAGTGCAATTGATGCGGAAGATGGTTTGGTGAGACAGTATCGGTTGGAAATCAAAGTCCCCAGTCTCCCTCCTAGTGCTGTTGAGTTTGCCAAGATCCATTTTGAATTTCAAGAAGGCTGGTTTGATGGCGGCTTGCAGTATCGATTGCGACTGCATACTCCAACGCGATACCATGATTACCGATTTCGGATCAATATTGAATTTGCCCCACCCCAACCTTCCAAAATCGACGAAGACGTCCCTTTCTAAATGCTTGATCGAGGAATACCAGTGAGGTATCTTCAAGTCCATTTGTCCCAACTGGAGCTAACTCAATATCTCACAAACCATGATCAGCAAACTATCAAATCCAGATCAGCTCGCCCCGACACATCCAACGGCAGTCATTAAGTTGACTGCCGTCTTTTTTTCCGCACAACTTTTCGTGTCGAAACCAACGCGAATTTTCAAATAAAGAATTGATACTTGGCAGGGTTGGCTCTAATACAAAATTGAAACTTTTGTGATATGCTCAATTCACTTGGATCAGATTCTTGAGCGCGTCAAGATTTCTCAACTCCAAGAAACTTTGGAAGGAGAACAAACGATGGCAAATTTTGTGTTACTCTATAGCGGTGGTGGAATGCCCGCGAACCAAGCGGAAAAAGATAAAGTGATGCAAGACTGGGGCGCGTGGATGGGCAAACTGGGTAGCAATTTGGTGGATGGAGGCAATCCGTTTACGCAAACTGCCAAGACCATCACAGCAGAGGGCAAAGTCAGTGACGGTCCGGTCGGCACGATGGCAACTGGATACTCGGTCATCAAAGCCGATTCGCTCAACGCGGCGATTGAATTCGCCAAAAGTTGCCCGGTTTTTCTGGGCGGCGCAAAAATTACTGTGTACGAAACATTCAACGCGATGTAAAGTGGTATCCGCTGGATTTCGATGTCAAGACCTGGAAGGTTTTCCAAACCTTCCAGGTCTCTTTTTTTCGCACCCGAGTGCTTGACTTGTGCGCGCAAAAGCGTTAGCATAATGATCGAAAATGGCAATGCTTGAAACTTCCGCACCAACCAATTCGATTCGCGCAACTCACATCACCGCGAACGCGCTCATCCTCGCATTGTGGCTGTGGTTGTATCGCGCCGTGTTCGCCTATCTCGCGATCATTTTCACGTACGAAGATTTTCGCACGAATCAAATCGTCCTCGTCGGCGTGATCGTTCTGATCGCGTTGCAAGCGCGCAAAGAAAAATGGTCGCTTAAATTCGACGCGCTTCCTCGATGGCATCTCTCCGCGCTCATCCTGGTTTTTGCCGGTTCGATTTTGTATCTCATCGTCGAACGCTGGCTCGACATCAACACAATTTCCGCGAGTATCTTTTTTCTCGCGAGTTATGGCTTGCTCGGTTTGTGGATCGCGCCGCAACGTTGGCGCGCGGGTTTGCCCGCCGCACTGTTGATCGTCGGCGTTCTGCCGTTCGGCGAACATATGCAAACGTTCATCGGCTATCCCATGCGGATCCTCACCGCGTCCATCGTGCGCGATGGGCTCGCGCTCGCGGGCATCGGTTCGATTGGCGTGGACACGATTTTGATTCTCGAAAATGGCGTGTCGCAAATTGATCTGCCGTGCAGTGGCGTCAAAAGTTTGTGGACGGGCGCGCTGTTTCTGATCGCCGCGACCTGGATCGAACGACGACCACTCAACGCGCGCTGGTGCGTGATCGCAATCGCGTTTGCGCTTTTACTTTTCATCACGAACCTCGCGCGCGTCGCGATCCTGGTCGTCGTCGGGCAAGTGTTGAACGCGCGGCTCGCGGCGGAAATGATTCACGTTCCGCTCGGCGTCTTGGGATTTGTGATCGCGTGCGCCGCCGCCGTCGCGTTGTTGCGACTCTTGCCGACGCAATCGCTCAATCTCGAAGCTCCAATCTCCAATCTCAATTCCAACTCCGCATGGCTTGGCGCGATTCTCATAGTTGCAATTTTCGGGATGGGTTTACTCTACACGCCGCGCCCGCAAACCGGGTTGACGCAGGCGACAATTGCGTGGACGTTTCCCGCCGACATCATCGCGCAGTCCGCGCCGCTCAAGCCGGACGAACTGCGTTGGTTGATGCGCGATAATGCTGAAGGCGCCGACCGCTTTCGTTTCACCTGGCGCGATCTGTCCGGCTCGATGATTCTCGTTACGAGCGCGACCTGGCGCGCGCATCATCGCCCCGAACGATGCTTTGAAGTGTACGGGCTCGCGATCAATGACTCGCGCGCCTTTCTCGTCGCGCCCGATTTTTCTGTTCTTCGCGTCGCGCTCGGCGATGCGCGCAAACAACAAACCTGGTCGGCGGCGTACTGGTTTCAATCGGCGGAGCGCGTAACCGATGATTACGGCACGCGCATTTGGGATGATGTAACGCTCCAGCCCAAACGCTGGGTCTTGGTTTCGATTTTGTTCAACGACGCGCGCGATCCGAACACGCTGGAACTGCAAACATTTTTCCGCGCGGTGCGCGATGCGGTTGCGCGCAATCTGAACAAAAAATGAATGTCATTGCGAGCAAAGCGAAGCAATCCCCACTTTCAGATCGGAGATTGCTTCGTCGTATCGTTCGACTCCGCTCACGATGCTCCTCGCAATGACAGTGCAAAGGAGGCACGATGAAACAAGTATTGCGATTTATTTTCGATCCGCGCGTGTGGGCGTACGGATTGTTCTGGACGTGGAATCTCATCTTTGTCGCGTTTATGCTCCTGGGATTCGCGCCGCAAATGCTTCCCGATTTGATCGCCGGCGTTACCACGAACATCGTCCCGCCGCTCTTTCTCGTAGCCGGCATCACGTTGACGCTGATCCCGGTCGCCGCGATCCTTCTCGCGATCTTTCCACTGCGCCGCGCGCCGGAAAAATTATTCGCGCTCGCGTACGGCATCGAGTGGCCCCTAATGTTTATGCTCGGCTTGCGCTTCTTTTTGTTTCGCGATGCAAACCCGGCGGTCGCGCTGATTATGACGCTCGCGCTGATCGGAATGGCGACGCTAATGTGGCAACTGCTCGATCCGAAAATTGATGAGCGCGGCGCGCCGTTCGCGATGGCGCGCGCGATTGGTTTGACGTTTCTCCTGCTCACCTATTTGTACGCTTCCGCGTGGATCGCGTTTTACGCGGTGCCGCTCGCCGCGCAAATCGTGAATGTGGTGATCGAATTGCCGAACGCGTTCTGGCGATTCATCACGACGTTCGATTGGCGCGCGCTCTGGACGTTGACCTGGGCAGTGCCATTTTCGATTTTGAGCGGTCTCTTGTTCGGTTACAGCGCGACATTGCTCGCGATCACTCCAATCGCCGTACCGATTCTCGCGATGCGCGCGTGGTGGCGCGGCGTGCGCGCGTTGATCAATCGCACGCGCGCAGTGCCCGCGTACGCGCTCGTCGCGTCGGTGATACTCATTTCGATTACGGCGGTCATCATCGCGAATCAACAACCGCAACGCGAGGCGTTCGCGCGTTTGCAAACTCCGCCCGCGACATTGGACGCCGGGCGCGCGCTGATGCGCCAAGCGGACACGTTGCGCGCGGGATTGCTCAACACGTACCTCGCGCAATTCCGGTACATCAGCGCGGTCGGTGAAGTGAAACACATCGGCGAAATGTACAAGTGGTCAATGAAATTATCGCTCGCAGACGCGCTCCAAGTGCAAGCGTTGTACGAAACCGTTGCAAGTCCGTTGTTGTACGAACCGATCAATCCTGCCAAGCCGGACAATCGCGAAGATGGTCGCGCGTTACGTCAGGAACCGGAGCAAGCCGCGAAAATGTACAAAGCCGTGTTCGATGAACGCATCCTCGACGGCGAGCGCACAATCATCGCGAACACGGTGCGCGCGACCTGGTCGGCATCGCAAGCCGAAGCCGCTCTGCAAGCGGTGGATGATCACGAAATTTTGTTGACGCATCAAGCGATCACGATCAGCGAGCGCGGTGATTGGGCGGACGTTGAATTGCATGAGGTCTATCAAAATCAAACGACGCAACGCCAGGAAGTGGTGTACTATTTTTCACTGCCGGAATCCGCGGTCGTTACCGGCGTGTGGCTCGGCGCGAGCGATGATCGCAACGCGCGCTTTGCGTATCGTGTCGCGCCGCGCGGCGCGGCGCAAGCCGTGTATCGCAACGAAGTGCGCCGCAATGTGGACCCCGCGCTCGTCGAGCAAATCGGACCGCGCCAATATCGTCTGCGAATTTTTCCGATTGAGCCGCGTTTGTTTCGACGCGATCCCAACGCGTTTCGCTCGACGATCACCGACGCCGCGCGAATGCACATGTGGCTGACCTATCGCGTTCTGGCGCGCGATAACGCGTGGGCATTGCCGCGTCTCGCGGAAAAACGGAATGTGTACTGGGACGCGACGACGACGCGCGTCCTCAATGGCAAAGCACTGCAAACCGACGCGTGGTTGCCCGCGTCTATCCCCGCGACCTCGCCGCCGACCCAGGTCGCGCATCAGATCGAATTTGTGACCGGCGAAACCGTGATCGCGCGTCCATTGTCCGCGCTGAATCTGCCCGCGTTGCGCGACAATCTGCGCGTCGCGGTCGTGTTGGATCGTTCGCTCAGTATGCAAAAATTCGCGGCGGATGTAAAGACAACTGTGGCGCGACTTGACCAATTCGCCAACGCGGATGTGTATCTCACCGCGTCCCAGTATCGCGGCGAGCCAGCATCGCGCGCAAAGTTGGATGCGCTCAACCTGGATCGGATCGAATATCTCGGCGGACAACACGCGGGCGAACTGCTCGCGCAATTCGACGCGTTGCGCGCGAACGATTCGTACGACGCGATTTTTGTCGTAACCGATGGATCGGGTTACGAACTCGGCGAGAGTCCGGTCAAGGTGCCGATTCCGAACGCGCCGGTGTGGATGATTCATCTCGGCGGCGCGTTGCCGCTCGGTTACGATGACGCGACGCTCGAAGCGATTCAAGCGAGTGGCGGCGGCGTAACGACGAGTGTCGAGGACGCGCTCAATCGCGTCGCGGTCGCGTTGAACGCGAAAGCGATCGCGTCGAGCGACATCCCGGCAAACGCGACGGTGGATTGGGTGGACGGTTACGCGTGGTTCACGATCACCGGCGCGTCCTCCGGGGTGAAATCGTCAAGTGCGATCACGAATGATGATTTCGCGCCGTTCGCCGCGCGCCGCGTGATCCTCGACGCGATGTATCGCAATCGCGCCAACCTGCGCCAGCTGACGACGCTCGATCAATTGCACGCGATCGCGATCAAGCACAGCATCGTAACGCCATTCTCTTCGATGCTCGTCCTGGTTAACGCGCAACAACTCCAATTGTTGAAACAACTTGAGCAACAGGGTGATCGCTTTGATCGCGAAGTGGAACAGGTGGGCGAGACGCTTGGACAAAACGCGCTCGATGTAACCGCGGTGCCGGAACCGCACGAATGGTTGTTGATCGCGCTCGCGTTGGTTGCGTTAGGGTACATCTACAAAACGCGCGTTGCCGCGCGCGGAGTCGCGTGATGCCGCGCGCGTACACGATGGACGCGACGAACGCCGTCGCCGCCAACGCGACGCGCGAAATAATCGCGTGGCTCACGAATCGCGCGGAAACGATTCGCGTCGAAAACGTCGAAGCCGATCCGCGTTATCAAAAAATGGATGTTGATCTGATCTGGGTCACGCGCGAGGGCGCGCGCCAGATCGAAATCAAAGCGGATCGGTATCATCGCACCGGCAACTTTTTCTTTGAGACGGCGAGCAATCGCGAACGCAACACGCCGGGCTGTTTTCTGTACACGCAAGCCGATTGGTTGTTTTACTATTTCGTCGCGCCGCGCACGCTGTACATTTTGCCGGTGCGTGAAACGCGCGAATGGTTTTTGCAAAACTGTGATCGGTTCCAAGAACGCGCGACGACCACGCCGGTCGGCGACGCGCGGTACACGACCGTCGGCAAACTCGTGCCGATTGCGGAAGTTCTGCGCGTGGTCGCTAGAATTCGCGTCGAGCAAATCTAATCGCAAACCCGCAGGGTCTGCAAGACCCTGCGGGTTTCTTTTTGCCACTTGCCAACAAACTCGCGATAGTTATAATCGGAGCGCGCCAAAATCATTTGAGGAGAAAATTTGCAATGTCCGCTCAGCCCTCCACCGCGCGTTCGATTCTGTGGCAACCGAACGCGATTGTTTTTATCTCGTCCGCGTGCATTATGGTGCTCGAACTCGTCGCGAGCCGCATCATCGCGCCGCTCGTCGGCACATCGCTCTACACTTGGACGAGCATTATCGGCATCGTGCTTGCCGGGATTATGCTCGGCAATTATTTGGGTGGATGGCTCGCGGACAAGTGGGCATCGCTCCGTTTTCTCGGCGCGATCTATTTGCTTTCCGCGCTTGCGTGTCTCACGATTCTCGCGGTGGAGCCGATCAACCAAATGATTCCGCGCGATTTGCCGATTGTAACGAAACTGGTCATCCTCACGTTTGGATTATTTTTTCTACCGTGCACGATCCTGGGAATGATTTCGCCCATCGTCGCGAAACTCGCGGTGAGCGATCTCGCGAAAACCGGAAGCACGGTCGGAAAAATTTATGCCGCGGGCGCGTTCGGCAGTATCCTCGGCACGTTCGCCACCGGCTTTTTTCTGATCTCGTGGTTCGGCTCGTTCACTGTTGTTCTCGCGGTCGCGCTCGCGTTGATGCTGATGGGCGTGTTTTTCGTACTGGGCGCGCGCTGGTACGCCGCGGTGCTATCGCTCGTGTTGATCGTTGGCGCGTGGACGTCCATTTCAAACCAGGGCTGGTTGCGCGGTCCGTGTGCGCGCGAGACGAATTATTTTTGCATCAAAGTTTTCACCGAAGAACGCAACGGCGATCAAGTGATCGCGGTCGTTCTCGATCATCTCGTCCACAGTTACATTTCGCCGGCGAATCCGAAACTGCTCGAGTATCCGCAAGAAAAAGTATTTGCCGAAGTCGCGGACTATCGCGATCAATTTTTCAACCGCTTGAATCGCGTGATGGTCATCGGCGGCGGCGGTTACGCGTTTCCGCGTTATCTGGAAACGGTCTATCCCAACATTGCGACGCACGTCGTCGAGATTGATCCGGGCTTGACCGAATTTACGTTCGAGCATCTCGCGCTCAAGCGCGATACCAGGATCGTTTCGTACAACGAAGACGCGCGATTATTTTTCGTGCGCGCGCCGACAACGCGGTACGATTTGATTTGCGGCGATGCGATCAATCACTATTCCGTGCCGTATCATTTGACGACGAAAGAATTTAACGACCGCGTGTTCGCGTGGCTTGAAGACGATGGAATGTACATCGCGAATTTGATTGACGGACCGCAAGGCGAATTTGTGAACGCGTTTTACAACACGATGCGCCAAACATTTCCGTACGTGTATTTGGGAATGGGCAATCGCGATTGGCGCAGACAGCCGCGCAGTTTCTTTACGATCTTTGCATCGAAAGTGCCGGTGGATTTGAGCGCGCTCGCGCGCGCGGACGGCGGCGATGGCGACGCGTTGCTCGCGCGCTTGATCGTAAACGAGGACGATCTGCGCGCGATGTTCGCGGACGTGCGCCGCGTAACGCTCACTGATCAGTACGCGCCGGTGGATCAAATGCTCGCGCCCGCGTTCGGCGAAGAGGTGCCGCGATGAACAACATCATCGTCGTCGGTAGCGCGAATACCGATATGATTTTGAAATGCGAACGTTTGCCGCGCGCCGGCGAAACGATTCTCGGCGGCGAGTTCGCGATTGCCGCGGGCGGCAAAGGCGCGAACCAAGCCGTCGCCGCGGCGCGACTTGGCGCGGAGGTTACGTTCGTCGCGCGACTCGGTCGCGATTGGATGGGCGATCAGGCGGAGCAAAATTATCGCGCCGCCGGAATTGATTGCGCGTACCTCACGCGCGATGAACGCGCCGCGTCCGGCGTCGCGTTGATTATGGTGGACGCGCGCGCGGAAAATTTGATCGGCGTCGCGCCTGGCGCGAACGCGACACTCACGCCTGCCGATGTTGCGCGCGCGGAACCGGCGATCCGCGCGGCGGATGTTTTGCTCGCGCAATTGGAAATTCCGCTCGACACCGTGATCGCCGCGATTGATCTCGCGCGTCAATCGAACGCGCGCGTCATTCTCAATCCCGCGCCCGCGCGCGAATTGCCGAGCGAATTGTATCGCGATGTTTTGCTCACGCCGAACGAAACCGAAGCCGCGCATCTCACTGGCGAAGATGATCCCGCCCGCGCCGCGACGCGTTTGCTCGCGCTCGGCGCGCGCGCGGTCGTGATGACGCTCGGCGCGCGCGGCGCGTTGCTCGCGACGCCGGACGAGTCGCGCGTGATCGAAGGATTTCGCGTGCAAGCGGTGGACACGACCGCCGCCGGCGATGCGTTCAACGGCGGGTTGGCTGTCGCGCTCGCGCGCGGCGAGGATTTACCGGGCGCGGTGCGGTACGCCTGCGCGGTCGGCGCGTTGAGCGTAACGCGTTTCGGCGCGCAACCTTCGTTGCCGACGCGCGCGCAAGTGGAAATTTTTCTAGCGCGGCAGTAAATAATTGGACGCAGACAAACGCGGACGAACGCGGAAAACTTTTCCGCGTTCGTCCGCGTTTTATTTTTTCGTCTTGATCACACTGATTTCACAGAAATAAATCATCTGTGCAATCTGTGGTTTGACTTGAGCGGATTTTTTACGCGCTCGTCGCCGGATGCTCATTCATCAAATAAAATTGACACGCCGCGTCTACGAGCGGCTTGGACATCGTCGGCGCGCAGTTTTGGAATTTGGCAATATCCACTAACGCGTCGAGCAGATCGCGCGGGTGCGCGCCGCGCGGCGCGCGGTTCGGCTTGTGATAGTACTCGCTGATCAAATACTGTAAATTTTGCTCCGAGTACGCGACGCCGTGATGCGCCGCCTCGTGAATAAAAATCTCGCGAAACTGATCCCAGGTCGGATCGGGAATATACAGTTTGGAACGAATGCGCCGCAGAAACGATTCTTCCACGAGATCGCTGGGGGTGAGATTGGTCGCGAAAACAACCGCCACGTCGAACGGCGTTTGAAAGCGATGCCCGGAGGCGAGTTGCAAATAATCCACGCGCCGGTCGAGCGGCACGATCCACCGATTGAGAATTTCGCGCGGCGCGGCGGCTTGGCGTCCCAGGTCGTCGAGCAGAAACATTCCACCGTTCGCTTTCATTTGTTGCGGCGCTTCATAATAGCGCGTGGCGGGATCAAAGATGAGATCAAGATTCGCCAGCGTCAACTCGCCGCCGCCGACAATCAACGGACGCCGAATCGGAATCCAGCGTTGATCATACGGTTGATTCGCCGGGAGAATGAACGTCGCCTCGAGCTCCACTTGACCACGCGCGAGTTGATTGAGCAAACCTTTGCGGCGCAGGATCGCGCTCTCGCTTTCGGTTTGTTGCGGCACGATCCGATGCCGCAACGGATCAAAGACCTTGATGATTTGCCCTTGCACTTCAATCGCGTACGGAATCCAAATCGCGCCGGTCAATAACGTGCCCAGTCCCAGACCAATCGAAGTTTTGCCATTCCCGGTATTGCCAAATAGAAAAACCGATTTGCCGCCGGTAATTGCGGGACCCAAGTGCGCGAGGATATCGTCGTTGAGCACGAGATGCGCGAGCGCGGCGCGGATCGCCGCTGGCGTGACGGCTTCGCTCGCGAACGATTGCGCGTGCACCATTTGGACGTACTGTTCGAGTTCCACCGGCGCAGGTCCGACGTACCGGCTGTGATCCAACATTTCGCGAATCCGGCGTTGTCCGATATGCGAAACGCTGTACAGGCGCGCGACCGGCGCGGCGCCTTCGGATGCTCGCAGATCCACCAGGCGTTCGCGTTGTAAATGATCCAACGTCTCGCGAATCACATTCCCCAACGGCAATTTGAGCGCGTCCGCGATTTCTTGCGCGCTCAAGACACTTTGAAAATGAATGTTTTTGAGCGTAAGTTCGGCGAGCAAACTTAAACTCAACCCGGTTTCCGCGACCGTGCGGGGTTGGCGCGGCAGATGATCGATGAGCCCAGTCCCCATATTTTTCTCCCCGCCTGATTATAACGCGTATTGTCGTGGCGTCAAACCGCATAACGAAAAACCAGGTTTCTTTTAGAAACCTGGTTTTTTCATTTGTTGCGGATCAAAATAATCGCGCAAGCCATCACCGAGCAAATTCAATCCCGCGCTCGTGAGTGTGATGCACGCGCCGGGAAAAATCGCGAGCCAGGGCGCGGTGTCGAGATAACCGCGTCCACTCGCAAGTAACGCGCCCCATTCCGGCAGAGGCGGTTGCGCGCCGAGTCCGATAAAACTCAAACCGCCCGCGGCAAGAACCATTGTGCTGGCGCGCAGAGTCGCCAGCACGATCAACGCGGAAGCCAGGTTCGGCAAAATGTGGCGCGCCATAATTCGCAGTTCACTCGCGCCGACGGCTTGCGCGGCTTGAACGTACATCGCGCGTCGCGCGGAAATCGTCGCGCTCCGCGTGATGCGAAAAAAACCGGGCGCGGTCATTACGCCGAGCGCGACGATTGTGTTTTCGAGCGATGGTCCCAAACGCGCGACGATCACGAGCGCGAGCAATAAACCGGGGAAGGCGAGCCACACATCCATCGCGCGCGCGATCCCTTGATCGAGCCAGCCGCCGCGATAGCCTGCGATCAATCCGAGCGGAATGCCCAGTCCCGCCGAAATCGCGACACCGACGAGCGCGATCCCAATCGCGATGCGCGCGCCGAACAACACGCGGCTCAACACATCGCGTCCCAGGTTGTCCGTGCCGAACGGATGCGCGAAACTCGGCGCGCTCAATTTGGCGCCCGCCAAAACCAGGTCGGGCGGATGCGGCGCGAGCAGAGGCGCAAAGATCGCGGCAAAAAAAATCGCGATCAAAATTGTGCCGCCGATCCACAAATTTGTTGAAATTGGATTCGCGAGTTTACGCGGTTTTTCAAAAATACGCAACCCGCTAAAGCGTTGAATCCAATTTCCAATTTCCAATTTCCAACCTCCAACTTCCACCAACATCACACCGCCTCGTGCGCGACTTGCGGATCGAGCCAGCCATGCGCGACATCCACAAGCAAATTGATCGCGAGATACATCGCCGCGATCAACAACGTCGCGCCGAGCACGACCGGCTCATCGCGATCAAAAATCGCTTGCACGATCAAGCGTCCCAGCCCCGGCAATCCGAAAATCGTTTCGACGATAAACGCGCCGCCCAAGAGATGACCGAGATGCAAACCGAGCATCGTAACCACCGGGATCAAACTGTTGCGTAAAATGTGGCGCGTCAACACCGGGCGCGGCGCGACGCCTTTCGCATGCGCGGTGCGAACGTAATCCGCGCCGAACACATCGAGCAGACTCGCGCGGATCATTCGCGCGATGATCGCGGAGGTCGGCAACGCGAGCGTGATCACCGGCAAAATAAAATGGCGCGGCGATTCCGCGCCGACAACCGGCAACCAACGCAAGTTGACCGAAAAGATCAACAGCAACACCAGCGCGCTCCAAAATGTCGGCACGGCGAGCGACACTGCCGCGCCGCTCATCAACGCGGTGTCGAGCCGTGAACCCGCGCGCGTCGCCGCGATCATTCCGAGCGTCAAGCCGATCGAAACCGCGAGCGTGGTCGCGGTGAACGCGAGAATCAGCGTGTACGGCAAACGCTCGATCAACAAGCCACTGACCGCGCGTGAATTGACGAGCGATTGTCCCAGGTTGCCGCGCGAAACCAGGTTTGTGAGAAACGTCGCGTAACGCGCGACGAGTGGTTGATCGAGTCCCATCTGCGCGCGCAAAACTTGCAATTGCGCTTGCGACGCGCTTTCGCCGATGAGCGCGCTTGCGGCGTCGCCCGGCGTCGCATCGAGCGCGACGAACGTGACGAACCCGACGACGATCAACGTGATCAATGTGCCGGCAAGCCGGCGCGCCAAATGTCGAGGCATCTTTTGGAAGTTGGAAGTTGGAAGTTAGAAGTTGGAAATTGGAGGTTGGATGCGATACGTTTCCAAATTCCAACTTCCAATCTCGAACTTCCAATTCCCAATTTCTATTTCGCCACCACCACCGCGTCGTTCACCAACATTCGCCCCATATACCCGATGCGAACGCCGTCCACGCGTTTGTGGATCGCCATCACATCAGTCGGGATGTAAAGCGGTTGCCAGGGCGCGTCCTGCAAAATTATTTTTTGCGCGGCGATGTACAACTGCACGCGTTTCGCTTCGCCGAGTTCACGCGCGCCTTGCGCGAACAACTGATCCACCTCCGCGTTTTTGTACGCAACGCGATTCGTCGAGCCGATGCGATCCGAGCCGAGATAAATGTTGAGCGCGTCGGGATCGTTCCAATCGTACCGCCACACAAGCAAATCGAATTTGCCCGCGCTCGACGCGTCCATCACCGCTTTGCTGTCGAGTTGTTGAATTTCGACCGGCACGCCAATCGCTTTAAGTTGACTTTGCACGAGCGTCGCGATGGCGTCGTTTGGCGCGCGATTCGACGTGAGCAAAACACCTTTGAGCGTTTGCCCGTCGCGCGACCACGCGCCGTCGTTCGCTTGTGTAAACCCGGCTTCGCGGAGTAACGCCTGCGATTTTTTCGCGGCGTAGCCGAGTTCGAATTGTTTGAGCGACGGATCGAAACCTGGGATCGTCGGCGCGAGCGGCGCGGACGCGACCTTGCCAATGCCGCCGAGCGCGATGTTCACGATTTCATTTTTGTTGATCGCGTGCGACAGCGCGCGGCGTACGCGCGCATCGTTGAACGGCGGTTTATTGCAATTGAAACCCAGATAGATCAAACTGTTCAACTCGGTTTCTTCGAGTCGCACGTTCGAATTCTTTTCGAGTTTCGCGCGATGCTCCGGTTGATTGATGAACAACACATCCACTTCGCCGGTTTCGAGCGCGGCGAGTTGCGTTGTCGCGTCGGGAATCACTTTGAACACAAGTTTGTCGAGATGCGGCGCGGCGCGATTTTGCGTAACCGCGCTCCCCCATTTGTACGCGGGGTTACGTTTGAGTGTGATCGCTTGTCCCGCGCGCCACTCGTCGAGAATGAACGCGCCGGTGCCCGCGAGTTGTCCGCCACTCTTGCGCGCGGATTCGGGACTGATGATCCCGGCATACGGCATCGCGAGCGTGCTCCAAAAATTCGCCGCCGGTTCTTTGAACGTAAAGCGCACAGTCAAATCATCCACGACCTCGATTCCGGCAATTTGTTGAATCGAACCGTAAATCGGCGATTTTGTTCCCGATTCTTTGAAACGTTTGAATGTGAATTGCACCGCGTCGGCGTTGAACGGTGTGCCGTCGTGAAAGGTTACGCCGCTTTTTAATTTGAACGTGATCGTTTTTCCATCGGGCGCGACCTCCCAGGTTTCCGCGAGCGCGGGCAGAATTTTGTTGTCGCGATCGCGCACGATGAGCGTGTCGTACAAGTACGGCGCGACGACGGTCAAGCCCGCCGAGGTCGCGCCTTGCGGATCAAGCGCCGCCGGTTCCGATGTGATCGCGCGCACGAGCGTGCCGCCTTCAATCGGTTTCGCAATCGTTTGATTAGTTGGTGTCGTCGTTGGCGCGCAAGCGGTGATGAGCGCGAGCGCGCATAAAATTAAAATCAGTTGTTTCATTTTTTGCTCCTGAGGAGATGACAACGAATTTTGGAATTGATCGAATTGATTTGGAATCGAGCGTTTACGTGGTGCGCTTTGCGGCGCGGACAAACAACCCGCTAAAGCGTCGAATCCGGATTCTTGATTCGCTCAATTCTCAAATCCGTCGTCATTTTTCTGGTTCGTACGGACAAAACGGATCGCTCGCGAGCGCATCGCCGGTGTGCGCGAACGCGCGCGCGCGCGAGCCGCCGCAAATAATTCGATGTTCGCAGTATCCGCATTTGCCGGTAAATTCGTTGGGATTGTGCAACGCGCGCATCACCGGCGCGTCGCGATAAATCTCCGCGACATTATCACTGCGAACGTTGCCGACGGTGAGCGGCAAAAATCCGGCGGGATAAATATCGCCGGTGTTTGAGACGAACAAAATGCCGTGCCCATCGCGAATCCCGAAACCGTGATAAACCGACGTGCGTTGAATTTGTTCCGCGGTTATTCCGCTCGCGCGCATCCGGTCGAGCGCGATGCGCCGGTACGACGGCGCTTCGGTCGTCTTGATCGCGAACGGCGCGTCCTGGGTTTGAGCGTAAACCCAGTTCATAATTGCTTCGCCGCGCGCCGGCGACACCGGTTGCAGAACCTTGCCGCGCCCGACCGCGATCAAAAAGAACAAACTCCAGCGCATCACCTTCAACGATTTGAGCAGTTCGTACGTCGCGGGCAAATCGTCCGCGGTCTCTTGCGCGACGAGCGTGTTGACCTGGATCGGCATTTCAAATTCGGCGGACAGTTGCGCCGCGCGGATCGTGAAATCGAAACAACCGGGAATCCCGCGCACCGCGTCGTGCAATTCAGCGCGCGAACCATCGAGCGACAAACCCAAACTTTGGATGCCGTGCGCTTTCAAACGCGCGATGACAGCATAAGTAAGATTTTGCGTCGCGCTCGGCGTGATCGAGACATCGAGACCCAGGTTGCGCGCGTCGTCAATCACCTCGAACAGATCCGCGCGTTGCAATGGATCGCCGCCGGTGAGAATGAGATGCGGAAGCGGATCGCCGAACGCCGCGATTTGTTCGAGCAGACGTTTGCTCTCGACGCGATTCAATTCGCGCGGATGCGCGTGCGGCATTGCTTCGGCGCGACAGTGGCGACACGCGAGCCCGCACGCTTGCGTCATTTCCCAGTACACGATCATCGGTCGTTCCGCGTAATCGCGCGCGACGTGATGTTTGTGTTGTGTGGTTGAATTTACTACGACAGACATTTTTGCTCCAGGAAGGAAATAAGGAAACTGAGGGAAATGTGGGAAATGATTTCTTTCAGTTCCTTCATTTCCCTTTTTGTTTTCTACGGATACGCGTCGAGAAGCGCGAGCAGAATTTCGTCGAGGAACGCGCTGACGCGTTGGAACAAGCGCGCGTCCTCTTCATCGCCGGTGCGCGCGCCGAGATGCACATCGAGCACGGTTTTCAAAATCAACCCGCGAAAATAAATTGTCGCGCGCGCGGCGTTGCCCGCGCTCATGCCATTCGTCGCGAGCAACGCGCCATACTCGCGCGCGATGCGGCGACCTTCGTCGAGCAATGTTTCGCGCGCGTGCGCGTCTTCGACGAACGCGACAACGCACGCGAGCAAACGTTGACCGATCGCGCGTTGTTGTTGGCGATGCGCGTCGTTCAGCGCGATCCCAGATTGAAACCAGGACGCGCGTGCGGGCGGATGCGCGTGAATTTCCTCGCGCATGGCGCCGATCATTTGTTGAACTGGGGAATGTTCCGACTGCGTTTTGCGTTGGCGGAGAAACGTAGCGAGGTCGGATGCGGAAAAGCGGCGATGCCCGCCGGGCGTGCGATAACTGGGCAGAACGCCGGCATCTGCCCACTCGCGCACCGTGCCGATGTGGACACCGAGGAGGCGACTGGCATCGTGGATCGAAAGCCAATCGCGCGAAACAGTCTGCGTCAACAAAAAACCCTCCGTGGGTAAACTTGCCGCCGTGGCGACTATTGTAATGATAATGGATGCGAGTCCGATTCAAGTCCAAATCAAATGACGGTTCGGTAACTTTCGTGATAAATTCGATCTGAAAATCTCTTGAAATCTATCCCATTCTGCCGCGTGGCGCGATCAAAGAAAATTTCCACCGGCGGAAAAGAACACCGATAAAATAAAAATGTCCGTGTTCCTTTACGTCAGTGGAAATATTTATTGTTTCTGCGCGATTTGGCGCGCCGTGATATAATGCCGTCATTCCATTCGAGGTGAAAAAAATGTCTGCTGATTTGCCGGTTTCGTTTGCCGATGTGCGCGCGGCGGCGGAGCGCTTGCGCGGCATCGCGCATCGTACGCCGGTGCTGACGTCGCGCACGTTCAACGCGTTGACCGGACGCAAAGTGTTTTTCAAGTGCGAAAATTTTCAACGCGCCGGCGCGTTCAAATTTCGCGGCGCGTACAATCGGTTGAGTCAATTGCGCGATGAAGAAAAACAACGCGGCATTGTCGCGTTCTCGTCCGGCAATCACGCGCAAGGCATCGCGCTCGCGGCGCAACTACTCAACATTCCCGCGACGATTGTTATGCCGGACGACGCACCCGCGATCAAACTCACAGCGACGCGTGGGTACGGCGCGGAGGTGATTCTCAACGACCGGCAAAAAACGAGCCGCGAAGAAATCGCGCGCCAACTCGCGCAAGAACGCGGACTAACGCTCGTGCCGCCGTTCGACGATCCGCACATCATCGCGGGACAAGGCACTGCCGCGCTCGAACTGTGCGAAGAGATTCCGGATCTCGACGCGCTGATCACGCCGGTCGGCGGCGGCGGGTTGATCAGCGGGTGCGCGATTGCCGCGCGCGGATTGCAACCGCGCATCGCCGCGCCGCCCGCGACGATCGCGGATGGAATTCGCACGCAAGCGATCGGCACACTCACGTTCGCGATTATGCGCGCGTTGTTGCGCGAGATTGTGATCGTGAGCGACGCGGAAATTTTGGACGCGGTGCGCTTTGTGATTTCGCGCATGAAAATGATCGTCGAGCCGACCGGCGCGGTGCCGATTGCCGCGGTGATGCAACAGCGCATCCCGGCAAATTTGAAACGCGTTGGCATCATCGTGAGCGGCGGAAATATCAGCGGCGCATTGTTGAACGAGGTGAAATTTTGAAAACGAGGAAATTTGAATCACGGACTTGGAGTCGAGCGTTTACGCGGTTGTTCCACAGTAAGCAACCCGCTAAAGCGTCGAGTCCAATGCTCGCGTCGATCAGCGTTTCAATTTTGATCGCGCTAATGCTCAACGCGTGCGCGAGCGCGACGCCAACGCCCGCGCCGACAGCAACCACGGTGCCCACCGCGACGATCACCGCAACGCCACCGCCAACCGCAACTGCGACGGCAACACAAACGTTCACGCCCGCGCCGACCAACACGCCAACGCTCACACCGAAACCGAGCGCGACCGCGACCGCGCTTCGCACGCGCACGCCAACGCGCACCGCCACGCCCGCGGGTCCAAGTCCGACGCCGAGCGCGGCGCAAATTTGCGCGGGAATGATCGGCAAAGCCGCGCCGGGGATTTACGTGATGTACATTATTCCAGACCCCGAATTGATCTGGGACACGACGCCGCGTTATTTTCGCGTCGGCGTGTGCGATACGATTCCCGCGCCCGCCGCTCCCGCCGGGCGTTACAAAATCGCGATGACGTTTCCGCCGGGCAACAGCGGCGCGACGCAAAGCGCGCCCACGCAAGCCGAGATCAAACCTGGTTTCAACGAAGTCAAAGTGGGACCTTGGGTGCCGGGCTTGCAAAATCATCGCGCCGCGTGCGCGTCGCGCGCGAACGCGGAAACCCAGGTGTGGTACAACGACGAGCCGGGTCCGTATTTCAAAACGCTCAAGTGGTACAACGGCGCGGATCACACCACGCTCGCGATCAAGTGCGGCGGGGATTACGCGTAGACAGAGATCAATGTGAAATGAAACGCGGCGAGCCGGGATGTCTCGCCGTGTTTTAAATTCATCAGGCGCGCCAACCCAGCATTTCCAGCGAAAGCAACGCCAATGCCGCGATGCCAATCCGAATCCCTTGGCGCGGTTCGTCTACCATTTACGGAAGATAGAATTTAGCAACGATCACAAAGGGCAAACAGATGGTTACAAGAATCAAAAACATTCCATCAAGTAGACTACGCTTACCCAGACCAAAGGGGGTGCCTGCCAAAGGAGATGAAATATGTTAGCATCCGCAGAAGCAGTCTGGCTCAGTAGAATGCCACTGCCAAACACTAACGCCACTCCAGCAATCAATCCTATCCCTAATCCTTTGAGCCGATGCGGATAGGGTTTCGTACTTCCCAGAACCACAACTCCGATCACTGGTGCGGCAAATGCGCTGACGAGACTAGTAAAAGCCACGACGTAGCTCTGTGCTATGCTTGATAAGCCAAGATATTCGAACAGCGTGGCGATAGGCACGTTTATCAACCAGTAGCAGGCAAGCACACCGATCACACCGACTGGGGCGGCGCATAAACCAATCAACACACTCCGCCAGTTGCGTGCAAGAAAGAAACCAAGGAGCGAGGGTGAGCCAAACATCGCAAGCCAACACAGCCATATACCCAACGTCGCTTCAGGGGATAGGTCCCCACCACCGGCAAATAGACCTACTAGCCGCATGCGGCTCAGCGAGAGACCGACCATGATAATTAGACTTGCTCCCCAGAGCAAACCACATCCCCATGCCACTAGCAGTTTCACACTGAGGTGGTTCATCTTGCCTCCCATCGGGCTGGTTAGCGGATTGTGCTAACCAGCCCCTTTAATTTTAGAATCCACCTGCTCGCCAACGAGGATCCATTTCGCAATGAACGCGCCGGTTGCAGATGTCTTTTCACGCAACCACAGCAAACCATGCGGCACATAGACATTCGCTTTCACGGTGTTGTGCTCGCCAAACCTGGCAACGCTCAGGTGGATGTCCAAATTGTCCAAATAGATTCGGAAAACGAATTCTACTTGGGTGCCCAAGTAGGATTCCATTTGTGGCTTGACTGTTGGTGAGGCGTTTCGGATTGCTTCCATCTGCGTTCATCACGTAAATCTCGCGATTTCCATCGCGGTCGGATACGAAAGCGATTTGCTTGCCGTCGGGAGACCACGCTGGTGAATCGTCGTTGGCTGGGTTGTCGGTGAGGCGAATCAAGCCACTGCCATCGCGCCCAGATACAAAAGCAATGCGCTGACCGTCGGGGGACCAGGTTGGATGCGAAAATGCCAAAACCGCAACTCCAATTTGAGTGAGACGCGTCAAATCACTTCCATTGGCATTTATCACATGAATCTCGTTATCCGAGACAAAGGCAATCTTCCGACCATCAGGTGACCACACTTGGTTTGCGCCATCGGCAAGTAACTGCCAATCGTTGCCATTAACATTTATCACAGCAACTTGGGATGGGGCGCGATGTTCTCTGAGATACCAAAAGGCAATTTTGTTACCACTTGGGGACCATCTTGGGGTCCGGGCATCAAACCCGGAAGTGATTTTCCTTATACGCTTGCCATCCGCACTGACCGTGTAGATGGTCCCGTAACCCTCGAAGTACTCGAAGGCAATTTCTTGACCGTCTGGAGACCAGGTTGGAAACGCCCAATCCATAGCGACATTGCTAACATTCGTGAGGCGCGTCTGACGGCTACCGTCGTTAACCATCACATAGATTTCGCTACCGCCGGTACGTACAGACACGAAAGATATGTGTTGCCCACTTGGTGACCAAGTTGGGTAACGGTTGTCCCCTGTGATCGTGAGTTGCTTCTGAGCACTGCCATCGGCATTCACAACGTGAATATCACTTTTGCCGGTGCCATAAGGTTCAAGCGTGGAAAAGAAGGCAATCTGCCGGGTCTCCGTTGAACGACAAGCGGATAGCACCATCACCCATGAGTATAAAACCAAGAACAGCAAGGTGAGGAATATCCGGTAACGCATAGTGCGATCCATTTTCTTAGAACCCGCTTGCCAATGTCAGTTCGACTCCTTCGCCGACGACGATCTACTTGGCAATGAACGACCCTGTGGCAGTTGTCTTTTCACGAAGCCATAGCGCGCCGTTCGGCACATAGACGTTCGCTTTTACCGTATTCAGATGACCGAACTTGGCAACGTTCGGGTGGATAAATGTTACGCGACATACAACGTGATTCACTGTTTACGTTTCCGCCAACCTTGAACCTGGTCGCGCCACCCGAAGAGTGTTGCACAAACCCACGCGAGCGCCATCCACCCAACCCAGAACACGACCGCCGCGAGTGCCTTGGCAGTTTGCTCCCATGCTTCATGCATTTCTTCTTGCTGACGCAATTCTGGTGAGAGATATTCCTTGGGTACCTTGAGGAGCAGGATCGGTCGTGCCACGGGAAACCATTTGGGTCCGCAACAGGAAATACTATCACCACCACCAATCAGATATGTCTGTCCTCCATCCAGGATCACACCACGGTCTTCATACGCCCATCCAGCATCCCTAAAGTTACTAGAAAGATACACCTCCACTAGGGCTGGGAAAACCATTTCGTTGTTGGAGACCAGGTAGATGCCAAAGTAATATTTGAACAAGCGATTGCGTGATAGATCCTCACCATAGCTGGTAGGTGGATAGGCATACGGCACCTGGACTTGATAGGGGATACCATTCTCATCCAGGATCTTCCTAATCCTTTCCATGTCAGTTGGTCCATCGAATTGTCTTCCTAAAACAAAGTTCGCCTCTGGATGTTCCACAAAATTGGGCGCCAATGCCACTGCCAGACCCAACTCCAGAACGTACACCTGTTCAGCGGTATGAAAGAACTGGAGCATACCTGACTCTATCTCATGGTTCGGTGACATTGGCACCCGGTTGAGTACCAGCCGGCGACCGTTACGCGGGTTTACCAGAGCTAACTTAGTTTCTTCCCATTTTATTCTATAGGGCTCCCGTCTGATCTCAAGTAACCAGTCATCCGTGACGAACCGCGGGCTGAAATCTCCCGCATCAATCCCGTTGACGGGTTTTAGCTCTTTGCTCTGCAGATCGTATAGATATGCTCCCAAGGGCTGGGTTGGGAACTCGGTGCCTGGATAGCTGACTATCAGGTATCTTCCGTTTGGCGAGATGTCTTCAAGGTGCGCGTCTACGCACTCTGAGACTAACACATCAACGCTTGCAGGATAGCGCGTCTCTTCACTCAGCGGTGGATATTTGCAATGAAAGAGATACTGCAAGAACAGGTTGTCGTTGCCCCACCAGCCCCAGCACCAACTCCACCAGAGCAAGCCAGCAACCAACAGCCACCCCACCCATACCAATCTGCGTTTCTTTTTCGGATCCATCCTATACCTCCACGCTAATAGCGATCTTGGACTCAGCGGCGGGTCGGCGTCGCAGATGCTAGAGGCGTTTGCGCGCGAGTAGGTGTGGTTGCACCCGGTGATGCCGCGACATTCACTTTTAGCGTCTTGCTGACTGCAAAGCCAAAGCTATCTGTCACTGTCAAAGTAACCGTAAATGTGCCAACGCGACGATAAATGTGCGTTGGGTTCAAAGAACCGGTTGCCGTGTTGCTATCTCCAAAGTCCCACACGATCCTGTGTGTGTCATTCGGGTTAGGGTCGGTGAAGGAACCTGCGAACATCACTGGCACGCCGATAACGCCAGACAAATCCTGTCCAGCCACAACCGAAGGCGGGGCTGGAACCTCCGCGACCGTCGCAGTCACCCTGAACGATTTCGTTCGCACCTGATTTCGACTGATTGTGTCCGTGTCAATGAAAAGATTGGCGATCCGCGCGCCCTCCCCGAAAGTTGCCATCACGGTGTACTTGCCGTTTCTCGCACCTGTGATGGTAAGATTATAGTTACCGATCTCGGGAGCGTGGAGAATCAAGTGCCTTTGCGCGGTTTTGGAATCACGAGAGTAGTGGCTATTCGGAATTTCCATCCAATCTTTGCCTCCAGACGGATTGAAGCCGAGACGACGCCCGCGTGAATCAATGAGCATCAGCTCTACCGAATCAGGCGCATTGATGATGAGGACTCTGTTTGCCAAGTCAGCGCTCGCCGTAGCCGCTCTGGGTACTGCCGGCAACATTCCAGAGGGAAGAGCGAGATGCGTGAGACATTCGCCAACTTTCTCAACCGTATCAGGGTGCCCGGTTATGGCTTCGTGCTTAATATCAACTTTCCGCTTGTTCTGCTCTCCAACTGACCAGATGCCTACCGGGTTGCCGCTAACGACAAGCACGATATCATCGCCATCGGTTCTCATTATATCTTGTTCAGGTTCACGCCGACCATTGAACCAGTAAGGGGTACTATTTTGAGGATTTGCGACGTCGTAACCTTCGAGCGTATTAACTCCCGTCCCATAGATCACACACACGTTCTGAGCAATACCTCCCAAACGATCATTCATTCTCTGCACGGCTTGGGCAGTATTTAATCCAAAGTACGTCGTTTGAAAATTAGGGGGAACTGCTCTTGGCTGAATCCTTGGATTGCCCAAGTACGGATCAAAAACTTTGGCTTGCATCTGCCCGCGTATGGCATCTTGTTTGTTTCCCGTGACCACACTCCAGTCTTCCAGCAATGGATTCGCCATACGCCCAAATGGAAAATTACCAATTGGAGTGGGCGGGTTGCGATTGAAATTCGCCAGATAGTTTCTGTCTGGATAGGTCGGAAAGAACTCAGGAAGAATTGGAATGCCCTTGATCGGGTCATGGACAAATTGATACTTTTCCTCGTTGTCCAGAATGTAGACACAACCCCTACCAGGAAAACATTCTACTCGACCATAACCTGCCGCTTGCGCGCGCTCTGGCGCATATTTGTTGAAAGCTAAAAGATCTATCGCGTCCAAATCTGGAGCGACTCCTTCAAACATGGCATAGGATTTAGTCACACCTTGGTGGGGTCCCGCAATGCTTACATATCGTCGCACATTGTTCCTCCAATGTGGACCCTGGATGTAGGCACGCGCGACCAAATTGCCAGTGCTGTGTCCGATCAGGTCAAAGCGCACACCAACCGGGTTACCACTTCCGGCTACCCAAGGAACACCAGAGGCGATCCTGGCAGAGAGTGTCAAGCGGTCATCCCGCAAGTGCAGAGCGGATTCCATATTGCCACGGAGCCAGTCGTAAGGAAACAGGAAGAGGGTTTTATCCATCTCGTAGCCCATCTTCAGAAGTGTTTCGTAGAGTTCGTTATAATGCCCGGCGATATTTCCGATCCAGAGATGCGAATTATCCTGATCATACGTAGGCGGTTCAGTTGCGCCCAATCCCGTCAGAAAGACAATCGGATAGATTTGTGCGAGCGGGACGCGTACCGTCTTTTCATCCCGACCGGTAATTCCCCCGGCAATAATCGTTCCGCGCGTGCTCAGGTTCAACTGTCCCGCGCGAGATGGTTGAATCCACAACCCCCATTTGAGTGTACGCGTCTCGTGCGAATCCAGATTCAAATGGCAGGTGGTATTCATCCTAGTCCGAGAGTAGGGGTTGCGATTGTCAGGATCAGGCGCATCCAGACACTCGGATTCCCTTGACCAAAGGTAAAATCGTACCAGGTTACCCACAGAACTAAATTGAGTACTGATCTGAACCATTGACCGCGTTGATCTTGGATTGGTGATCGTCACCACCACCATGATTGGATTCGGCGAGGGCCAACCATCCCCATTCAGATTCTGCACACTCACTTCGTTGCCATTGGCATCCGTCGCTTTGATCGAGATCAGCGATTGCGGCGTCGGCATCGGTGTCCGGGTTGGCGTGCGCGTGCGCGTCGGCGTTCGCGTCGCGGTCAGCATACGCGTTGCGGTTGCAGTGCGCGTCGCCGTAGGCGTTGGCGTGTTTGTTGCCGTCGCGGTGGGCGTGTTCGTCGCGGTTGCCGTCGCGGTGTTCGTCGGTGTTGGCGTGCTTGTTGCGGTTGCAGTCGGCGTTGCAGTCGGCGGCATCGCTACTCCGGTTTCCGCATAATAAACCTGATCATTTGCGCCCCGCCAGACCAGGTGGGTACCGCCCAGTCCATCCGTCGCGACCGCGCCCCATGTGAAAATTCCGCTCGCATCCGATGACAACGTCGTCACACCAGACCATTGACTTCCGTCGTAATGATTATACCGCAGTTCGTTTGGATTGAGTTGGCTATCGTTCCACGCCACCAGCACATTATCTATTCCGCCGGCGCTGATGATCGGATTGGGATTAAAGTCGCCAATGCGACCTCCGTCGAAAAGAACACTCGCCGCCGACCACCCGCCCGCGCGCAACCTGGCGCGATGATTCATCGTAAAGCCAGCCCCAAAACCTTGCCATGCTACATGCGTGTTCGCGTGCCGATCAAACGTCAAGACTGCGGAACGCGGATTTTCGACGACAAACTCCGGCGCGCTCCACGCGCCGCCCGCGCAATCACCGCCCGCCGCCGCTAAATCACATTCCCGATAATACAACGGCGCACAGACACCACCGATGCATGAATATGTAGCATAGACAATTCCGACAAATGCGCTATTGCCCGGCGCGGACGCGCTGGCAGTTTCCGTAAACTCGGCGTTCTCGTACAGAATGATCGACGATGACCAGGTATTCGTCGCGGGACGACCTTGGCGATACATCACACGAGAAATACTACCGCCGTTCCCATCGTCGTCAACTTGGATCCACGTAACGTGAATCTGAACTTGACCATTCCAATTCGTCGTCCCGATCCGCGCATTGTAGGACAATCCGTTTGCTGAAAGCGTTTGTGAGACACGCCAGGTCAACCCGTTTTGATCCCAGGTTCCAGCGGCATAACGGATATTGCCGGCACCATCTTCCGCGACCCAGAACAATTGATCGCCACCGACCAAAGCGAGCGAGGAATTCCACGCGCCGCTACCGGCAAAATCGAGATACTGCGGCGCACTCCATTGACGCGAACCGACGCGCTTGAGTCGGATCCACTGTCCTGCCGATGGAGTGTCTGCGTACCACATCGCGGCGATGTTGCCCGCCGCGTCCGTCGCAATCGCCGGCGCATCGGGCATGCTCATACCTTCTGCAAGATTGATTGGCACAGTCCAATCAATTGCGGCAAGCACGTTCGTCTGTTTCGATTGCGGCGGCGCTTGCCGCGCAATTGGCAGGGGTGAATCGAGCCGGGTTAGATGAAGCGCCAAAATTTTTCCGGTGACCTCCACCCGAATCAAGCCATCCAGAAAATTTCCCGCGTTCAGTTGTTGCACTGTGAGCGCGCGCGCATTGCCGCGCAGTCTGGTCTGCGAATTTAGTTGGACGTCGAGTGTGCCGCGTTCGGTTTGCCAGATCATTCCGCCGGTCGTTGTCGTTTGGATGACGCCGCGGAGATGGTAGATGCCGGGGACAAGCCGTCGAGAAATACGCGGCGTGGAGGATAGGGCAGTCGGCGTCCTGGTTCGCGTTGGATTCGGACTTGCCGTTGCCGATTTGGGTGGGAGAGCAATAATTGTGGCAGTGCGCGTCAATGTTTTGGTCGGCGTCAGCGTAGCGGTTGCCGCCAGAACTTGCGCGTCATTTGCGGACGTGGAATCAGTCGGCGCAAAAACGGACGCGCAAAATACGATCAAAAAGAGGATGGTGAGGGCAAAGCGTACCCCCCCCGTTGGGTTGTGGAAACCTGGTCGCGCATCGGACACCTCCGTTGGCAAATATGTCGTACGCGTCAATCGAAAAAGAGGATCGAACCAGGAGCAGAGAGTGGCACATCAAGCGAAAACGCCCGTCGCATTTGCTTCGCGACAGCAATCATCACCTGTGATGTTGCGCGGAGTTTAACCGAACGCGCCACGCGCGTTCAATGGGCTGGTAGTACTAATTATTTCGTGCTAATGCGTTTTGATCTTCAAATCGTAACTACTTTGGCAATGTCAGATTCAAACCAGACGATAATCCGCGTCCACTTGCCGACTGCGCTCCACAAACAATTTTCCGTTCGCACTGCGCCCGACGAACACGCGATCCAGCGGGCGCGTCGCCGGCGCGGAGAGCACGCGCCCATCGCGCGCAAAGCGACTGCCGTGACACGGGCACGCAAATTCGTCGCCATCCAAGCGCGGCGCGCAACCCAGGTGCGTGCAGATCGCGCTGATCGCGTAAAAGCCGCGCTCGTCGCGACCCAGGTACACGCGCGCGTTTTCGATGTGCGTCAGCGAGCCAAGCGCGTACTGATCCGGCGATCCGATCTCAACCGGACCCGGCGCGGGCGTGACAATGTTCGGCGTGAGAAAGCGCGCGAACAGCGCCGCCAGCGCGCCGCTCGCAACGAGAAACGATCCGTATCCCAGGTTAGTTAAAAAATCGCGTCTGGTTAGTTTCATAGTTCAATAGTGCGGTAGTGCAATAGTGCGATAGTGCGATAGTTCTCTGTTTTTTCAACTAACGCACTATTCAACTATTGCACTATCGCACTACCTTATGACACTCGTGGCAATAATCCGAAGTCTGCGTCTTGCCGTCTTGCGTGCATTGGCTTCCTTGCGCGAGCGGCACGTTGTAAATTTTGCCGGACACTTTATCTATCTGCACAAATTTGTTCGGCGCGATCTGTTTGATGCTCCACAACAATTCCCCGCGCGCGGTCGCGATCACTTGATCGCCAACCTTGATAAATTCCGCGTGTCCGTTGATGCGCGCTTGGCGCATCGCGAGTTCGTTCGCGTCTTTGATGATCGCGGTTTGCGGTTTTGATGCCGGCGTGCCGTGACACGTTTGGCATTGGACGTACTGCGCGTCTTTTTTCGATCCGTAAATGTGCCCGTCGCCCATCGCCTCTTGCGCGGTGTGGCAATCCACGCAATTCAGTTCCACTTCGCATTTCGTAAATTCGCCAATCGGCTGATAGTACTCGATCAAGCGGCGACCTTCGGGCGGCATTTGCGCGGAGAGTGGACGCGCGACCGGTGGCAAGTCGTCGCGCCGATCGAATTGCATCGTTCGCAAATCATAGTTACCGCGATTGTGGCAGTGATTACATTGCGAAAACGGAATCGCGGTCGTGAGTTGATGCGCGACGCCGTGACCAGGTTGATCACGCGCGATTGTCGCGTCCTTGCCGCGATACAAACCATCGTCCGCGTAAACGTAATGGCACGCGGCGCAACCGGAACCGCGATACTGATATGCTTGCGGTTTTGCCGGCGTCGTCCACAAATGACAACCGCCGTTCAAGCACGCGATCATTTTCGCGTCAAGCGTTCCCGAAACCGGATTCGCTGGAAACATTTCGAGCGCGCGCAATTGCGGCGACAAAACCTGGGTCGCATCGCTGACCGCGCGATTGCCGAACAACGCGGTCGGCGATTTTTGCGCGCCGAACGAAAAGCGAACGTGCGCGATGCCGCCGGCGTAGGTCGCTTGCACACTTTTCAAAACGCGATCAACGTGATTCCGCTCCGCGTCAGGGTCAGCATACCCGCCGTGGCAATTCGCTTGCCCGCACGATTGCGCGGCAACCTCGAGCGCGGAGGGATTGCGTCCGCCGCGCATTGTCGCGTGCGCGCGATCCTGGTCGAGCGCACGCGGTTGTCCGCCGTGGCACACGACGCAACCGAACGTCTCCGCCGGATGCGACGCGCTAATGTCCTCGATGCCGACGTGACAGGTAACGCACAATTCCGGTTTGCCGGTTTGCGTTGGCACGAGCGCGCGAATTTCGATTGGCACCGGCGTCACAGCGTTTTGCGAATTGTAGCGTGCGATCCATTCGCGCCAAGGTTGATGCGATTCGCTCCAAACGATGGCGAGTGTGGCGAAGAATAATGCGAGCGTGGCGATGAAAAACCAGGTCGAAGGGAAATAAAGGAAATCGCGCTTTCCCTTATTTCCCTTATTTCCTTCATTTCCATTCTGATTCATCGCCACACTTCCAATACACTCAACGCACTCAACACAATCGCGATCACAACCAAAATCGCTTGCGGCTTCCAGCGTTCGCGCGCGAACCAAATCGCGCGACCCGGTCCGCGCCGATCCAAAAACGGCAACGCGATGATGAGTGCGAGCACGAACATCGGCGCGATGATCCCAGCCCAGAGCGGCGGGATCACGCGCAGTAAATTTTGCACCCAGAGAAAAATCCAGGGCGCGCGCACATCGCTCACACCAGCATCGAGATTCGCGGCAGTGCCAATCGGCGCAGGAAAAATCAAGGTGAGGAAAACGAGCGCGGCGGAGATGAGTGCGCTCGTAATAAATTCGCGGAAAAATAATTCGTCGCGCGAAATAAACTCGCGCGTTTCATTTTCGTCCAACACCGGACGCGAAATGCCGCCGTCTTTACGCAGTCGCCACAAATGATAGACGATGCCGAAAACGCCGGCGGCGGTCAAGCCGAAAATGTGCCAGCCATAAAATCGCAGTAACGCGTTCGCGCCAATTTGCGCGTCGCCAACAATCGCGCGATAAATTGTTTCGCCATACGCCGGAATTTCGCGGAGTAAATTTGTGCCGACGAGAAACGCCCAGTACGCGCCATCGTCCCACCGCAAAACGTACCCGGTGAAATCCCAGACGAGCGTGATCACGAGGAGCGCGACGCCGATGAGCCAGTTGAATTCGCGCGGCGGGCGATAGCCGCCGGTGAACACGACGCGCGCGAGATGCAATGTTACCGCGACGACCATCACTTGCGCGCCCCAGTAATGCAAGCCGCGCATCACCGCGCCGAAACTAACGACATCTTGAATGAGGATGATCGAAGCGTGCGCGTCGGTTGGCGTGGGGACGTAATAAAATGTGAGCGCGACGCCGGTGAGGAGTGTGACGAGCGAAGCAAGCACGGCGATGCCGCCGAGTCCGAATGTGTAGGTGAGCCGCGCGCCACTCGCTGGAATTTTTTCCGGGTGAAGCGCGTAGAGGATACTTTTTTCTTTACGCCAAAATTTCATTTTCGTAGCAGACCCGAAGGGTTCTAAAACCCTTCGGGTCTTGGTTTCTCAACATCCGCTCGCCGGGTCTGCGCCGCGCTTGAGCCAATCGAGCAAGCGTTGAAGCAAATCGTCCGGGATATTTTTTTCACTGTGCGCCGGGTTTTGTTCCGAGTACTGACGCATAATCGCGCGTTGACGTTCGAACGGAAAATTTTCGCCGGCGAGCGCGGGTCCCTTGTCGCTCCCTTGCGCGAACGCGCCGTGACATTGATCGCAACCTTTTTCGACCCAGACTTGGATACCCAGGATTTGTCCCGACGGCAATGCCGGTTTTATCGCCGGCGTTGATTGCGTTGACGCGCCCAACGTTTGCAACCACAAATAGATCGAGTACGCTTGCGCGTCCGGTAAATCGGTTGTGTTCATCGCCGGCTTGGGCGGCATCGCGTTACGAATTTTCGAGAGGAATGAATCGAACGGCAGTGCCGTGTTCGCCAACGATTTGCCAATGCCGCCGAGCGCGGTCGCGCCGTGACAGGAGACGCATTGTTTCTCGCGCCACACGCGCGCGCCTTCCGCGACATCGCCGGTCAGGGTCGTGTTCGACGCGATCGCTTGCATCGTCGGACGCGGCGGCGCGGCGACGCGCGGATCGGCGCACGCGGCGAGGGTGAGGGCGAGGGCGAGGAGGATGAGATATTTTTTCAAGGGAATAACTCCGACGCATTTCAAATTTCAGATTTCAGATTGGGAAACGCGAGCAATCTGAAATTTGAAATTTGAAATTTGAAATCAACGCGTTACCAATGGAAGGAAATGCGACGCCTGTCCCGCGTAGACAAACACGAATCGCAAAATAAATCCGCCGATCAAAACGAACACCGCGGAGATCGCGCTCAACGCCAAACTGTAGCGCGCCGCGCCTTCTTTCAAAATCACTGGGAACAATTCGTACGCTTCGATGATCAGCGGCAGAACGATGCCGAGCAGGATCACACCGATCCAGAACCACCAGGTGTACTCGCCGCCGAGAATCAATTCGATGGACGACGCGGAACTCCAGGTCGAGAGCGCGTGGTGCAACAGAAATGGCACGAGCATAAAAATTTCGAGCACGATCAAAACGACATCGGTCGAAACGAGCAACCGCCGCTCTTCTTCGTAACCGTGTGCGTGGCGCGCGCCGAGCAACGCCGTGACGAGCAAAACGGTCGCGGTGCCGGACGACATTGCGGAGAACAAGAACAACTGCGCGACCATCGGCGTATTCCAAAATGGACGCGACGGAATCGCGCCGAGCAAAATGCCGGTGTAGATGCCGATGCCGAGCGCGAGCGGAAAGCCAATCGCGGCGAGAATCGCGCGCCAGCGGCGAATCGTATTCGGCGCGAGCGGCGTCCACTGTGAAAAATCTTTAAGGTGCGCGCGATTGGGCACGCGCAGTAAATTATCGAACGGCGCGGGTAACCACAACGCGGCGTACGCGAGCGACAGGACAATAAAGCCGGTCAGCAACCACGAGCCGATCGACATCGGCGACGTGAATTGCACGGTGAGAAACAAATAGTAAAACGCGAATGGTCGTCCCAGGTCGAGCACGAGGATGCCGACGCCAATCGCAACCGGGAACGGCGCGATGAGCGCGCCGATGCGCGCGACGCGCCTAAAGTGCGGACCGCCGATGTACGTCGCGAAACTCGAAATCGCAAACGCGCCCGCGCTCAAGCCGGCGAGAAAAAGATAATTGACGACGAGCAGATTCCATTCGATTTGTTCCATAGTTGCTCCATCAGACCCGAAGGGTTTCTAAAAACCCTTCGGGTCTCTGGTTACGAAATATAAAATATCTTTGGCTCCGTCCCGGCTTCTGCGTACACAACGTAATGATCGCGCGTCGCGAGTAATTTCGAAACCTCGCTGTTCGGATCGTTGAGATCGCCGAAATGCCGCGAGCCGCCGACGCACGTTTCAACGCACGCGGGCGGTTGCCCGGCGTCGAGGCGATGCACGCAGAACGTGCACTTGTCCACGTAACCGTGTTCGTGATCCACATAGCGCGCATCGTACGGACACGCTTGCATACAATAGCGACACCCGATACATTTGTCGTAATCCACCAGCACGAGACCATCGTCGCGTTGATACGTCGCGCCGGTCGGGCACACGCGTTCGCACGGTGGATTGTCGCAGTGCATACAATTCCCAGGTTCGAATTTCAATCCCAGGATCGGAAACGTGCCGGTCGGACCGATGCGTCCGATCCAGTTGCGATGCTTGCCAAGCGGAACCTGGTTCTCGACTTGACACGCGACCATACACGCTTTGCAATCAATACACCGCTTGACCTCGATCACAAATCCCCAGCGTCGTTTATTTTCTGATGCCATAAAATTTCCTCAAGCGACCACGAGGGTCGCCCCTACGCTTTGTACACTTTCACGAACGTTTGCGACAATGCTTGCCCGCCGCTCGCCGGATCGGTGTAGGTCAAATGAATGTCGGAATCGCTTGCGCCTTGCGCGTACGACACGCGATTACCTTTCGACAAGTGACCGAAACCTGGTGTCGTGAATGTGCAGTCGGGACGAATCGCTTCGGTAACATATGCCTTGATTTTGATTTTGCCCGCCGCGCTTTCAGCGTACACCCAATCGCCGTTTTTGATGCCGCGCTCCGCCGCCGGTTTCGTGTGAATCCAGAGCACATTTTCCGGAAACAACTCGTGCAGTAATTTATTATTTTGCGTGCCGAACTGGGTGTGTTGCGCGACCTTGCCGGTCAACAAATAAAATTGATCGGCGGGCGGCGCGGGCGGCTCTTGCCAAACCGGGACGGGCGCGAAATTATTTTTCGCGAGCGACGCGGAATACAATTCGATCTTGCCGCTCGGCGTGTTGAATTTCAATTCTTCATTCGGCGCCGCGTGCGCGGGCGGACGATAATGCCCTTTCGCTTTCAACTCTTCGAGCGAAATGCCGAGCGGTACGAGTTGTTGGCGAATGTAATCCTCTTCGTCCTTGTATTGAAAATAATCTTGCAGACCCAGGCGCGTGCCGAGCTCCTTAAAGATCCACAACGCCGATTTGCTTTCGCCGAGCGCGGGCACGACCGGTTGGCGAATGAACACGCCATCGCCGACAATCGCGAGTGGATCGTACCGTTCGAGGTACGTCGCTTCCGGCAGAACGACATCGCTGAACCACGCGGTATCGTTCATCGTCGTGTCAACGGTCACGATGAAATCGAGTTTGCTGAACGCTTGCAAAGTTTTTTTGCGTTCGGGTAACGACGCGACCGGATTTTGGCGATGCACGAACCAGCCGCGCGCGGGGTACGGTTTCTCCGCGAGAATCGCGTCGCGCATTTCCTGATACACGCCGATTTCGAGCGGAACGAGCGGATACTTCCACGGCACGCCGTCGAGCCGCAGTGCGGACACGCGCGGGTACGGCGGTTGCGGAATCGCGCCGAGTCCGCCGCCTTCTTCGCCCGCGCCCGCGAAAAATCCGCCGGGCTGATTCCAATTGCCGGAGATTGCGTTGATGATCGCCATCGCGCGTTGGGCTTGGAATTGATTGACGAAATTCGACGTGCGCCAGCCGGGATGAATGAACGCGTGCGGCGACGCGAGCGCAAACTCGCGCGCGATGCGGCGAATCGTCGCCGCCGGAATTTCGCATTTGCTCGCCGACCATTCCGGCGTGTACGGCTTGATCGCTTTCGCCACATCGTCAAACCCAAGCGTGTGTTCCTTGACAAATTCCTTGTCGTACAAATTTTCGGTGATGAGGACGTGCAGTAGCGCGAGATAAAACGCGAGGTCGTTGCCTGGTTTGATCGGTAACCACTCGGTTGCTTTTGACGCGGTTTTCGTGAACCTGGGATCGAGCAGAACCACGCGCACGCCGCGATCAATCGCCGCGATCAAATCCTGGGTTTCGGAATTGGAAATCGCTTCGGCGAGATTGCGCCCGGAATAAATGATGTATTGCGCGCCGCTGTAATCGCGACCTGGTTCTTGCATTCCGAACGTCAACAGGTTCGCGATGATCATTCCGTTGAAACAGAGCGAGCGTTGCGTGCCGTAATTCGGCGAGCCGTACGCGCGCAAAAGATTTTCGAATTGAACCTGGGACAAGTTGTGCGTCGAACTGAACACCATCGCTTCGGGTCCGAACTGTTGTTTGAACGCTTGCAATTTGCCGGCGACGTAATCGAGTGCTTCTTTCCAGGTGACGCGCTTCCACATTCCACTGCCGCGATCACCCGCGCGCACCATCGGAAATTGCACGCGGTCGGGATCGTACAGCGACGCGATGCCGGCTTGCCCGCGCGGGCACAACATTCCGTTCGAGTGCGGATGGTTCGGATTGCCGTCGAGTTTGTAGACCTTGCCGTTGACAACTTTGGCGCGCAAGCCGCATCGCCACACGCATTGTTCGCACAACGTAAACACTTCGCGATCAAACTTGGTCGGCGGCATACGCGAATTTTGCGCGCGCGCCGGTTTCGCATTCGAATTTTGCGTGAACGGAATCGCGCCGAGCGCGAGCGCGCCCGCCGCCGCGCTCATCGCCAAAAACTGCCGGCGCGAAATGTCCCAGTGAAACGTATCGCCGATTTTGATTTCGTTATCGCTCATCCCAACTCCAATTTCAGATTTCAGATTTCAGATTTGCCAATCACCAATCTGAAATTTAAAATTTGAAATCACGCGGTCTTGTCTTTTCGCAACTGCCCGAACTTTTCGAGAAAGTAGAACAGCGTGACCGCGATCAACACGAAGAGCAAAATGCTCAACCACAAATTCACATCGAGCGCGGTCGGGAGAATCGTGCTTCCCAGGTTGATGAGTTGGCTGATCGGTGGATAGATCACTGGATACGCCGCGCCGAAAATCAACGCGCCCGTCAAGAAACCGAGCATCCCCGGAATCAAGTAATCGAGATTGCCTTGACCGCTACCAGCGGCGCAAGTGCCCGGTCAGAATCCCGCGCCCGCCATCCCGACGCCGAAAATCAAGCCGCCGATCAGATTGCCGATCACGTACGTCGCGGGAATGTTGGGCAGGGCGACGATGCCGAGCGAGTTGAGCGCGAACACACCGACCATCGAAACCGCGAGCGTCGTCATCATGAACTTTAACACGGCGAGATCGGTGAAACGAAACACGTTGACGATTTTGTGGTACTTGGACAGCCCGGCTTTTTGCAAAGCAAAGCCAAAGGTAAACCCGACCACGAGCGAGAAAAGCATTTCAAACATTCTAGTATTTCCTCCAGTACATCAACATCGCGACCGGAATGCCGGAGGCAAACATCGCCGCGATGAAAATGAATGCCGAGGGCGCGAGAAACAAACCGCCGCCAATCGCGAGACCGCTCGTGCAACCGCCGGCGATGCCCGCGCCAAATTCCAAAATGATGCCGCCGATGAACAACACGAGCCAGCGTTTCCAGGTCGCGTTGCCAAACACGCGCTTCCACTGTGGATCGGACACGGTTTGCAATTTGAAATCGCCGGACAATTTCGCCGAGACGAACGCGCCGATCACAATGCCGAGCAAGATCATCACGGCGGTCGTGATTCCCGGCGGCATCACAAATTGAAAGTACGTGTTCTTTGCCAGGTCGGGATACACCGCTTGCGCGATCAACCCGCCGATGTTCTCGAACGCGCCGGACGCGCCGGGGATGATCCCGGTCACGGCGATGCTGATGACGTACACCAATCCCAGCAATGTGCCGGCAAGATAGGGAGACCATTCCTTCTGTCGCAAAAGTTTCAGCATTGTTTTCACCTCAGACAAATTGCGAATTAAGAATTGCTAATTGCGAATTGCGAAGCACGCAATTCCTAATTCACAATTCGCAATTCGCATTACGCTTTCATTTCCCGCGCCAGCGTCAACAGCGACGCCAACGCTTTTTGATCGCCCGCGCCCAGTTCCGCGAGCGCGCGCAGATCGAGATGGCTCAACGCTTTCAAAATGCGCGGACCATTTTCGCGGTCGGACAAAAGTTGCGTGAGCGCGCGCATCGTTCCCGGATCGCTCGCCGCGATCAGCGGCGCGAGTGAACCGAGTTCGGGACGCGGCGCGTCGCTTGCCGAGGTAACGACCGGCGTCGCGAGCAATTGCCGGAACGCGGCAATGCCACGCGGCAACGGTTTTTCGTAATAGAAAATCAAACCGAACAGCACGAACGCGACCGCGATGATTAGCGCGATCAAAATCGCGTTGCCCAAAACGTTCGGCATTTTTTCATCCAACCCGGCGTAGACCTTGTTCAGGTCAATCGTCTGACTGCCGGTCGGCGCGGCGGGTCCGCAATTCGTGTTGCTCGCTGTTGCGGGTGTGCCAGCCGCAGTGGTCGTCGCGCCACTCGTGCTTGCGCCAATTGTTTTGCCAAGCGTGTCCGCGTACTTTTTCGCGCGGTCGAGATAATCGGCGGGATGGCAGGATTGGCACGCACCTTTCACATCGTCGAGCGGCGCGAGCATGCCGGTGTGCGCGGCGGTCTTGTCTTTCGATTTCGTGTTGCCGGAATGACAGAACGCGCAAAAATCGCCGAACGCGTGTTGCGTGTGCCACGCGCCGCTCGCGTTGACCGGCATTACCTTTTGCACTTCGTGACAACTCTTGCACGATGACGCGGACGAGCCGCATTGCGCGTTCGCCGGTCGCGGGGAGGCGATCCAGATCACCGTCGCGACCAGGGCGGCGATCAGCAAAACAAATCCGACATGATTTTTTCTCATACGTTGCATCGCTCCTTGAAAACATCCAGAAACAAAAACGCCCTGGGTCAACGTCAACCGTTGCCCAAGGCATTCATCACCTCTGTAGTAATTTATCCGTCTTGCCGAATCGTGCTGATCAATTCCGAGCGTTGCGCGGCTTGCTCCGCCAACACTTCGCGCATCAAATCGCAAACGCGTTCGATTTTCGGATTCGTGATTTGATACACCGACTCGTTGCCCGCGCGGTGAGCGGTGACCAGGTTACGCGCGCGCAAGATCGCGAGATGTTGCGAGACTTTGGATTGCGCCAGATGGGTCGCCGCCGCCAATTCATTGACCCGGCGCGGACCTTCGCGTAATTCGTGCACGATCCGTAAACGCGTTGCGTTCGACATCGCTTGACACAGTTCGGCTTGCAGATCGAAAATGGATTGGGACATGTTAGCCCGTGGAGACGCGCGCGATCTCGGCGACTTGTTTCAAGCGCGTCAGCATATCGAGTCGCTCTTCGCCAATATGCGAGTAGGTGTCCGCGACGAGCTGAAGCAGATGAATCAATTTTTCGGCGCGCGCTTTTTCGAGCACGCGAATCGTTTGCGCGGCGCGCGCCAACTCTTTTTCGTTCACCGCGCACGCGCGCGCGATTTGTGCGAGCCGCGTCGACGCGCGCGCCGCTTTGGCGTCGTCCAGCACGAATTGTCCGACGAAAAACATCGCGATAAATTGATCGCGCACGACGACGCGACCGCGCGCGTAGGTCAACCCGGCGTGGCATTTTTCCAAACGCGGCTGTTGATCTTTTTGATCCGCGAGTTTTTGCCACGATGCCTCACAGCGCGCGCGTCCTTCTGCGGTCGAACGAATCAAATTGCAAAACGCGCCGGAATTGCTGATCGGCGTGAGCGGCTTGCCGAGCAAATCGGTTGTCACCGCGCCGACATCGCTCGTTTGCGCGAACACTTCTTGGATCGGTTGCAAGCAATAGACCGGCAAAACTTCTACCGGCGGCAGAGGCGCGACACTTGTTATGGCTTTGGGTTCGGATGTCGCGCCGGGATGTTGTTCCGCGAGCCACTGCTCAATCGCCGCGCGTTGAAACCGCCACTGTCCACCGACGCGCACTGCCGGCAAGCGCCCGTCGTTCAACATCCGATAAATGGTCGTGCGGTCAACGTGGAGCAAGTCCATCAATTGCTTGGTCGTGAGGAGATCGCTCATAGCCGCAGTATGCAATAATTTGCAATAATTTGCAATAGTATTTTAGGTCAAAATTGGTCAAAATTATTGATGCTGATCCAGAGGCGGGCGAGCCGCCCGCGCTACGTATCCAAATTGCCAACCCGCCAAAACCGGCTTTCGCCGCCCTCGAGATGTGAGCAGAAAGCCGAATGTAGGGGCTGGGTTTATCCCTGCCCAACCGGGCAAGTAAACCTCACCGGGAGTTCCCGTTAGCGAACCCACGAGGTTCGGCGCACACGCGTCGAACGAAGCGAGGTGGTACCACGAGTGTAACTCGTCCTCAAATTTTGAGGGCGAGTTTTTATTTCGATCCGAGACCTTCCAGGTTTGTGAAACCGGGAAGGTTTGGACACAGGAGGAATTTATGCAAGCGAATGAATTGCGCGAACAGTATCAAAAATTTTTCGAGGCGCGCGGGCACAAGCGCATCCGCTCCGCGCCGCTCTTGCCGGAAAATGATCCGACCGTTTTGTTCACGACCGCCGGGATGCATCCGCTCGTGCCGTTTTTGTTGGGCGAGCCGCATCCGCTCGGGCGGCGACTCGTGAACGCGCAAAAATGTTTACGCACCGACGACATTGACGAGGTGGGCGACGCGTCGCATCTCACATTTTTCGAAATGCTCGGCAACTGGTCGCTCGGCGATTATTTCAAAACCGAATCGCTCGCGTGGAGTTACGAATTTCTGACCCAGGTTCTCGCGCTCGATCCGGTGCGGCTCGCGGTCACGGTTTTCGCGGGCGATACGGACGCGCCGCGCGATGACGACACCGCCGGCATCTGGCAACGCTTGGGAATCCCGGACGAACGCATTTATTTTCTGCCGAAAAAAGATAATTGGTGGGGACCAGCGGGCGCGACCGGTCCGTGCGGACCCGACTCGGAAATTTTTTACGACACCGGCAAACCAGGTCATCCCGGTTGCGCGCCGGGTTGCGCGTGCGGCAAGTGGTTTGAAATTTGGAACAATGTGTTTATGGAGTACAACAAAACTGCCGACGGACGATTCATCAAACTGAGTCAGCAAAATGTGGATACTGGGATGGGCGTGGATCGCACGGCGGCGGTTCTGCAAGGATTTGATGATGTCTTTCGCGTCGAAACGCTCGCGCCGTTGATCGCGCGCGTCGAGGAACTCGCACGCAAAAAGTACGCGGATGATCCGAAACCGTTCCGCGTGATCGCGGATCATTTGCGCGCGGCAACCTTCGCGATTGCGGATGGCGCGATGCCGTCGAACGTTGAAGCCGGGTACGTGGTGCGGCGATTGATCCGGCGCGCGGTGCGGTACGCGAACGCGCTCGGCATCGCGCACAATTTCTGCGCGGATTTTTCCGGCATCGTCGTCGCGATGTTCGCGTCCGCGTATCCCGAATTGGAACAGAACCGCGCGCACATCGCGGACGAACTCGATCGCGAAGAATCGAAATTCAAAGCGACGCTCGAACGCGGTTTGCGCGAGTATCACAAAGTCGCTGAACTCACGCGCGATCTCGGCGCGAACGAAATCGCCGCGCCGGACGCGTTCAATCTGTTCGAAACGTTTGGGTTTCCGCTATCGCTCACAATTGAGTTGGCGCGCGAGCAAGGTTTATCGGTTGACGAAGCCGGGTTTGACGCGTTGTATCGCGCGCATCAGGAAATTTCACGGCGCGGTTCGGAGCAAAAATTCAAAGGTGGGTTAGCCGATCACGCGGAACAGACAACGCGCTTGCACACCGCGACGCATTTGTTACATCAAGCATTGCGCGCGGTGCTGGGTGCGAGCGTCCGGCAAATGGGATCGAACATCACCGCCGAACGCTTGCGGTTCGATTTTGCGTACGCGGAAAAATTGACGCCGGAACAAATCGCGCAAATCGAAAACATTGTGAATCAGCAAATCGAAAATGATTTGCCGGTTTCAATCGCGGTGATGTCGCTCGATCAAGCGATCAAGTCCGGCGCGCTCGCGTTCTTTGGCGAAAAGTACGGCGACCAGGTCAAGGTGTACTCGATGGGATCGTTTTCAAAAGAAGTGTGCGGCGGTCCGCACGTTCAACGCACCGGCGAACTGGGGCATTTCAAAATCGCGAAACAAGAATCGGTCGGGCAAGGCGCGCGGCGCGTGCGCGCGGTGTTGGATCCAAAAACCGGTTAGACGAACCAGTACAACAAAATTTAATTGATGCCGATCAAAATGAAAATGCTCGCCGCCGCGCGCGCAATCCAAACGTCGGCGGCGCGCAATTTTTTCGCGAGCGGCGTGATGCTTTGCGCGCCCGATGCGACGAGCGTAACGAACAACATCAACGGCACGATGGTGCCAAGCGCAAAAATCGCCGGGAAAGTGATACCGCCGAACGACGCGACCGCGAGCGGGATCAGCGTGCCGAAGAAAAGCACAAACAACGTTGGACACGCGGCGAATGAAAATGCGATGCCGAGCAAGAACGCGCCGCGCGTGTCGCGCCGTTCGACCAGGTTTTGGCGCAAGTGTTCCGCGCCGCGCGCAAAAATCGGCAAAGAAATTTTGATGACGCCGAGCATCAGCAGACCCAGCAAAATCAAAATCGGTCCCATTGCTTTGCGCGTAAAAACGACGACGGGAATCGAAACTTGTGCGAGTTGAATCCCCAATAAAATCGCCGCGCCGCCGACGATGCTGTAGACGAGAATTTTGCCGAACGCATACGCGACTGCCGAACGCGCGACGCGCTCTGATGCCGCGACCTCGCGCGAGATGAACGCGAATGCGGCGACGTTCGTCGAAAGTTGGCACGGACTGAACGCGCCGATCAATCCCAGCACGAACGCCGTAAGCAAGGGAATCGTCGTGCTATCGCTCAACTCGGCGAGCGCGATGCGAATCGGCGCGGTCAACTGCGTGAGATAAAAATAATACTCGGCGAAATTCGGCATCGGTTTAGTTGATCTCCCACCGAAATGTGCGCGCGGAAACTTGCGCCAGGTTTTTGATTACGAGTTCGACGGACTTGGGCTTGGTCTTGAACGCCGCGAATTTCAGTTTGCCTTCGCGATGATGTCCGCCCGGTCCCGCGCCCTCCCACGCGATTGGCGCGTACTCTTTCCCGGCGTCATCACGCAAAATCGCGGTCTGGGTCAGATCATCCACGAGATCAACCGAATGGGTGTTCATCGCCACAGTAAACACGAGCGGTTGATTGATTTGAAAATCGAGCAGTTGCACGTCCACGGTTACACTACCGCCCGAATTCGAAACCGGGTCAAACCGCGCGACGCTGGGCGCGGGAGCTGTCGGCGTCGCGTTCGCGCACGCGACCAGGATTAGCAGGGCGAGCGCGAGCGCGCTGATTTTTAATACCATTCTAATTCACTCCTTCGATCCAGTACGTCAAATGGCGGTTGCTATTTTTGTGCGAGCGCAATACAATCACGCATAGTCTATCGAGGAGGGGAACGATGAAACAATTTGGGTTTGGTTTGTTCGTCGCGCTCGCGTTGGGATTGACCGCGTGCGGCGCAACCGATACGCGCGCGGTGCAAGCGATTCAAGTCGAGGCAAACGAATTTAATTTTTTACCGGCAACGCTTGAGGTTGAAGCGGGCAAGCCGGTAAAATTGACCTTGCTCAACAAAGGCACGGTCGAACACGATTTTAGTGTCATTGAAATTTTGGTGAGCGATGTCAAAACGACGACGGACGCGCATGGACACGAAATGAGCAATATGGCGATCCAACCGAAATTGCACGTTGCCGCCGTCGCGAAAAAATCATCCGTGATTGAATTTACGCCGACGCGACCGGGAACGTACGATGTGCTTTGCACGGTGGTGGGGCACAAAGAGGCGGGGATGATCGCTCAACTGATCGTTAAATAACTTTGCCAATGGGTTGGATGCGGCATCGCGAATTCGCGATGCCGCATTTTTATTTCAATGATGCGGCGTTATTTCTTTGGATACCTGGGATTTCGTTGGCGCAGTGTGCGCGTTTGTGGGCGGTTGCGCGTTACCGTGATCGTGCCCCATTCCGCGCATCATCATCAGCATCATTAGCGGACACAGCAACACGAGCGCGAACGGGACAAGCGGTTGCAACGCGCCGAGCGAAAGTCCAAAGATGCTTACCGCGAGAATGAGCGCGAGCGGAACGAGACAGCACGCGAGCATGATGAGCAAATGTTTGGTGTGATTCATTTCAAGTCCTCGATTTCAATGAACGGCGTTCATCACGAACGCGTTCAAATGCGCGCGCGATTTGCGAATCGTGCGAACCGTAATCACGATCCCCAGCGCGTTGACGACGAGACCCAACGCGATGAACGCGTACTTCCATTCGTTGAGAAACGCGATCGCGCCGGACAAACTGCTTGCGCCGGTGAGCGCGACGAGCGGCGCGAGATCGGTGAGATGATGCGCGCAACACGCGACCATTCCAAGTGTCGAAGTGGTTGTGCCTGCGCCGGCCGCCGCGGTCGCACTGACCGCGTTTGCCGCGCTGACAAGCCAGCGCAGATGCGAATACAATCCCATCTGCGCGCCGAATCCTAACGACACCAAGCCAACCCAAAACCAATCCTGGCGCGCTTGTTGAAGCGCGTGCGCGAAATCTTGAAAGACCGTTAAAATCAAAACATACAGCGCGAACATTCCCAGCGCCGCGAGCACGCCAATAAATACCGGCGCACGCGCGATCAACGCGACGACGCGCGCGCGTGGCAACGCTTGGGCATCCTCAGCATCCGCAAGCCATTCGAGTTCAATCGTACGCGCGAGCCAATCCGCGCGCACATTGACGAACGCGTGGCGCGCAAAACCGGCGATCCGTTCGCCGCGCAGGACGCTGGCGAGCGAGCGCATCGCGCGCCGAGTTTGGGCGGTGAATCCTTGCGTCGCGATCACGCGCACGATCTGTTCCGCCGATACGCGCGCGGGATCGAACGTGATGGTCGCGCGTTCGGACGCGTAATTCACGCGCGCGGCAATGACGCCATCGCGTCGCGTCAATGCGCGCTCGATAGTGATCGCGCAATTCGCGCACGTCATTCCTTGAATCGCAAACGAAATTTCGCGTGAGTTCATCTTCGTGAATCTTTCACCCCAAGTGTAGCGCGAAACAACTCTTGGGATTAGCGCAATCTATCTTGTTTCGCGGCAAGCCATTTGGCGTATGCCCGCAGTAAAATAAAGAGGAAACGGTCGCCCGCGCGGGCAACCGTTTCCAAGTAAGCGCGATTCAGTTATTCGGCTAACGCAGAGCCGGTTGCGCGTTCAGGTGGACGCGCGATAAACCCAGGTTTCCACGGCGCGCCGAGCGCGGGCAAGAGGAAACGATCAACACCCCAGTATCCGGCTGTCTTCCACGCGAGGATTAACAAAATCGAGAGTGTGAAGAAAACCGGGTTGACGCTCGTCGTGCCTGCCATCATAAAGTTCCAGTTCATAAATCCGCCAAAGAGCGCGGCGATGCCGGTGAACACGCCGAGCAATAACGCGATGCCGATCAGCAATTCGCCGGCGACGACGATTTTGGCGAACCAGGTGTACGCTTGCGCGTCCACGAGGAATTGAATGAACACGCGGTACCAATCGAACGTAATCACAGGTCGGGGATCCGTCTTGAGCGCGTTGCCCCAATAGTTTTTGAGCGCATCGCCCGTATTCATCCACGCGGGATTGGTGAACTTGCCCCAACCCGACGTGATCCAGGTGTACGACATATACAGCCGCACGATCAACCAGATCCACGCCAAGCGCGTGTCCGAGAAAACGAACCGCGTGATTGGCGGATCGATCATCTCACCGTTTCGATATGAAGTAAGTCGTGCCATTTTTTTCTCTCCTTTAGAGTTCCGAATCTGTGTTCAATTTATCACAAGGTTGCTCAAAATTCTACCGTCGCTCGGCGGATTTTTTCATTCGCAAAATGGCGCGCGCGATTGGAGATACGGGTACGCCAAATGGCGCGCCGCTGAATGATTCAACAAAAAAATCGGAGGTGGAAACCTCCGACTATTTTTATCGCGGCACCCAGTTCGACGCGATCAATAATTTTTTGAGCGGTTGCGTTGCGTCATTCGTCTTGATTAGAATTTCAAACAAGTGCTTGCCGCCCATTCCTTCGTGCATTGTAAACTCGGTCGAAATCGCCGTGGACTGACCGGGTTGTAGAGTCGTCTGACCGACGACAATCGGCGACGGTCAACATCCTTCCAACGCGGTAACGACGCGCGGCACATCGAGTTTCAATGCGCCTCAATTTGCTCGCGATCAACTTGGAGGCGCGCGCCACCCGCGTTTGACGGCGTTTGATTCGTCGCGACAAAAATCGCGACGACGATGGCGAACAACACGACCGCCGCGCCAATCACAAATGGCAAACTGCGCGAGAGCAGATCGCGTTGTTCCGCTTGGCGACGCGCGCGCGCGCGTTCGCGTTCAACGACGCGTGCTTGCGTTTTTCGAATCGGTTGATTGGACATTCCGTCTCCTAGTTGCGCGAAAAATAATTACATCCATTTCGATTTTACGCCGAGCCCCGCCAACACACACGCGCAAAACCACGCATCAGCGCGCGCGCCGAATGGCGTACTCGCGAAAATAAAAAACCTTGCGACGGGGCTCTACCCATCGCAAGGTCGCAACTATCGCACTATCCAACTATCCAACTACCGCACTAACCGGCACGAACGCGACCACCTTCGTCCCCTTGCCGCGCTCCGATTTTACGTACACCTTGCCGCCGAACAATTGCGCGCGTTCTTGCATCCCCATCAAACCGAAATGCCCCGCGCGCGCGTACGCGGTCGGCGCGTCCGGCGCGGCAAAGCCCACGCCGTCGTCTTCAATCGTGATCGCGACCTCGCGCGTATCGAACGTTACTGTCAGCGTGATCGTTTGTGCGCGCGCGTGTTTCGCGACATTGCGTAACGCTTCTTGCGCGATGCGATACAACGCGAGTTCGCGTTCTGCGTCGAGCCGCGTTTCCTCGCCGACGATTTGAAAACTCGCGCGCGCCTCGCGCGATAACATTTCGAGTGCGGGAATCAGCCCCAGTTCTTCGAGATACGTCGGGCGCAAATCGCGCACGAAACGGCGCACCGAAGTTAGCGAGCTTGCAACGAGTTCGCGCAGTTCCCGGATTTTTTCGTTGGCGCGCGCCGGGTCTTGGCTCAACGCTTTTTCGACCATCTCGACGCGTTGTTGCAACGCGATCAGCGATTGAATCGTGTCGTCGTGCAATTCGCGCGCGAGCCGAATCCGTTCGTCTTCCTGTCCGCGCGTCATCGCGGTAATGTAATCTTGCATCGCGCGTTGCGCCGCGTTGACCTGGCGCGCCATTGCGTCGAGCGTTTCGCGCAGAGATTCGATTTCTTGCACGCCGCCGACAGTTTGCTCCGCCGCGCGATAATCGCCATACGCGATGCGATTCGCGGCTTGCGCGAGATTTTGCAAAGGGCGAATGACGTTGCGAATTCCAAAATACACCGCGCCGAGCGCGACGACCGCCGCGAGCGCGAGCATCAACGGCAAGAGCACCGAGTACTGAAACATCGGCGCGACAATTTCTTCCCAGGGTTCTTCGACGAGCAAGCCCCAGCCCGTTGGCGCGATCGGCGCGTACCCGATGACGATTTCCGCGCCATTGTCCGCGTGATGAAACGTCGCGCCGCTTTCGCCGCGCATCACCTCGACAATACCGGCGTGGCGCGACATATCTTCGCCGATGCGCGATGCGTGTGGATGCGCGATAATTTTGCCGCGCGCATCCACCAAGTATGCCGTGCCATGTCCGCCAAAACCCAGGTCGGCAATCGGCGGCAGAGTGAACGCGCCGACCAGAAAATTGTTCGCTTGCGGAATCGCGACAAGCGCGCGTAACGCGTCGCCTTCGCTAAATGGGAATGAGAATGAATTGGCAAGCGCATCGCGCGTGGGCGCGCGGCGACGCGGTGCGTCCCACACCGCGTTCGATGGGTACGCGCGCAACAAATTTGCTTGTGCGTCGAACAACGCGATGCCGCCGTCGAACGCGGCGCAATTCGCATCGCACCGCGCGGGGTCGAGCGTGGACAGCAAGCGCGCGTGGTCCAACAACGCGTCCGACCATTGCGCGGCGGCGACGCGCGCGACCACGCCATCGCGCTCGGCGACCATTTCGCGCATCGCGGCTTGATGACTGTTGACGCCCAGATACGCGATCACAATGAGAATCGCGCCAAGCGGCAAAATCGTCCAGAGGAGAAGTTGGGTGCGAAGGTCTCGAAACATAGTCGTCAGTCGTCAGTGAACAGTGAACAGTCAACAGTTCACTGTTCACTGTTCACTGCTCACTGCAACGCGATCCATTTTTCGCGCAACGCAAAGAGCACGGCTTCGGTGCGCGTGGTGACGTTGAGTTTGGAATAAATGTTCGCGAGGTGTCCTTGCACGGTGCGATCGCTAATCGAAAGTGTGCCGCCGATTTGTTTGTTGCTCATTCCTTTGGCGGCGAGACGCAACACGTCGAGTTCACGTTCGGTCAATGGCTCGATGATTTCATCGCGCGCGGTTTCAACGCCCGCCGCGCGTTGCACCAATTTTTTCGCGATGGTTGGCGAGAGCGCGGATTCGCCCGCGGCAATCGCGCGCACCGCGCGACAAATTTCATCCGAGCTCGCGGTCTTGAGCAGATAGCCGTTTGCGCCGGCTTGGAGCGCGGCGAAGATGTACGGATCGTCGTCGTACGCGGTGAGAATCAAAACGCGCGTGCCCGGAAATTCTTTTTTGATTTGGCGCGTCGCGTCCATCCCGTTCATTTTCGGCATCTGAATGTCCAAGACGGCGACATCCGGTTTTTCGCGCGCGACGCACACGACCGCGTCTGCGCCATCACTCGCTTCGGCGACGACGCGAATCGCCGGGTCTTCTTCGAGAAATTCGCGGATGCCTTTGCGAACGACCGCGTGATCGTCGGCAAGCACGACGCGAATCGGTTTTGTTTCACTCATCGGTTTTTACTTTCTTGGCAATCAGTTTGCCGCGCCATCTTATCACCATCGGAGATTGCGCGCAAACGCAAACTCGCCGCGTCCGCGATGGGCGCGGCGAGTTTGCGCGCGATTCGAAATGTTTACGCGCCCAGATCGCGCCGTAATTGTTCGAACTGTTCTTTGGTGATTTCACCTTTAGCGTAACGCGTCTGCAAAAGCGCCAACGGCATTTGCCCGGATGCGGTCGCCGCCGTCAAACCTTGATTGTTGCGCGCGAGCGTGACCACGAGCCACACCGCGCCGCCGATAATCAAAACCCAGAAGGCGATCATCAGCAAACCGCCGAACACCATTCCGCCGAATCCAAATCCACCCATCATTTTTTTCTCCTTTTGTATTCCGCGCGTATTGCAAGCGCGGGCATTTGAAATTACCGACCTGGTTCACGCTTGGATCAAATAGTTTCGCATCAACCCTTGATCCTCGTGTTCCAAGTTGTGACAGTGGTACAAAAACATCCCTGGGAAATCTTCAAAGCGCATCAATAGCTTGACGCGTTCGCTGGGCCACAACAGCACGGT